>NZ_JAKMSX010000001.1:0-219675 GCF_025772865.1 Campylobacter sp. CNRCH_2014_2452
GGGGAGCTAGAATACCACCTTTGGTCTACTTAAACTTTTATCTCCTTTCTAAAATTTATTTGTGATTTCTAATTTTATATTTGATAAATCTTGTTGATATAGCAAATCATATATTTTTTTACAAGCTTGTCTGCTTTGACCTATACTTTCATCACTCTTAATTAAACCTAGTAAAAACAACCTTTTGTATTCTAATAATTATATATTTATCATCTTTTACTCTCAAATATTATTTTCTAAATAAACTTTCATTTCCAAACTATAAGTCTTGCAGCGTTTATAAACTAGACTTTATTTGTTTATAAAGCAATTGTTGTTAATATTTTAAAAAATTTAGAGAAAAATCATGAAAGATCTTAAAAAATACATTGCAAATTCCAAACTAACACGCCTTGAAGTTTTATATGAAAAATTAGTAAAGTCTGAAAATGGCATAACTATAAAAGAACTAGCCCAAGAACTCAATGTAAGCGCTAAAACCATAAAAAGAGATATGCAAGGGGTTTTTGAGCCTATGGGGCTTATTAAAAATGGAAGAAAGTGGCGTATCGATACAAGCAAAGATATACAAGAGCAAGATGATGAAAAAATAATCCTTGAAGTGCTTGATACCATGGCAAAAAGTGCTGGAAATAGCTTTTATGCTAAGGCTCATCCCCTACTTTCTAAACTTTCTCAAAACATTTCTAATCCCATCCATACTAGCCTAGATGCAGAAAAGCTAGAAGAAAAAGATTTTAGCAATTTTCAAATTCTTGAACAAGCCATCAACACCAAAACACAAATTGTCTTTAAATATGAAAATAAACTTTTCCAAGTAAAACCTTTAAAACTAG
Source organism: Campylobacter sp. CNRCH_2014_2452 (assembly GCF_025772865.1). Lineage (NCBI taxonomy): Bacteria > Pseudomonadati > Campylobacterota > Epsilonproteobacteria > Campylobacterales > Campylobacteraceae > Campylobacter > Campylobacter sp. CNRCH_2014_2452. The sequence continues at coordinate 837 of NZ_JAKMSX010000001.1, forward strand.
CTTTTTTTAGTGGATTTTGGTATTTACTTGCTTTTGACATGAAAAAACGTGATATTTTCAAAAAATTTTATTTAAAAAATATCCAAAACATCACCCTAACCCAAGAGCATTTTCAAACCGATGAGAGTTTAGAAGTAAAACTTCAAAGAGTAAATTCTATATGGTTTAGTCTTGATAAGCCTTTTACAGTAAGGCTTTTAGTAGAAGAACCTGTGCGAAAATACTTTGAAAGAAAGCCTCTAAATTCACAAATCATCACCGGCAAAGACAAAGATGGCTCCATAGAAATAGAGCTTGAGATAACTCATGAAATGGAAATTTTACCTTTGGTGTATTATTACATACCTTATATAAAGGTTTTAGAACCTGATTTTATAGCAAATAAAGTCAAAGAAGTAATTAGAGAATACCTTGATCAAATAAGTAAATAATTGCTTATTTGTTTGGTTTTAATTCATTGTTTATCTTTTTTAAAACATCTTTTATGGTATTTTTATCCAAGAATTCTCTTAAAATTTTAGAAAATTCTACCATCCAATTGCCATGATTATTTATTAGCCAATACGCAAAAGCATATTTTTCTTTAAAGTTAAAATTTTCAAATACATCATAGTAATAATGATCACCGCTTCTGCGGATATTATCATTTCTTATATTTGAGTTTTGAAAACATTTTAAGCATTCTTCATATTTATTTTTATCTTCATTATAATTCATTTTAAAAGTCAATCCAAAATTATCATAATCACCTTTTCCAAAAAAAACACCCACACTAGGCCACACATCATTATCATCTTCATAAATTTTTGGATAAAAATCAAACCAATCGTAATTAACTCTTTTCTCATCAAGCTTATATCCAAACCATTTTTCATCACATATAGTTCGTTCTTTTTCAAATTCTTTTTCAAGCTCATTAAAAAAATCATTTACTAATTCTTCACAAATTTCATCCCATTTCTCTCTTACTATTTCTTTTGCTTTTTTATATTTATCATTATCCACATCTTTAAAATCACTTTTATTTTTAGTATATCTATACAAAGCCTTAGTATTTTTTAAATTTTCTTTACTTTCTTTTAGAAAATTTAATACATAATCCCTAGCTACATATTCATCTGTTACATACCATTCTAAAATGTTTTTATACTGATTTAAAGTAAAAATCACATTTTGCATATCATTTTTAAATTTTTTATCAATTTCATTGTTTTTAACTTTATTCTCACACACACCTATACAAGCATTAATCCACTCTTTTATCCATTTATAATCCATTTTTAGATAAAAACTCATTTTTTTATCATTACTATCATATATAAGATCATCATTTATTTTAAATCCATTTCTTGTGCCTAAGCTATACTTACTAGGTTCGGTATCTTCATTTTTATGCAAATAAATAGTAAGTATATTTTCATGAAAATCATCTATGTTTTTACCTTTTTCTCTTATGTATTTTATGTAGTCTTTGAGTTGATTTGGCTGATCTTTTGCATAAAGTTTATTTTCTATGATGATATATCTTTTATCTTTTAAACTTATGAGTATATCGATCCTTCTATTATCTTTTACACAAGCTTCTGTTTCTACTCTTTCTATGTCATGAGCTGTAAGATTTTTAAATTTACCAGCCTTTGTATATCTTCCAAGCTTTTTTAGAAACTCATTTGCAAAAAACTCTTGATAATGATCACCATGCGGATCGATCAAATAAGCTATAAATTTAGAATGATAATTTTCTTTATACTCAACTCCCAAAGCTTCAAAAATATTTATATCACTCATGCCTTTTTTGGTATTTTCTTCAAATTTATCATTAACCCTTAATAATTCTTCAATAAAATTTTTCATTCACAATGCCTTTAAAATAATTTTCACAATTATACTACAAAAATATAGACTACCATTGTCTGCTTTTTTTAGCTATGATTTTTCAAATCATTCAAAAAAAGGATTAAAAATGCTTCAAACCATGAAACACATCCTAACTCACACCGATGAGACTTTGCTTGCAAAGAAATTTGGCTATCACAATGTAGAAAAATTTACCAAAACAAAAACTTTGTTTTTAGAATGCGAAAGCATACAAGAATGGATTTTAAAAGGACATTATGATATGGTAAATTCCTCTTTGGAATTTATACAAAAATTTGATTTTATCTTAGATAAATAAATTTTAAATTCATTTTTAAATCAAAGCATTTTATTAAAAGATAAATTCATAAAATTACAAGAAGCAAAAGCTATCATAAAAACAAATTTTAAACGCAAAAGTGAGCCTTTGCATGCTTTGATGTTTTTATCTCACTTACGCGTACTTAAATTTCCTATTAGCAATGATATGCTCTATCTTGATAAAACACAAATCATGCAAAAGCTCAAAGAACTAGCTATAAAACATTATGAAAATTCACAAGGTAAATTAAAACTTTGGGGAGATATATTACAATATGACATTATTTATGATGATGAGTTGTTAGTTTTAAGTATGCAAAAGAACGATGAATGATAGCCATTTCTACACTTTTATCATCAAAACATAAAAGAATTTATCAAAATCTTGTGCAAAATTTTGCTAAATTTAACATCGCTTTTAAAGAAATACCAAGTAATGATATATGGTTAAGAGATTTCATGCCTTTAGTGTATGAAAATACGGCGACAAGCTATATTTATGATCCTGATTATCTTAGAAACTATCCACACTTAAAAACCACTATAAAACCTTTAAAAAATCACTTAAATTTAATCCTTGATGGAGGTAATTTCATAAGAAAACATGATATTGCCTTTATGTGTGAGAAAATTTTTAGCCAAAACCTAGCACTTAGCAAGGAAAGCATTATCCATACTTTAAAACAAAGTCTAAATTTAAAACACATAGTCTTTTTACCAAAGCTATCTTATGATAGATACGCACATAGTGATAGTATGGTAAGATTTATAAGTAAAGATCATGTGTTAATCAATGATTTTTCTTTAGAAAATATGCAATTTTTTGAGAAATTAAACACTGCTTTAAAAGATTTTAAAGTTACAAAAATGAGCTATTCTAAAGAATTTATGCAAAAATACAAATGGGGTGCGTATTTAAATTTTTTAGAGTTTGATAAGGTGGTATTTGTGCCAACTTATGATATAAATGAGGATGAGAGGGTTTTGAGCTTTTTACAAAATATTTATAAAGATAAACAAATCATAGGTATATATCTAAAGCCTATTATCAAAAAAGGTGGTGCTTTGCATTGCATTAGTGCTAATATTTTACAATGATTAAATTTATTTAAAGGATTAAAAATGGAAAATCAAGAAAGAGTTGAATTTATCAATCAATTAAACGATGATATTAAAAAGAAATTTCTAAAGCTTTATTTAAAAGGTGTTTTTGGAAGTAAGGAAATTACAAAAAAACTAATCAAGGCAAAATCATACAATCTTAACATTGAAGAAATAATAAAAGAAGAATTAGAACCAAAATCAAAAGATAAAAACTATGTGGCAAATTTAAAAAATCATTATGAAGTGGTAAGAAAGAAGTATAGAATCAACAAAAAATGGAATAATGAAAATGAAAAATTTAGTGCAATCGATAAAATGGTTGAAGAAAAATTTGAAGATATGAAAAAATTTGCTATGTGGTATGAAAAAGCGTATTTGAAAATCGATGAAAAAAAACGAACATGCTACTACTGCGGTATCAAGGAAGATAAATTAAAAAAACTATTTAAAAACAAACTTATAACTTCCAAAAAACCATCTTTTAATGGCTCATTGCAAATTGAAAGATTAGATCCAGATAAAGGCTACAATGAAGAAAATTGTGTTTTAGCCTGCTGTATTTGCAATAATGCAAAAAGCGATATGATAAGTGCTGAAAATTTTAAGAAATATTTCAAAACCACCATTGAAAGTTTCTATAAAGACTTATTAGAAAACAAAACACCAAATAATTCTCATAACTAGACAACTAAAGTCTAGTTATTTTGTTTATAATTACATTATATATCTTAGTTTAAAGGTTTATAATGCAAACAAATACTTCTACTCTTACTCACATTGCGGATTTTGATTATTACTCACATAATGTAAAAGTCATCTCACTACACGCACAAATGCTCTCAAACAACAAGCAAATCAAAAAAGATTTTTACAGCGAATTTGAGGAAATACTAGAAAAAGATAATAAAATCCCTAGTTTTATCTACAAACAATACTCCAAATTTATCTATCCTAGCTTTTTAAAGAAAAATCTAAGTTATCTTAAAAAATACTTAAATTTTACTCAAGCAGAATGTGATGTGTTTGCATTTTTTTACTATGCAAACAAAGGTAGATTTGCTTTACACCAAGGTTATAGCACTGCTTTAGGCAAAAAAATCATAGAAAAAATTTTCAACCACACTTCAAAAGATGTCAATAAAGCCTTAAGTGATGATTCTATGCTTTTTAAACTAGATGCCTTGTGCTATTATGATAGTGATGCCTTTGGTATAGATGTAAATAATTTTGAAAGCATTTTCACTCAAGATATTAGCAAAACTACACTTATGGGTGAGTTTTCTTATTTTTTACCTAAAACTAGACTAAATTTGAGTGATTTTGACTATATACAAGAAGAATTAAATACTATCATTACTTTTTTAAAAAAACGCCAAAAGGGGAATATTTTTATATATGGAAAAGCAGGTGTGGGCAAAAACGAGCTTAGCGCACTCATAGCTAAAGAGCTTGGAAAAGAAGCATTGTGCGTTAAAGATTGTGAAAATGATAAAAAATCAAGTAGAATTTCAAATTTTTATGCACTTAAAAAAATACTCAATCCAAAAAAACAAATAATAGTCTTTGATGAGTGTGAAGATAGCCTTTGCTATGATTCTTTAAAAGAAAAATTAAAAATCAATAAAATCTTAGATGAAGAAAATGGCATTTGTGTATTTTTATCAAATTCTAAAGACATGGATGAGGCGTATTTGAGGCGTTTTGATGTTATTTTAGAGCTTGAAAGTATGCCCAAAGAAAAGAAAATTCAAAATATAAAAAAGTTATTCAATAAGAAAAATATAAAAATAGATGAAGCCATTATAGAAAATATAGCTTCTCATCCTGAACTTTCTCAAGGGGTCATTTTAAAATGTGCAAACAATGCTAAGATCTTTAAAAGAAAAAGCCAAGAAGTATTTGTAAGATTGATCAATGAAAATTTAAAAGCAAGATCACTTTGCGGCATTTCAATGCCAAAAAAAGACAAAAAATACGATTTAAGCTTGATAGAATGCGATTTAAATTTACAAGAACTAATAAACAATATAGATAAAAATTCAAGTTTGAGAATTTTAAGCTATGGCATAGCAGGTAGTGGAAAAAGCGAGTTTGGTAAAGAACTAGCTAATGTTTTAAACAAAACTTTACATTCTTATAAACTTAGTGATATTTTAGATCCTTTTGTGGGCAATAACGAAAAAAATATCGCAAACATTTTCAAAAAAGCTTCTAATGATAATGCTATCTTACAGCTTGATGAAATCGATGCGTTAATTTATAGTAGAGACGAAGCAAATAAAAGCTGGGAAAAAAGTTTAGTTAATGAAATGCTTATGCAAATGGAAAATTTTGAAGGTATTTTCATAGCTTCTACAAACTACCTACAAAACCTTGATAAAGCTAGCATAAGAAGATTTGATCTAAAGATAGAATTTCAGGCACTAAAACAAGAAAAGCTTTTAAAGGCTTTTGAATTTTTTGCTAAAGAATTAAATTTAAGCTTTAATAAAAAACAAATTTCAAAAAGGCTCTTAAGGCTTCAAAATATTTGTTTGGGCGATTTTGCGCTAATCCTTAGACAAAATAAAATTTTTAAAATCAAAAACGCCGATGAGTTTTTAGAAAAATTAGAAAAAGAATCAAAACTCAAATCAGATGATGAAAAAATCAATATGGGATTTTTATAAAAAGGATAAAACTATGAACATAACACTTCAAGGAACAATACACAAAAGCTTTGTGTTTGGATTTAATGATATAAAAGCAAAAGAATACATTAAAGCATTATATAAAACAAACAATGATGAGTTTAATTTCCAAACACAAATTCAAAACACAGAAAATATACAACTACTAAGCCAAAGCTATCATTTAGAAAATGGATATTTTTTAGATGAAAATACTCAAAGCAAACTTTTGTCTTTTGAAAATTTTTTAAGTCAAAATTATGCGGATTTTAAATATTTTTGTGTTGTTGATTTTATAAAACATAATGCAAAAATACACTATAAATTAAAAGAAACAAATACAAAAAGCAAACTCTATCATCTTGCAAGTGCATATGCCTTTCCTAAAAATGGCTGGATAGATAAAAAAGTGCTAAACATCAACGACATCTCGCCTTATCAAAACATGCTTATAGAAGGGTTATTTTATATTAAAGAGCAAGAATTGCTAGAAATTTTAAAACAAAATGAAAATTTGATAAGAAATAATTTTTATTTAAAAGATTATGATTTTTCAAAAGGTTTAAAAAAACTTTTAGATGTGAGTTTGGATATTTTATTTGCTAATATTGGCACGAAAAATTTTAAACCCTATAAACTAGAAATAAACTCTATCGCTCACGAGGATATAGAAAGAAAGATTTCTTTTGTTAAGCTACTAAAATGATTGTTTTAGTAGCTCTTTGATCCTTTCTATAAATTGCGTTTCTTTTTGGGTAATATACTCAAGAGTGATTTCTTTATCTTGACTATCTTCAAGAAAAATTCCATCAACTATAAATTTATACTCATCTGAAAGGATAGAATTTTCACTATGACATTTTGCTTTTTCAAATTCTTGCATAGGATATAAAAGTCCACCTAAAAGCACCTTGCCTATCTTTTGATAATACCCCATATAAGTATGAATTTGAAACAAATCATTTCTGTCTAAATCTCCCATGCCATTTTGGCTTCTACCTTCCATTTTCATTCTTTTATATTTAGTATCAAAAACCATATATGTATCATCTTTAGACAAAACAATATCAGGTATTATATAGCGTTTATAAAAGCTATTTTTATAAATTTCAAGCTTTGGAGAATCAACCATATATTCTTCAAAATTATTTCTTAAAAGTTTGCTTATATAAATTTCAAAAAGCTCTGCTATATTAACGATAAAACCATAACTTTTTTGATCATTTTTATTTTTACTAGTGAAATTTTGACTTTCTATAATCATTTTTGCATATTTTAAAAGCTCTTTGTAGTTTTGATAGTTTTGATTTCTCAAGGCTTTACTAGAAAAGGCTTTGTTTAAACTTTCTTTTATAAAACAATGCTCGCTTTTATTTTGCACTAAATAGGTTTTTATATGCTTTACATTTTTTAAAAAGCTTGAATTTTTCTTTTCTATGACTTCTAATGCTTTATATAATACATTAATAATATGCACATCTTCTATTTGCTCTCTTGTTTTTGTAGCAACCTTTGCTTTTAAAGGGATATTGTGTTTTATAAATTCAACCATATCGATATTTCCCTTAAAACGCAAATCGTTGTATTTTTTACTTTGATAATTTTTAGGCAAACCTATCAAAAAACTTTTTTCAAGTTTTTGCACAAAGATATAAAAAAGTATAAACTCACTTATATTGTTTTCTTTTTTTACATCTTGATAAATACTCACATCATCAACAAATACATCATTAGCATAATTTAGCATTCTTTCTAAAAACTTCTTGCCAAACCTGGAATTTATCTCAATTTCCAAACCATTATAAGAAATTTTTCCTATATAATTTCCACTAGCAATTTGCCTTTTATTTTCTTCAATCGTTCTTACTGAAATGATAGGATTTTTAGCATTTTTACTTAAAATTTTTTCATCATCATTAAAAAAAGAAAAGAAATTTCCATTTTTTATAAAATCTTCAAAATACAGATCAAAATCTTGTATTTTTGAAGATTTTTGCTCTATTTCTCTAAAGCTATTATCATTTATTTTTATTGGATTTTTCATTTTTTTGGTTCATTTGGTTTTTCTATAACAAAAAGTTTTTTTAATTCATCCAAGTGATTTTGTATGTCTTTTTCACTATATTCGCTTCTTAAATACTCTTTTAAAAGTGCTTCAAAGCGGTTGCTAAAAAGTTTTTTCATATCACTATCTTTAATCTCATCATTTTTAAATTCAATTTTTAGAAAATAAGAATGCCCAAGTTGATACTTTTCACCTATATCTTTACTAATTTTATCGTTTAATTTTTTACAAGCTTGTGCGTATTCTTCGATATTTTTTGCGTATATTTCATCTCTTATTACACCATAATCACACTCCATTTCTTGCCATATAAAACGTCTTCTAAGCGCTAAATCAAAACTATCTATGCTTTTATCTAAATCATTCATAGTCCCTAGTAAAAACATATTTTCAGGCACATAAAAATCCTCATCATCTCTCATAGAGGCATATTGTGTTTTTATCTTACCTTTTTCTCCTCTATACTCAAGCGCATAAAGTAATTCTCCAAAAACCCTAGATAATTCCGCACGGTTAATCTCATCAGCTATGAAAAAATACCCATGATCGCTTAGAGCTTCATTAAAATTTCCTTTTTCGAGTTTTTCCAAAAATCCTTTTTCTTCTTCTTTTGCTTTATCACAAAATTCTCTAAAAATTCCATTTTTAAGTTCAAGTTTTAATTGTCCATTTTCAATCCCTGCAGGTTTAATACCTTCTATAAAATCCTCATAAGAAAAACTTGGGTGAAATTGAGTAATGAGCATTTGATTTTCATTTTTAATGATATTTTTTACATTATTTACTATAGTGTAGGTTTTTCCAGTTCCAGGAATTCCATGAAAAATGATGTTTTTATGCGTTTTTAAAAGCTTTTTAAAGCCTTCTAAATCATTGCTTTTTATATCTGCTTTGCCACATAAATTTGCAAAATCATAAGCTGCTTGATAAAGTATATAATATACACTTTGTTTTATATCTTTACTTTCATCATTTTTATCTAATTTTTCTTTTGTAATCAAAGCCAAATCAGATTTTTTTATCTTATCGATCAAATTTAAAAATTGATCTAGAATGTAGTATTTTGGAAGATGTCCTCTTATATCTATGCCAAGTTTTTCCGAAACAAAGTTAAAATACTCCTCTTCTTTGTATTTGTAAAAACCAAAATTATATTTATTTAATATCTCAAAGATATACTTAGCGGTATTTACAGAAGCATCATTTGCAAGTGGAAATTTATCTTTATCAAATTGTAAAAAATATGCTAGCTCTCTAGCAGTAGCTTTCATACCTTCTACATTTTCAAGCTTATCGAGTAATTGTGTCAAGTTTCTACTTTTATCTGAAGCATCATTTATTTTTTTAAGATTATCAGCTAATTTTGTTTTATCTTTTAATAAATTCGTAGCATTACCTTGCATTCTAGCACTATTTATACTTTTATCCCACCATTGTTTAAATTTTTCATCATCAAATTTATCTTCTTTAAATGTTTCACTAAAATTGTCCACAATTTTGCTTTTTGTTTGTAAAAATTCTCCATTTTTATTAAATTTAATATGTATAGTACTTTTATCATTATAAATGTATAAATATTTCTCAAAAGCTTCTTTTAAACTATTAAATTTATCGTTATTTTCCTTATAAATGTTATCAATCAACTCTTTAAATTTCGATTTAATATCATCATTTCCTGAAATTTCACTATTTCTTTCCTTGCCAAATTTAGTATGATAAATATAACATTTTCCATCTTTATCAAAAAAATAACCAAAATTTTTATCTTCATTTTTAATTTCGTTTAATCTAGTTTTTAAATCACCCATTGTTTTCCTTAGTTTTGATTTTTATAATTATAACTTAATTTTTGCATTGTTAATTATACCAAAATAAAAAATTTAAAATAGACAAACTCAGTCCACTAAAATAAATTACAATTGTAAAATAAAAAATATCAAGTCATGGAGGTGTTAAAAAATAAAAATCAAATTTAAAATAACAAATCAAAAACAAAGGAATAAAATGAAAAAACTATTTTTAATTTTAAGCATGTTAATGTGTATATGTTTTACTTTTGCTAATGCTGAAGGAAATTATACAACAGCACAACAAGATATAACAATAGAAAAAACCATAGATAACAATACAAGCACAAAAATAGCTCAAGAAGATTATACCAATACAATAATCATCACCATAGCTATCTTAATATATATCATCATAGCTGCAGTGCTTGTGTATTATGGATTAAAAGGCAAGGTAGTCATATATAGAAATACAATAGATCTTAGCTTGTGTGTTGGATTATTTGCTGTATTGCCTTTAGCCTTTATAATCTTTATGACATTATTTCTAATGCGAATAGAAAGAGATACTGCGCTAATGATTATGGGTGTCATTGCTTTTATATGGGCATGCGTTGTATTATATATAGCATACACAACACTAAGAGATAATCGTAATAATCCATTACTAATGATTTTAATACTACCTTTAAAAGTAACATTAGGATTATGGTATGGACTTAGTATTTTTGCAGTTTTGAGAAAAAGCAATCTTAAAACCGTAGCGCAAAGAAGAGAAGAAAAACAAAATGCGTTAGCACGCTTTGCTTTTTCAAGCGGACTAATTTATGCTCTAATGCGAGATAAACCTTTGAAAAAATAATACTCTAGCCTATTTTAATAAAAATAGGCTAAAATTCAAACAAAACAACAAAGAAAGGTAAATAATGTTTTTTTCAAAATCAAGATACACAAGAGGCACACAATGTGCTAAGTCTTTATGGCTGAAAACTTACAAAGATGAAGTACTAAGTACCCCAGAGAATACTTCGGATAAATTTAGCTCCGGTAACAAGGTAGGCGAGCTAGCTTGTGAGCTTTTTCCAAATGGAGTAAAGATAGAATTTGAAGGTAGTTCTTTGAATGAAAAATGCGAACAAACTAGAAAACTATTAGAAAATAACCAAGAAGTGATTTACGAAGCTACTTTTTGCTACGATGGCATTTTGATCATGATAGATATTTTACAAAATACTAAAGATGGTATGATCATTAACGAAGTAAAAAGCTCTACATCTTTAACAAAAACACCTACTTCCAAAGTAATTAAAAAAACATATATAGATGATTGTGCTTTGCAGTATTATGTTTTATCAAATTTAAATTATAAAATCAAACAAGTTAACCTGATACATTTAAACAATGAATACTATAGAGGTGATTTTCTTGATATAAATCAACTTTTTAAGTTCAATGACATCACAGATAAAGTTATCCAAAACCAAGAAGAAGTTAGAAAAAATTTAAAATACTTTGAAGAAATTTTAAGTAAAAATGAAGAGCCAAATATAGACATAGGAACACATTGTTTTGATCCTTATGATTGTGATGGATACGAGTATTGTTGGATTAAACAAAGAAATTTATGTGAAAATGAGAATATATTTAGCATTTCAAAATCTAATAAAATTTTTAATTTGTACCGTAAAAACATAATCAATTTTAAAGATATAAAAGATCTGTCTACTTTTACCGAGAATCAACAAATCCAAATCAAAGCTTCACTTAATAAAGAAATCTACATAAACAAAGAAAATATCAAAAAATTCTTAGATACGCTAACCTATCCCATATATCATCTAGATTTTGAATCCTTTACGCAAGTCATACCTGAATACAGGGTAGTCAAGTCTTATATGCAAATTCCTTTTCAATACTCTTTGCATATAGACTATAAAGACAAATTAGAGCATAAAGAATTTTTAAGCGAATGTGGGATCGATCCAAGATATGAACTTGCAAAAAATTTGATCAATGATATACCAAAAAATGTTTGCGTGCTTGCTTATAACGCAAGCTTTGAAAAAAGTGTTATAAGAAATTTAGCACTTGCTTTTCCTGAATTTAGCGAGCATTTGTTAAATATAGAAAAAAATATCAAAGATCTTATGATACCTTTTAAAAATAAAGATTATTATCATTATAAAATGCAAGGGAGTTATTCTATAAAAAAGTTTTACCAGCTCTAATACCTGATATGGAGCAAGCTTATAATGATTTAGGTTTAATCCATAATGGAAGCGAAGCTATGAAAAGTTTTGAAACTATGCAAAATATGGATGAAAACGAAAGAAAAGCTCTCCGCCAAGCCTTACTAGAATACTGCAAACTTGATACTTTAGCTATGGTAAAAATTTTAAAACATTTAGAAGAGCTTGTAAAATAATAACTATATTAAAAGCCACTGCTTAGAGTTTTTATATCAATCTCTAAGCAAAAATCATCAAACTAGACAGCAGTAGTCTATAAAAATACATTATAATAAAATATTATATCAATCAAAAAAGGAAAACATGTGAAAACAACACTTTTAAAACTTGCCAATAAAAAATCTATTATGCAACTAAAACAAAATAATAACAATTTAAACAATGCTCACCACTAAACATCCTAAAAGCACCTTCACATATCAAAACTTTGATATAGAATATCATGGTTTTGGAGTGCTAAATGCAAAGAAAATATATTATATAAATTTAAAAATACACAATACAAAAAATCATCGTATTGTTTTTAAGTCAATTCTAATTGATTCAAACGCACAATTTATAAAAGAATTAAAAGGAAGTATCAATTCCAAAAGCTCTTATAATGGTTTATTTAGAATATATAATGGAGATGAAAATAGCTTTGTAAATAAAAAAGGAAATATTATAAAAATAAATTTTCCTTATAAAATTGATGAAAATACTAAATTTAAAAACATAAAAAAATATAAAGAAAATTTAATAACTATTTGTTTAAAAGATAAATGGGGTTTTATAGATAAAAAAGGGAATTTAGTCATAGAAGCAAAGTATGATAATGCTTATGATTTTAACGAAGGTTTAGCTAGGGTTGAGCTTAATGGAAAATGTGGTTTTATAGATAAAAAAGGGGAAATTGCTATAGACACTAAATACAATAAAACCAAAGACTTTTTTCAAGGAATGGCTGCAGTTGAAATTGATAATAAATGGGGTTTTATAGATAAAAAAGGGAATTTAGTCATAGAAGCAAAGTATGATTTTATAGATGGTTTAGATGATGATCTAGCTTTTTTTGACATACAAGGTGCTTCAAAAATTGGATTATATTTAATATTAAACAAAGAAAATATCGTGAGTTATTTTCACGATGGATTAGCTTCAATCTTGATTAATAAAAAATTTGGTTTTATAGATAAAAATGAAAAGCTAATTATCAAAGCACAATACGATGAAGTAGGTCATTTTAACAAAGGTTTTGCCAAAGTTAAACAAAGTGATAAATGGGGTCTTATAGATAAAAAAGGAAAGATTATTGTAAAAATCAAATATGATCAAATCATAATACTAGATAACAATCTAATATTAGCAATAAAAGATAAGATAGTTAATATGATAAATTTAAAAATCAAAAAAACCATAAAAATAAATGTTTTAAAATACATTAACTTTGATTGTTAAATGTATTTTAAGCACATTCTTTTAAGATCAAATTTTACTCTTTCAACTCTAGCAACCTTAAAATTCTCCAGCCTATATCCTTGCTTATACATTCAATTTGTCTTTGAGAAAAAGGATTAAGGGTTATTTTTCCGTTGTATTCTAAGTAAAATTTATGTCCATTTTTACTAAGCTCGTAAATTCCATTGCCCAAATCATTTACATTTTCAAACTGCAAATCAAGCACAAATTCTCCATTTGTATTAATAAAACCCCATTGATTATCTATACAAACTTGTGCTAAACCTTCTTTAAAATCAAACGCCTCATCAAAATGCTCTTTTATAACAATATTTGCATTTTTATCCACATAAATAAAACCATCACTTGTTAAAACTAATGCCAAACCACAGCTAAAACAAGACATATACTCATACTCATGCTCACAAAGTATCTCATCATTTTGATTGATCAAAAAATATCTATTGTCTTTTTTTACACTTGCTATGCCTTCGCTAAAATTACTTACATCATCGTATTTTGCTTCTATGATGGTTTTTCCTTTTTTATTAATATAGCCGTATTTACCATCTTTTTTTACTACAGCCAAACCTTCGCTAAAGCTAATTACATCATCGTATTTTGCTTCTATGATGGTTTTTCCTTTTGTATTGATAAAACCCCATTTTCCTCTCACACAAAAGGCTGCTAAATTCTCACTAAAAAACCTAAGCTCATCATACATCACATCGATGATGATTTTGGCGTTTTTATCTATAAAGCCGTATTTGTTAGCTATTTTTACGCAAGCTAATCCACCAACAAATTCTCCAACTTCATCAAATTTAGCTTCACAAATTAACATCCCATTTTGATCCATGAAACCAAATTTAGAATTTTCTAAAAACAAAACAAGCTCATCATCAATAATCTTCATAAAATTAAAACTATTCTTACTAAGCTCATTTTTGTTTTTATCTACCAAAGTATATTTAGTCCCTACCCTGACTTTGATCATATCTTTGGCTATAAATTTCACATCCTTATACATAGGATCAAAAATACAATTTAAATTTACATCAAACAAACCATACAAAAACCCATCAAACACTAACAAATACTCATCATTTATCAAGCTAATATCATCAAATTTAGCCTCTAAAACAAGCTTTGCAAATTCATTTAAAACTCCGCATTTAAACTTGCCATTGATCTTTTGCTTGCATAAAAATAATTTTTCATTTAGTCTTTTTATACTTAAAAACTCAAAATCACTTAAAAAATTTCCATTCTGATCAATCAATGCAAACACATCGCCTTTTTTAATCTTAAAAAGCTTATCACTAAGTCTTATAATGCCATCATATTCAGTCTTTAAAATGATATTTGCTTGAGTATCTATGATGATATTTTCATTTCCTTGTCGCAAAAGCGCATAATCATTTACAAAACTACAAACATCATCATATATAAGATCCACCACCACTTTAGCTTTAGTATCTATAAAACCCCATTTGTCATTTATCATAACACCTGCTAAATTTTGACTAAAATTTAAAACCTCATCATATAAAAAATCACAAATTAATTCTCCACTGCTATTTATAAAGCTATACTTACCAGCTTTTTTTACCGCTGCAAAGCCATTTTGAAAATCTCTTACATGATCAAATTCATCATCGATAACAATCCTAACATCTTTCATCATTTTCCTTTATAAAATGAAATTATATTAGAATTTTATAGACTAATATTGTCTATATTTTATGCTAGAATATCATTTTAAAAATATGGAGGAAAAAATGAAAAAGAAAAAAAATACCAAGTCAGGTTCCATTTAGTTTTGAAGATTCTCCCTTTGAAAGCAAAGAAGAGTATCTAAAATTTATCAAAAACATGCCTAAAATAGCTACTTTAGATAAGGCTTTGATAAAAAAATCAAGAGAGAAAAATTTAGCAAATAAAGCCATTTCTTACATACAAAGAAAAACTAATCTAAGCTACAACAATGCTAAAATTTTAAAAGATATCTTATCAAAAGAGTATTTTCGTAAGATAAGAAGCAAAAATAAAGTCCTTGCTAAATTTATGAAAAGATAAAGCCTTAGGCTTTATCTTAATTGCTTTTAAGCGATTTTTTTAAGATTCCTAACATTTGTTCTTTGTGTGTTTGTGCATTATCAAAAGTCCATTTTGACTGATCTTTTTTGCTTAAAGCATAAATTAACCAAAGTTTTAAAGATATAACACTATCTTTATTTATATATTTTTGCAAATCTAAATATTTATCTTGTGTATCTTGGTTATTTAAAGATGAATTGAAACTAGAGCTAATAAGAGCTAAATTTCCAAAATTATCTATATTTACATTATTCCATCCATTCTCATTTACTTTGCTTTGTGCTTGCACATGTTCTATGGAATTTAAGCTTCTAAAATAGAAATTGCTAGCAATTTTGCTAAAATTTTCCCAATCTATTTCTTTTAATTTTTCATTATATTCTGTTTTTGAATACTTCCACAAATAATACTCCAAATGATAAAACCAATAATGCGGAGTCGCTGTTCCTTGATCTAAGTTTGGAATATCTTCTTCAGTGAAAAATGTATCTTTTACACTCATTTGTTCATTTTCAATTTCTAGTTCTCTAAGAACATTATTGGAAATTACAAGCAGATCATTTTTATCATCTTTTGTACTTGCTTGCTCTTTAGCTAAAGCTGTATCTAAATTTTCAAGGAAAGATATTAGATTTTTCTGATCAACATTTTTATCGCTTGTGATAAAATCATCAAAATTAATATTACCATCTTTTATTTGTATTTTATTGATTATATTTTCATCATCGCTTAACTTATCAAATGAAAAGTTAAATTTGATCTCTTTATATAATTTATCTAAAAATTTCAAAAACGGAGTAAGCCAGTGATGATGATTATTAGACATACCACTTCTTGCTACGCGTAGATAATTTTGCACCATAGCAAGATCAGGCATAACATTAGAATCTTTGCTGATTGTGTATGTGTTGTTTTTATTTTTAGTTAATCTTCTAATCTTATAAGAATTTTCCACATCATCTATACCCTTAACAACAAAATAATCAAATAAAATTCTATATTTTAAAAGATTTTTTATAAACTCTTCGGAATTAATATTTTGAGTATCTACAAACTCCAAAAGCTTATTTTTGTCTATAATAATATCTTGTTTATTGCAAATTTTATAAACATGCAATAAAAAAGTAGAAAAATCTACTATGGATTTAAATTTACCTTGGTTTTCCTTGTCTTGATTTGGTTTATCAAATGATTCTTTTATAATAGTATCTATAGTATCTATAGTATCTTTATTGCTTTCATCTAATTCAGAAATCTTTCTATCGCTAGCTTTTTGAAAGATATAATTATCCATTTGTGAGCAAATATCCCATATATGAGTATAAAAAGCTCTTTTGTTTTCGATATTTGAAAGCAATCTTACTTTTAAAATTTCATGTTTTTCTAGTTGTTTGCCACGGTTATTCATACGGATAAAAAAGCGATTTAAGTCAGTATTTTCGGCTAATTCTACAAAAACAAATTTTACATTGTTATAAATAAAATCAGAAAATTCTTTGATATTTTCTTTGATATTTTCTTTAAACCAATTTGCTATAGTTTCTAAAGCTTGTGGTATGTTTTGACATATATCCTGTGGAAATTTTTTAATTTCTTGTAAGAATAAATTATTATCATTTTTTTTATCACTGCAAAATTTAGCAAATTCCTTTAAAACTTTTTCTTCTTTTTCTCTTATAGGCATAGAAATTCTAAGTTTATCGCCTTGCATAATAAAATCTTTCCATTTTGGCTGATCGCTTGGATTTTTATAAGAAAGAAAAAATCCTATCAAAAACAAAGTTGTTAAGCGTTGTTGGCCATCTATGAGCAAGTATTTATCATCTTTTTGGCTTACCACTACATTACCGATAAAGTATTTATTCTTATTTTCATTAGTTTTTATATCATTAAGTAAAGTTTGTATTTGCTCTTTATTCCACTCATATAGTCTTTGATAAGGTGGAATTTCAAAAAAGATACTTTGTTCTTTATTATCAATACTCTCAATACTTATAACACTTGCTTGATTTTGATTATTTGTTGAATTATTTGCCATTTTCATTCTCCATAACTATATGCTTTTGTATGTGTTGATTTTCATAAAATTTTTTTTGAACTATATCCAAATACCATTTTTTCCCACCATTATATCCTTGATCTGATTTTCTTTCTTCTTCATTTTTTATAGCTATAAAATCAAGTAAATTTTGCTCTAATTCCTCTTCAAAAGATACAAAATACACTTTTTCTAAAAATTCCAAAGCATAATCTCTTTGAGTAGCCCTATAAATACTTGGTCTATAAACTCTTAAGCTAAAAGCAGCTCTTGCAAGCAAGGCTAAGAAATAATCACTATTACCATTTGGAAATTTAGAAAAATAAATCATCACAGCAATGGCATAAATGTATTTGTTATAAATAAATCCTGTGTAATATATTTCATCTAGCTCTTGATATAAAGCATTATTTGATAATTTATCAAAAAACTCATTGTATTTAAACAAATACTCAAAAAAATCTACCCCATTAGCAAAACTACTTAAAATTCCTAAATCTTCCTTGCTATAAAGGAATTTATCGCTAAAAAATTCTTTACAAAACTCTTCGTATGCTTTAATATCATTAGCATTAATGCTTTTGTGCTTTAACCATGCTCTAGCAGGTGCTAAAAGCTCATCAAATAAAATAGTGATTTTCCTTTCATCTTTTGCAAGATTTTCAAATTTCATTGCATAATAACCTAACATACTATCTTGATTTTTCTCTAAAGAATGCAAATGAAAAGCCTTTATAAGATCGTATGATTTTAAGCCTTTTCCTTTTGAATTTGCACTATCAAAAAACAAAAACGCATCATCTACGCTTGGAGCTAAAACGCAGATAAATTCTATATTATTTAAAAGAAATTTTAAAAACTTGTCTTTTTTATCATAACTTTCAAAATAAGCTTTTATATACTCGTAATTTTCTTTGATATGGTATTTTGACTCATTATGAGAGTAATTAACTTCGCCTAAAAAATTACCTATTTTACATGTGCATTTTTCTTGATTGTTTTCGCATAAAACTCTTAAAATCAAAGCCAAGGTGGTAAGGCGTTGTTGGCCATCTACTATATTAAACTTTTTTTCTGTATTTTCTGTATGCAATATCAAACTTCCTAAAAGATATTTTTGTTTTTCAACATCTTGTTTATTTTGATTTTTATCTATTTGTTCGCTTATATCTTTTAAAAGAATTTTAACTTGCTCTATACCCCAAGCATAAGGGCGTTGATAATCAGGTATGTTTAAAGAAAAAGCTTTATCAAAAATATTACTACCATTAATTATATCTCCACACACCAACTCTTTCAAACTCACAACGCAAGATTTTACTTCGTTTTCTTTTTCAATCATTTATAGCCTTTCTAAATTTTAAGCTTATTATATCAAGCTATCTATCATTTCCAAAGCTTCCAAAGCTTTCATCTTAAGCCCTATGCCATTTCTAAAAAACTTTGGAAAATCACACTCATTTGGATTGATCCTTAAAAGTGTTCTAGCTTTGCTTTTTTTACAAAAATTCTCGCCAAATATACGCATACTAGGTACAACCTTACCAGCTCCAAGCTCTATAAGCAAGATGTTTTCATCCTCTAAGGGTTTAAGCCAGTTTTTATAACTTTGCTTTTGTAAAAAATAACGGCTATCATTAAAACTACCATCATTAAACATCAAGATATTTGGCCTTGCTAAACCTTGACATCTAGGGCATTTTGGCAAAGATAAGGCTTTGAAATTTTCCATATCTATATCTAATTCCTCTTGCATTTGCCAGATCAAATCACCGCATGCATAATTAAAACATTGCAAGTAATTTATATTTCCATGAAATTCATAAATTTTATTCTCATCAAAACCAGCCTTTTTAAAATGCCCATCTACATTAGTCGTAACGATATAATAATCTTGTTTGCTTTTTGCAAGTTTTAAAAGTATTTCATAACCTTTGTGTGGCATAGTATCTTTGTATAATTTAAATCTATGTCCATAAAAAGCCCAAGCAAGCTGTGCGTTTGTATAAAAATTTGTAGGATTAGCCATGCGTTCAAAGTCTATGCCTAGTTTTTGCAAATGCGGATAAGCTCTCCAAAAACCTTCTTTTCCTCTAAAATCAGGCAAACCACTATCTACTCCCATGCCAGCTCCAGCTGTGATGATGATTACCTCTGCTTTGTCTAAAGCTTCTTTTATATGAGTTTTTATTTGCATTTTTTACCTTTAAAAATTTTCATAATCAAATTTCCTAGCCTCATGTAGCTCTTTAGCTACCTCAAGGCTCATTTCCCAAAAAACTGCATTCATGGATTTTGGCATGCAATTTTCATCTTCGTATTTTTTGTTTATAGCTTTATAAACCTCATCATTTTCCTCACAATCAACAGCAAGACTACCTAAATAAGGATGCAACAAATACCCCACCGGAGCTGTATCAAATACCATAGTTAGTTTTGTTTTTGGAAAATTTTCTTTCATAAAAGCTAAAAACTCATCTCTAGCTTTATAATCTGTCTTGTCTTTATCAAACAAATCGCTATATTTTGTTTTATTGACATGAAAATCATTATTTGGAGTGTTAAAGCACATCCAAAAAGATTTTTTACCTTTTTGGATGGTATAATCTTGAATAGTCTCAACCGCTAAAGCCATTTTTTATCCTTTTTATATTGTATTGATATAATTATACTATATAAAATGGACTTTTGATGTCTATATTTTAACCTTTACATTTTTGAGCTATCACATCCATAGCTTCTTGTGAGAGAACAAAATTTGTATGATAAAGCAAGCAGCTACCCATATCAAGTACTTTTAACACAAGCTTTTTGTTATTAGCATCTTTTGGATTATGTCTTGTATTAGCTAGATCATAAATTTCATACACCATATCTTTACTAAGCTTATTAATGTCAAGTTCTATGATATTTTCTTCAAATTTCATAGGATCTTGTGTAAAATCTTCTTTGTTTTCTTTTTTTACAAAGCTTTTTTTCTTACTAAAAGATTTTAGCTCATTTTCTTTTGCTTCTTCTAGTGTATAAATTTCATTTAAACTAAAGCTTAAGTCATTGTCATTGTTTTTATATCTTAGCAAAAAGGCAAAGGCTTCATCTTTGCTTTCTTTAAAAAGTGTTTCAACTTTTTCTACTTGAGCTTCAAAAATAATCATATCAAAAGAAGAATAAAAGTCTAAAACTACAGCCTTAGCATATCTTTTACCACTTTTACTCATCATTGATTTAAAATCTTCAATCTTTCCTACAACCAAAAGCTCACCCTCGCCTTTGAGTGTTTCAAAATCCATACTTTTAAAATATTCTATGCCTTCTATTTGACTTGCAAATTTATCTAAAGGATGACCTGATACATAAATTCCTAAGATTTCTTTTTCATAGCCTAGTTTTTCCATTAACTCAAATTCTACTTTACTATCATGAAGCCCTACTTTGATATCTGCGGCTATTTCTTCTTCTCCAAAAAGAGAAGCAGTAGAATTTCTTTTAACTTCAGCTATTTTTCTACTTGTTTCTGAAATAAGCTCAAGATTATCTACTAAACATTTTCTAGTATAACCAAACTCATCAAAAGCACCTGATTTAGCTAAATTTTCTATAGTTTTTTTATTAATCTTAGTAGGATCAATAGAGCTTATAAAATCATCAAAATCACTAAAGCCCTCTTCCTTGCGAATAGTCATGATATTTTCTATCGCAGGAATTCCCACACTCTTAATCGCTCCAAGCCCATAAATAATAGCTTCAGAACCATCTTCAAGCTTAGTTGCACTAAATTCTCTTTGAGCTTTATTGATATTTGGCGGCAAAAGCTTGATATTCATTCTTTTCATCTCTTCAATGTATTTTGCGACCTTATCCACATTGCTTTCTTCACTTGTTAAAAGCGCAGCCATAAATTCACTTGGATAATAAGTTTTTAAATACGCTGTTTGAAAGGTTATAAGCGCATAGGCAGCCGAGTGAGATTTATTAAAACCATATTCAGCAAATTTCAAAATAAGCTCAAACAAATCATCAGCCTTTTTCTCATCATAGCCTTGTTTTTTAGCTCCTTCTAAATACTCTGCTTTAAGATTGTCCAAAATTTCTCTTTTTTTCTTACCCATAGCACGACGCACATTATCAGCTCCACCCAAAGAAAAACCACCAATTTTTTGCACTATTTGCATAACCTGCTCTTGATAAACTATAACCCCATAAGTATTTTCAAGTATAGGCTTTAAATCATCAAATGCATAAGTAGCAGCCTTTCTACCATGTTTAATATCGATAAAATCATCCACCATCCCACTATCAAGTGGTCCTGGTCTATATAAAGCCAAAACCGCGATTAAATCTTCAAATCTTTCAGGCTTTAACCTAGCATTCAAACTTTGCATACCGCCTGATTCTATTTGAAAAATACCCAAGGTATTACCACTTTGTATGGTTTTATAAACCTTAGGATCATTCATATCAATCTTTTCCCAAATTACATCTTTACCATAGCGCTTTTTTACTAGCTTAATCGCATTATCAATTACTGTAAGAGTTTTTAAACCCAAAAAGTCAAATTTGATTAAATCTACATCTTCAAGATATTCTTTAGAATACTGGGTTACCAAATGACGCTCATCATTTTTGCTTTGTCTAAAAAGCGGAGCTTTATTCCACAAAGCTTCATTAGATATCACAACTCCGGCCGCGTGCATACCTGCATTTCTATTTAAACCCTCTAGTGCCTTAGCAAAATCCCAAACTTGACGCCCCTTTGGATGAGAATTTACAAATTCAGCTATTTTTGGTTCTTGCTCATAGGCTTTTTCTAAAGTAATTTTTAGCTCTTCAGGAACTAATTTTGCCAAAGCATCTGCATCAGGTATGCTCATATCACAAACCCTAGCTACATCACGGATTACCCCCTTTGCTAAAAGCTTACCAAAGGTAATGACTTGTGCAACCTTTTCAGCTCCATATTTATCGATCACATAATCAATCACTTCCCCTCTTCTATCTTGACAAAAATCCACATCAATATCGGGCATTGATACACGCTCAGGATTTAAAAATCTCTCAAAAAGAAGATTATAAGGTATAGGATCTAAATCTGTAATTTTCAAACAATACGAAACTAAACTCCCCGCTGCACTCCCACGCCCTGGGCCAACTGGTATATCTTTTTCCTTAGCTGCGGCGATAAAATCATGAACGATTAACATATAACCTGAAAATTTCATATTTTTAATAATACTAATTTCTAAATCAAGCCTATCTTTATACTCTTGGTGCTTACTCTCATCGATAAATTGAAGTCTTTCTTCTAAGCCTTTTTTACAAAGATACTCAAAAACTATATCATCATTATCAAAGCTAAATTCTTGATCTTCTTGTGCTAGATTTAAACTATATTTTTTTGCATATTCACGGGTAAATTTAAAATTTGGTGGGGTAGGATCGCCTAGTTTTAATTCTAAATTGCATTTATTAGCTATTTCTTGAGTATTTTCAATGGCTTCAGGAATATCAGCAAAAAGCTCGCTCATTTGCTCTGGCGTTTTTACATAAAACTCATGCACCTCATGTCTTAAACGCCCTGGATCATCAAGCTTAACCCCCATAGCAATACACATAAATACTTCATGAGCAGCCGCTCTTTCTTTAAAAGTGTAATGCGTATCATTAGTTGCAATAATTTTTATATCAAGCTCTTTAGCAAGTTTGATGATAGAATCATCAATAAATTTTTGATCATCAATACCATGACGCATAATTTCAAGGTAAAAATCATCTCCAAAAACATTTTTATACCATAAAGCTGCTTCTTTTGCACCCTCATAACCCTTTGCGCCAAATTTTATATTTCTTTCATTCTTGGTATTTAAATGCCAATTAATCTCACCTTGCAAACACGCAGAAGAGCAAATCAAACCATCACTATGAGCCTCTAAAAGCTTTTTATTAATCCTTGGGTAATAATACAAGCCATGTATATAACTTTGCGAGCTTAAATACATCAAATTTTTATAACCAATTTCATTTTTAGCAAATAAACAAAGATGGAAACGCTGTCTTGAGCTTTTATCACTTAAATCATCGTGATTATGTAAATATGCTTCAAGCCCTATAATAGGCTTAATTCCTTCAGCTCTCATTGTTTTATAAAAATCAATAGCACCAAACATATTTCCATGATCAGTCATAGCAACACTTGTTGCACCTTGTGCTTTTAGCGTTTTAGCTAGCTCTTTGAGTTTATTTGCTCCATCAAGTAAAGAATATTCTGTATGTAAATGCAAATGTGTAAATTGGCTCATATTTTTCCTTGTATTTTTTTATTATTATAAAAAAAAACCTTAAATTTAAAACTTACAAGCATAAAAAATGTATAATAGCTTACTTTCAAAAAAGGAGTAAAAAATGGAAGTAAAAATTTATTATTGTAATCTTTGAAATTACAAACCACAAGCTGCAAGGGTTGCAGAAGAAATACAAAATGAATTCAAAGATGCGCAAATTTCTACCATAGAAAAAGGTGGCGGTCATTTTATAGTAGAAGTAGATGGTAAAATCATTTACTCTAAAAAAGACTTGTTTAATTGTGAAGTAGATAGATTTCCTCATGAGGGTGAAATTACCAAGCTTATGAAACAAATGTAAGCTAAACCCTCATCAGCGAGGGTTTATTTTGTTAAAGGAACAAGCATACCTTCATAAAGTTTTTGATAAATTTCTTCTGAACATAAATGTTTAGCAAGCTCTAAACCAAATAAAATAGCCGTAGCAGGCCCAGCTGCTGTGATGACATTTTCATTTACTACAACTGCTTTATTTACTCTTATACCTTCAATACCCGCTTCACAACCAGGATAGCAAGAAAACCCCCCGTTAATCACCCCTGCTTTTGCCAATACCATAGGTGAAGCACAAATAGCAGCTACGATTTTTTTCTTAGCATGTAAATCTTGTATGATTTTTATGATAAGAGAATTGTTTTTTAAATTCATCATACCTTCAAATCCACCTGCCAAAGCAATTGCATCTAAATTTTCTTGATCAACACTAGCCAAACTCACATCAGCCCTTATGCTAATTCCATTAGCTCCTTGCACTAAAAGCTCATCATCTAGCGAAGCAATAATAACTTCTAAATTTCCACTAGCCTCCCCTGCTCTTTTTAAAACATCAGCTATACCTATAAATTCAGCCTCTTCAAAACCTTTTGCTAAAGGCACTAAAACTTTTTTCATTTTTCCTCCTTTTAGTCGATAAATCTTTTATTTAATTCATGAAAATATTCTATGCGTCTATCGCGTAGAAATGGCCACCATCTACGAACATTTTCACATCTTTGCATATCAATTTCAACGATTTTACAAAGCTCTTGTTTATCATCAGCCCTAAAAAGCTCTTCACCTTGAGCCCCAAAAACAAAAGAATTCCCCCAAAATCTTATACCTTCTTCCACACCGCTTTCATCTTTTTCAAAACCCACTCTATTAATAGCTACTACAGGTAAGCCATTAGCTATAGCATGACCTCTTTGCACGCCTATCCAAGCTTCAAGCTGTCTTTGTTTTTCTTCTTTTTCATCCTTATCAAACCAACCTATAGCAGTAGGATAAATCAAAATTTGAGCTCCCTTTAAAGCCATTAACCTAGCAGCTTCAGGATACCATTGATCCCAGCATATTAAAACCCCAAGCTTTCCAACACTTGTTTGTATAGGCTCAAAACCCAAATCACCTGGAGTAAAATAAAATTTTTCATAAAAACAAGGATCATCAGGAATATGCATTTTGCGGTATTTGCCTGCTATGGAGCCATCTTTTTCAAATACCACACTAGTATTATGATAAAGCCCTGCACTTCTTTTTTCAAATAAAGAAGTTACCAAAACAACTTTATTTTCCCTAGCTACATTAGACCAAAATTTAACATCCTCTTCATAGTCATTTGCCAAATCAAAAAAGTTTGTATTTTCACTTTGACAAAAATACTGCGTTTGATGAAGCTCTTGCAAACACACAAGCTCAGCCTTTTCTTTTGCTGCTTGTTTAATAAGTTCGCATGTTTTTTCTATAGTTTTTTCTTTATTTTGTTTAAATTCTTGCTGAATGAGCGCTAATTTCATTTTTACTCCTTTCTTCTTCTGAATCATCATAAGGATCTAAATGTATATGGATATTCCAAAAATCATCTTTAAAATGTTCTCTTATGCTATCTTCAATCTCATCACCAATCTCATGAGCTTTTAAAAGTGATATTGTAGGTTCAAAAACTAAATGCACACTAACATAAAGCATATCAGGACTTTTTCTAGTTTTTAAATGATGAAAACTTTTGACTTCTTTATTTGCACTTATGATTTGTTTAATCACTTCAACTTGTTCTTTATCAATAGCTACATCTAATAAAATTTTAGAACTTTCCTTAATGATTTTAAAAGCTGAAAAAATCGTATATAAACTTATAGCTATGCCAAATAATCCATCAATAAAATGATAATTTGTAAAAGCTATAATCACAAGTGCTAAAAGCGTTAAAGCATTAGTCAAAAAGTCTATTTTATAGTGTAAGCTATCAGCTTTTATAATCAAGCTTTTTGTTTTTTTAGCAACATAATTTAAAAAAACCACCAAACACAAAGTCACAGCCATAGCAAAAGCCATGACAAAAATTCCAAGATCAAGTTTTTCTACACTTTCTTGATTGTGAATTTTCAAAACACTCTCATAAAAAATATAAACCCCAATCCCACTAATAACAAGACCTTCAAAAAGCCCCATTAAAGCTTCAATTTTACTAAGGCCAAAATTATATTCCTTGCTAGAGCCTTGAGAGCTTTTTTTCAAAGCTAAAAAATTTAAACCCGAAATCACACAATCAAGCAAAGAATCAATCGCACTAGAAAGTACTGCAACAGAACCTGAAGCTAATCCTACTGCAAATTTTATAATAGCTAAAAAAATAGCACATACACTTGCAATGATAGTTGCGCTTTTTTGTAAATTCATCTTTGACCTTCATAGCGGTTTTGACAAGAGCAATGCAAAGAACCATTTTG
The DNA here is from genome assembly GCF_025772865.1 of Campylobacter sp. CNRCH_2014_2452. Lineage (NCBI taxonomy): Bacteria > Pseudomonadati > Campylobacterota > Epsilonproteobacteria > Campylobacterales > Campylobacteraceae > Campylobacter > Campylobacter sp. CNRCH_2014_2452. Next base: position 27,510 of record NZ_JAKMSX010000001.1, read on the forward strand.
TCTTAAAAACACCCTTGCATCAACCCCTACTACTTTTCTATCTTTGCATGCTTTTTGTAAATTTTCTAATACCAAAGCATCATTTTCATCATTATAAGTTGGCACTATCAAACCACCATTAACAAAAACAAAATTTGCATAAGTAGCACCAAGTCTTTTACCTTCAAAATATAAAGGCTTAGGTAAAGGAAGCTCTAATAAATTAAATCCTGTTTTTTTAAGTTCCTCTTCCATAGCCTTTAAAGGTTTATAATGCTCATCATTTTCATCTTTACACACACAATAAGCAATGGTTTTTTCATTTATAAATCTTGCTAGAGTATCTATATGATGATCAGTATCATCGCCTTTTATATAACCATGATTTAACCATATAATTTGTTTTAAGCCAAAAATTTCTTTTAACTTAGCTTCAATTTGCTCTTTATTAAAATGTGAATTTCTATTTTCATTTAACAAACAAGCACTCGTTGTAAGCATTACTCCTTGTCCGTTAAAATCAATACTCCCACCTTCTAAAATAAGATCAATTTTTTCTAATTTTCCAGATAATTTTTGTGCGAAAAGTTTTGAATTTACCGCATTATCTAAAGTGCTTTGAAATTTATCACCCCAAGCATTAAAAGTAAAATCAAGCCCTATAATTTTATCATCTTCACACACATCAATTGCACCAAAATCTCTAATCCAAGTATCATTAGTATCACACTTAAAAAAATCTACATTTTTTATATGTTTAAATCTTTGAAAATCTTTTTCACTTGGAGCAATAAGTAAAACTTTTTGAAAATTTGCCACAGCTTTAATAAATTCCTCATAGCTTTGCATAATTTCCTCTAAATAAGGACTCCAATCGCTATTTTTATGGGGTAATGAAAGTAAAAGTAGTTCCTGTTTTTCCCATTCTGCTATGCTTTTTCTCATTGATAATTTCCTTTGATAAAATGTATAAAAAGGTAACATTAATTACATATTCTAAAAAATATTAATAATATCATTTTTATCTTTAAAAACGGCATAGTAGTATTTAAAGATACTTTTACATTAAAAACATTTAATATTTTTTTAAATTTCAAGTTATAAGATGAAAATAAGACAAGTTCAAGGAGGTAAAATGAAAAAAATTGTATATTCTGTCTTATCTTTATCTTTTTTAATGAGTTCTACTTTTGCCATTGATCAAGCAAAACTTCAAGCAAAAAAGCAAACAGGTATCCATTTACAAAGTGCACAATGGAAAGTCCCAAATACTATAGAAAATGGTATTATCATTGAAGATAAACTTCCAAATTCACCTTATACTCAAGCAGTCATTTTGGGTAATAAAATTTTAAATTACACCACAAACTATATAGGACCTCAAGCAAAAAATCCTAAAAATCGTTATGCAGATAATAATCTTTCTTGCTCAAGCTGTCATGCTAATGCTGGAACTATAAAAAATCAATCAGGTTTTGTAGGAATTTATGCACGCTTTCCACAATATAATGCAAGAGCGGATAAAATAATCACTCTAGAAGATAGAATTAATGGCTGTATGGAAAGATCCATGAATGGCAAAAGGCTTCCAAACAACTCTCCTCAAATGAAAGCCATACTTGCTTATATGCATTATATTTCTCAAGGTATAGAAGTAGGAGCAAAAACACAAGGACAAGGATTACCTAAAATATCCTTTTTAAAAAGAGCAGCAGATCCTAAAAAAGGTAAAGAAATTTATCAAAATAAGTGCGTAGCCTGCCATGGAGAAAATGGAGAGGGGGTAAAAAGTAATGATCCTAGTATGAGTTATTACATATATCCTGCTTTATGGGGAAATGATAGTTACAACACAGGTGCTGGCATGTATAGACTTATCAAAGCTGCAAGTTATATCAAAGCAAATATGCCAAAAGATGATGCAACCTTAACTCTAGAACAAGCTTATGATGTGGCAGCTTATATTAATTCTCAACCAAGACCTATTAAAAAGAATAGAAATAAAGACTTTCCAGATCGTGATGTAAAACCTGCAGATATGGATGTAAAACCTTATGCTAAACATGATAAATTTAGTATAGAGCAACATCGTTATGGTCCTTTTGAGCCTTTATATATTAATACAAAATAATTTTTAAGAATAGCTAATTCTAGCTATTCTTTTTTTAAAACCCAAGCAAAATACCATATCGCAAAAGATAAAAGCAAAATCATAAAAAGCTTTTTATCATACACTCCAAAACCAATATAAAGCACAGAATACATAAAACCAAAACTTCCTGCATAAATGCAAATTCTACTCATTAAACCATTTTCTACTGCTCTAAAACATGGACATTTGTGAAAAAATTTCTTTTTTGTTTCTTTGGGTTTAAAAAAACTCAAAATCGCACTTAAAATCAGTAAAAAACTTAAAAAATATAAAACCTTATCCATTAATGAAAATACCTTAACCAAGCAGGAATTGCACTTTGCTCTTCTCTTAAAGAACTTTCTTCTCCATGCCCTGGAAAAAGCTTAAAATCTTTTTCATAAGCTAAAACTTTAAGCAAACTCTCTTTCATCTTAGTTGCATCTGAGTAAGGAAAATCCCACCTACCAATACTACGATAAAATAAAAAATCCCCACTAAAAAGCACATCTTCGCCCACAAGTTCTATCATACAACACCCTGGAGTATGCCCTGGGAAATGATGAAATTTAAACTTAAACTCATCTATACTAAATTCATTTTCATTTTCTATCAATACATCAGCACTTGAATGCTCAAAACCATAATTAAAAGGATCTTTTAGCATAAAAGCATCATCTTTATGGATAAAAATTGGAATTTCATAAGCCATTTTAACTTTAGCATTATCATAAACATGATCATAATGACCATGGGTATTTAAAATAGCTAAAGGTTTGCTTGTATTTTCTTTGATAAACTTATAAGCATTTTCTCCTGGATCGATGATAATTTGCTTGTTATTATGATCTATAATATAACAATTTGTTTCATACATTCCACATGGTTGTTTCAAAATACGCATATAAACTTCCTTTTAACTAAATCAAATATAATTTTAAAAAATTAATATTTAAAGATTTTTTATGAATTATACAAAATTACAAGAATTATTGATCAATTTTATAAAAGAACAAGCAAGAGATAAAAATCTCATCTTAGGTTTAAGCGGTGGGATAGATTCAGCTTTAGTAGCTCATCTTTGCAAAAAAGCAGTAGGTGAAAAACTTTTTGTGCTTTTAATGCCTACAAAATATTCTAAAAAAGAAAATTTAGATGATGCGTTAATGCTATGTGATCATTTGCAAATTCATCACAAGATCATTTATATTGATGAAGTACTTTGTGCTTATGAAAAAATTTGTCAAGATTTAAGCCATTTACGCTTTGGGAATTTAGCTGCAAGAGTGCGTATGAGCTTGCTTTATGATTATTCAGCCTTGCATAATGCTTTAGTGGTAGGCACTTCTAATAAAAGTGAACTTATGCTTGGTTATGGAACTATTTATGGAGATTTAGCTTGTGCTTTTAATCCTTTAGCTACACTTTATAAAAGTGAAGTTTTTGAGCTTGCTAAATTTATAGGTGTACATGAAAATTTCATACAAAAAGCCCCTAGTGCTGATCTTTGGCCAAATCAAAATGATGAAAAAGATCTTGGCTATAAATATGAAGTTTTAGATGAAGTTTTAAAAGCTTTAGAAAAAAATCAAAGCTTAGAAAATTTTGATGAGAATTTAAAAAATTTAGTCTTAGAGCGTGTGCAAAATAATGCCTTTAAAAGAAAACTTCCAACAACATTAAAGAATACATATGACTTGGCTTGATCGGTATTTTTTTAAACCTAATTTTTTGCAAAAAATTCTAGCCTTTTTGCTTTTACCTTTTAGCTTTTTATATATGATTATAGCTATTTTAAATACTAAATTTAAAAAAGAACTTGATTTTAATTTACCCATTATAAGCATAGGTAATCTAACCCTAGGAGGCAATGGAAAAACTCCCATTTGTAAAGCCATAGCTGCTGAGTTTGAAAATTGTTTTATCATCTTAAGAGGCTATAAAAGACAAAGTGAAGGCTTAATCATCGTTAAACACAAAGATAAAATTTTATGCAGCATTAAAGAAAGTGGCGATGAAGCTATGGAGTATGCACTTACAAAGCACATTAATGGAGTGATAGTAAGTGAAGATAGAGTTAAAGGCATACAAAAAGCTATCGAACTTGGAGCAAAGATCATACTTTTAGACGATGCTTTTTCTAAATTTCATATTAAAAAACTTAGTATTTTATTACAAAGCAAAGATGAGCCTTTTTTTGATTTTACCCTACCTAGCGGGGCTTATCGTTTGCCAAAATCTTTTGCTAAAAGGGCTGATTTTATAGCTAAAGAAAATGAAGATTTTGTGCGTTATTCTCATGTAAAAGAAAATCAAAAAGCTATTTTAATAAGCTCTATTGCAAAGCCTTTTAGATTATATGAGCATTTTATTAAAGCTAGGGCTTGTTATTTTTTTGCTGATCATTATACTTTCAAAAAAGAAGAATTAGAAAAACTTTTAAAAAAACACAATTGTGACACCTTAATGCTAACCTTTAAAGACTATGTCAAGGTAAAAGATTTTGGCTTTAAAACAGAATTAATTCATCTTGATATTATTTTAAAAGACAGCTTTAAGCAAATTTTGCAAGATTATATTGATAAATTTAACAATAAGGAAAAAAATGTTACTACACTCAACCCAAGATAAAAATCACCAAGTAAGCTTTTCAAAGGCCTTACTTAGCCCTAGTGCACCTAATAATGCTTTATATGCACCACTTAATCTACCAAAGCTTGATAATGAAGCTTTAAAAAATTTAAACTACAAAGAATTAGCTTTAAAAATTATCGCAGCTTTTGATTTTGATTTAGAGCCTGAAGTTTTTGAAAAAGCTTTGAAAACTTATGAGAGTTTTGATGATAAAACCTGCCCTGTTCATTTAAGAAAAATTAATGATAAGCTTTATATTAATGAATTATTTCATGGGCCAACAAGAGCTTTTAAAGACATGGCATTGCAGCCTTTTGGCGTGCTTTTGGAATGCTTAAAAAAAGATGATGATTTTTTAATCATGTGTGCTACAAGTGGCGATACAGGACCTGCTACGCTAAAAAGCTTTGAAAATAAAAAAGGCATAAAAGTAGTTTGCATTTACCCAAATGAAGGCACAAGCAAAACTCAAGCTTTACAAATGACACACTCAAATGCAAGCAATTTAAAATCCATAGCCATTGAAGGTAATTTTGATGATGCACAAAATGCCCTAAAAACACTTTTAAATGATGAAGATTTTAAAAATACTTTAAAAGAAGAAAAGTTAAGTCTAAGTGCTGCAAATTCAGTTAATTTTGGAAGAATACTTTTTCAAATCATCTATCATTACTATGCTAGTTTGAAAATTGATAAAATAATAGACATCATCATTCCAAGTGGAAATTTTGGCGATGCTTTGGGAGCTTATTATGCTAAAAAAATGGGAGCAAATATAGGTAAAATTAAAATTGCTTCCAATTCAAACAATATCTTAAGTGAGTTTTTTAATACAGGTAAATATGATTTAAGAAATAAAAACTTACAAAAGACTATTTCCCCTGCTATGGATATACTCATATCATCAAATATAGAAAGATTGCTTTTTGATAAATTCAAACATGAACGCACCAAAGAGTTAATGCAAGCTTTAAAGAATGAAAAATATTATGAGCTTAGCCAAAAAGAACTAGAGCTTTTACAAGAAGACTTTGAAGCTGATTTTTGCAATGATGATGAGTGTATGCAATATATCAAACAATACAGCCACTTAGGACTTTTAGACCCTCACACTTGCACTTGCTTTAAAATGCTTGATTCTAACACTACTACGCTTATTACTTCCACAGCACAATGGAGTAAATTTACCCCAAGCATGTATCAAGCAATTTATAACAAAGAATGCCAAGATGAACAAGTTTGCATGCAAGAACTTGCAAAAGAATTTAAGCAAGAAATTCATCCAAATATCGCAAGCTTATTTACAAGCACACAAAAGCAAAATCAAGTTTGCAAACTCAAAAATCTAAAACAAACTATTATAGAATGGATAAAACAATGATAATCATACCAGCAAGATTAAAATCAAGTCGTTTTGAAAATAAAATTTTATGTGAGATTGATAATTTACCTATGTTTATTTATACAGCTAAAAAAATGCAAGAAGTTGATAAAGTGTATGTGGCACTTGATGATGAAGAGGTTTTAAAAATAGCACAAAAACACAATATAAAAGCAGTTTTAACAAGCAAAAATCATGAAAGTGGCACTGATAGGATCAACGAAGCTTGTCAAATTTTAAAACTAAATGAAAATGAGCTAATTATTAATGTCCAAGCTGATGAGCCTTTTATAGAAACACAAAATATTAAAGATTTTAAAGAATTTAGCCAAAAAGCTTTTGAAGATGAGCTTTGTTTTATGAGTAGTTGCTACAAAGAAGTAGATGCGAAAGCTTGTGATGATCCAAATTTGGTTAAAGTAGTTACTGATAGTAATGATTATGCTTTATATTTTTCAAGATCTAAAATTCCTTATGAAAGGGCAAATTATAAACAAAATTTTAAAGCCCACCTTGGAATTTATGCATATAGGGTTAAAAATTTACAAGAATTTTGTACTTTGAAAAACTCAGCTTTGGAAGAATGTGAAAAATTAGAACAATTAAGAGCCTTAGAAAATGGCAAAAAAATCAAAATGTTAAAAATACAAAGTCAAAGCATAGGTATAGATACAAAAGAAGATTATGAGAAAGCTTTGGCTAAATTTGGAGTTAAAAAATGAAAAAAATACTTTTTTTACTAAGCTTATTTTTTACACTTCATGCAAAAGAATTAATCGTAGGTATGGAACTGGCCTACCCTCCTTTTGAAATGAGTGATACTAAAGGCAATCCAAGTGGTATTAGTGTAGAGTTTTTACAAGCCTTTGCCAAAGAAAAAAACTATGATTTAAAAATTCAAAACATAGCTTGGGATGGACTTATACCTGCTTTAAGAACTCAAAAAATAGATCTAATCATGTCTTCTATGAGTATAAGCGAGCAAAGAAAAAAAGTAATAGATTTTACCTTGCCTTATGCTAAGGCAAATTTAGCGATATTAAGCGCTAAAAAATCAAATATTAATTCCATAGAAGATTTAAATCAAAAAGGAAAAATCCTTGCTTTAAAAAGAGGTTCAAGTGCGCATTTATATGCTCAAAAAAATCTTAAAAATGCAAAAATCCTAGTATTTGATAAAGAAAATGCAGCTATTTTAGAAGTCATTCAAGCAAAAGCTGATGCTTTTATTTATGATCAAATGAGTATTTATAAAGCATGGAAAAAACATCCTGAGCAAACAAAAGCTATTTTTACCCCTTTTGAAAAAACACCTGAGCAATGGGCCATAGCTTTAAATAAAAACAATACCAAATTAAAAGAAGAGCTCAATGAGTTTATTTTAAAATCTAAAAAAAATGGTCTTTTTGATAAACTAAGTCAAAAATATCTCAAAGATATGCAAGAAGTTTTCAAAGAACAAAAGCTTGAGTTTTTCTTTTAAGAAAAACTCTTTTCAAGCTTTCTTGAAAACATAGAAATAGGTAAAGTTAAAACCAAATAACAAAGCGCTAAGGGAATATAAATTTCTAAAGTAGAAAAGGTAAAAGCATTAATTTCTTGAGCATTTTGAGTTAATTCTGAAATAGCTATAACGCTTAAAAGAGAGCTATCTTTGATCAAATTACTAAGTTGTCCACTTAGTGGTGCTAAGATATTTTTTAAAGCTTGAGGAAAAATCACACTTTTATAAATTTCAAACTCACTCAAACCCAAAGCCTTAGCACTTTCATATTGCATTTTATCAACACTTAAAATCCCTGCTCTAAATATTTCACAAATATAAGCACTAGCAAATAAAGCTAAAATCAAAACTCCACAAACATAGCGATTATCAAGCCCCAAATTATCTGCAAAAATATAATAAATCAATAAAATTTGCACTAGCAAAGGTGTGCCTCTAATAAGCTCTATAAAAACTCTTGCAAACATATTAAAAAGCACGATTTTACAAAGACTCATATAACACAAAATCAAAGCAAAAATCACACCTACAATCAAAGACAAAACACTAATAAAAAAACTCGTAAAAAAACCTTGTATCATTTTGTCTTTATACTCATAAATTGCCATAAAATCAAAATTATAACTAGCACTTAAAAAAGATAAATAAAAAAATAAAAACAATAAAAATGCTAGCAAAAAGGCATTAACTGCAAACACCTTTGGACTGATTTTTTTATGCTCATTAAATTTATTACGCACTATAAAAAGATGATTCAATTCTAGCCTTTATTTTTTATCAAATTTTTTAAGTTTTTCATCATTTAAACTAAGTTCCATCTTACGAATTTCTTCCTCACCGCTACGGACTAATTTTTTATCATATTTAAAATACTTATTTTTAATTTTATTTGGATACTCTAAAGAATTAAGTAGATATTTAAACAAATTTATCCTTGCTTTCTTTTTACTATCTGAATTAATGATCACCCAAGGACATTTTGGTGTATTAGAAGCTAAAAGCATAGAATATTTGGCTAGAGTGTATTTATCCCATAATTCTTGTGATTTTTCATCAACAACAGAAAGTTTGTATTGTTTTAGCGGATCTGTTCTCCTTTGCTCAAAACGCCTTTTTTGCTCTTGTTTGGAAACTGAAAAATAAAATTTAAAAAACAAAATTCCACTATCAAGTAGCATTTCTTCAAAAGAAGACACCTCACGCAAGAATTTTTTATGCTCATTTGGAGTACAAAAACCCATCACAGGTTCCACCCCCGCTCTATTATACCAAGATCTATCAAAAATTACTATCTCTCCTGCTGCAGGCAAATGTGTCACATAACGCTGAAAATACCACTGAGTTCTTTCCACATCACTTGGTTTTTCAAGTGCTACCACACGACAACCTCTAGGATTTAAATGTTCAATTAATCTTTTAATAGCACCACCTTTTCCTGCTGCATCACGCCCTTCAATTAAAATCAAAACTTTTAATCCTTTATCTTTGACATGATTTTGAAATTTTAAAAGCTCAATTTGTAATCTTCTAAGCTCGCTTTCATACTCAAGTGTTGATTTTTTCACTTTAATAAGAGTAAATTTATCCTTATCCACAACAAACTCCTTAATTTAGGATAATTATTAACTTAAATTTACCACAAATAAGTAAAATAAAACAAATTTAATTTTCAATTTCAAGGAGAAAAATGCGTTTTTTAGCGGTATTTTTTATTTTTTTAAATTTAGCTTTGGCTAACAATGGAGTATTATCACTTAATGAAGCCTTTAAACTCAATACTCACAGCAATAATCAAGGAATTTTTTTAAAAATCAATCTTGCAGATAGAATTTATCTTTATAAAGATCAAATCAAAGTAGAATTAGACTCTAATGATATTACTTCTTTATTAAATTTCCCACAAACTCAAACTAGAGAAAACAAAGAAGTAATTTTTAGCCAACTTGAACTTTTCATACCTCAATTATTATTAGATGATTTTATTAAAAATAACAAAGCAAAACTTTCCCTAGCTTATCAAGGTTGTTCAGAAGAAGGTTTATGCTATCGTCCTGTATATGTAAATTATGAGCTTAATAAACAAAATGGAATTTATGCTATAAAATCAACTAAAGATCAATTTAAAAAGCAAAACGAAGATGAGCAAATTGCTAATGATTTAAGCACACAAAATATATTTATCACACTTTTAACTTTTTTTGGTTATGGCTTATTATTAGCACTTACTCCTTGTATTTTACCAATGATACCTATTCTTTCATCATTAATCGCAATGAAACTCAAAGATAAACCATCTAAAAAACATAGCTTTTATTTATCTTTTATCTATGTCTTTTTTATGTCTTTAGCTTATGCTATAGCAGGTGCTTTAGTGGGCCTTGCAGGAGCTAATGTGCAAGGTTTATTACAACAACCTTGGATTATCATTACTTTTGCAGGTATTTTTGTATTGCTCTCACTTTCTATGTTTGGCCTTTATGAATTACAACTGCCACTTAAATTTCAAAATTTTATCAATAAAAAAATAGAAGGTAAAAACGGGGTTTTTGGTATAGCTATCATGGGCTTTTTATCAGCTCTTATTGTAGGACCTTGCGTAGCTGCACCTTTAGCAGGGGCTTTGCTTTATATTACTAATAGTGGCGATGTATTTTTAGGAGGACTTTCTTTATTTGTGATGAGTTTTGGTATGGGCATGCCTTTACTTTTAATAGGACTTGGAGGAAGTTTTTTAAAAAGCGGAGCTTGGATGCTTAAAATAAAGATTTTCTTTGGTTTTATCATGCTTATCATGGCAGTTTGGATGCTAGAAAGAATACTTAGTGCAAATATCATTTTAATACTTTATGGGGTTATAGGGGTATTTTTTGCTAGCTTTATGGGGTTATTTGATGAAGTAAAAACTAATTTTGATAAATTTAAAAAAGCAAGTATGATTTTAATTTTAGCTTATAGTTTAAGTCTAATTTTAGGTGGCTCAATGGGCTCAAAAAGCTTGCTAAAACCTCTTGAGTTTAACCTTACTTCAAAAGAAAATAGCTCTAATTTAATTTTCAAAACGATTAAAAATTTAAAAGAACTTAAGCAAGAATTACAAAATTCTACCAAACCTGTTATGCTTGAATTTACAGCCGCTTGGTGTGAAAACTGCAAGCTCTTAGAAGAATATACTTTTACAGATGCTAAAGTACAAAATTTACTTGCTAATTATACACTTTTAAAAGCAGATGTAACACATAATAGCCAAGAAGATTTAGCTCTTATGAAAGAATTTGGAGTTTTTGGACCTCCTGTGATGATATTTTTTAACAAAAGTGAAGAAAAAGGACGCATTATAGGCTATGTAGATGCAAATGAATTTTTAAATAGAGTTCCTTAAAGGACTCTATTTAAAATTAATTTTATTTCAAAAAACCTTTCAATCCTTCAAGCTGATATTGCCATAGTTTTTCTATAAAAATTTTAAGTTTTATTGCCAAAAGACCACTAATTGGTTTATGTAAAACCGTGCCAATTGCATAATCTTTTCCTATTGAACAAACGGTATTTCCACTCACAAAAGAAAATTCTTGTTTAAAATCTTTCTCATCAATCATAGCCATTAAAGCTTTAGCCACATAAGCTCCTTCTCTTAATGCAAGCTGGGCTGTTGGAGGATATGGAGTGTTAGTTTTAGGGTTTTTAAATAAACTATTATCGCCTATAAAAAAGTATTTTGATGAATTTTCAACATTTAATGGATGCATAAAAGCATCTACTTCTATACGCGATCTTGTGCTTGGAAAATCTGAGCTATTTTCTATAACGCTATTACCTCTAACTCCTGCAGTCCAAATAATAGTATTAGCTTTAATAAATTCTCCCCCATCAAGCCTTATACCATTTTTTTCACATTCTATAATTTTAGATTTTTCATATACTTTCACACCAAGTGCTTCTAGTCTTTGCTTTGTTTTTAGAGCCAAACTTTTATCAAACATAGGTAAAATTTGATCCATAGCTTCAATAATAGAGAGTTCTAATTTCTCATAAGAAATTTGCTCTTTTTGACAAAATATTTTAAGCTCTTTAGCTAAAGAAGCTACAAATTCAACCCCACTTAAACCCCCACCACAAACTGCGATTTTTAAATCATCTTCATTTTGGGTGGTTTTGTAATTTTTTATTTTCTCATATATTATTTCATTAATTTTTAAAGCATTTTCATAATTATCTATACTCAAAGCATATTCTTGCATACCTTTAATACCAAAAGTTTCCTTCGCAAAACCAAGCCCACATACTAAAATATCAAAGTCAAATTCATTATTTTTAGTAAAAACTTTGTCTTTAGAAATTTTTAAAACTTCATCTTGGATAAAGTTGATTTTTGGATTTAATAAAGGTAAAAGATCATATTTTGAACTATAAATATCTTCATTTGAAGCTACTTTGTGTAGTAAAATAGTATGATAATGATAAGAATTGTTATTAATCAAACTCACTTGTGCTTTTTCAAAAAACTCATCAGGTAAGGCTTTTATAACCGATAAAGTAGCATATCCTGCACCTAAAAACAAAATTTTCTTTTTTTGCATGGATTTTCCTTTAATTTGATAAAAAAATAAATAAAAATTTGGCATAATGGTATTATTTTTTATCTTAAAATATTTTTTATTTAAATTTAACAAGGAAAAAGCATGCAAAGACAAACTTGGAGCAATACGCTAACTTATATCCTTACAGTAGCAGGAGCGACTATTGGTTTTGGAGCCACTTGGCGTTTTCCATATTTAGTGGGTGAAAATGGAGGCGGTGCTTATGTTTTGGCATTTTGTATAGCTATGATTTTTATAGGAATTCCTGTGATTTTGGTCGAAAATGTCATAGGAAGACGCAGAATGCTAAATTCAGTCGATGCTTTTGGCGGAAAAACAAGCGATGGAGTTAAAATATCTAATTCTTGGCAAGGTGTTGGCTATATGGGACTTTTGGGAAGTTTTGGAATCATGGCTTATTATATGGTAATAGGCGGATGGGTTTTAGCTTATATTTTTAAAATTATCATAGGCGATTTTAATCTTTCAAGTCCCATTAACGCTCAATATACAAGCGAATTTTATAGCTCTACTATAGAAAATAATCCTTTATTAATAGGAATTTTTACTACTATATTTGTGATAATTAATTGGATTATCTTAAAAAAAGGTGTGATTGATGGCATAGAAAAGTCAGTAAAATACCTTATGCCATTTTTATTTATCTGTCTTTTGGTTGTTGTTGCGCGCAATTTAACTCTCGAAGGAGCAAGTGAGGGTGTGAAATTTTACCTTACTCCTGATCTTTCTAAAATCACTCCTAAATTGTTTATAGATGTTTTAGGACAAGTATTTTTTGCCTTATCTTTGGGTTTTGGTGTAATGATAACCTTATCATCTCACCTTAAGAAAAATGAGAATTTAATCAAAACTTCTGTTTATACAGGAATTTTAAACACCCTCATAGCAGTGCTTGCTGGATTTATGATTTTCCCTGCTTTATTTAGCGTAGGTTTAACCCCTGATAGTGGGCCATCTTTGGTTTTTAAAACCTTGCCCGTTGCATTTTCACATATACCTTTTGGAAGTATAATTTGTGTGTTTTTCTTTTTGCTTTTAATCATCGCTGCACTTACTACAAGCTTGCCAATTTATCAAGTAATCATTAGTGTTTTGGAGGAAAAATTTAAACTAGCTAAAAATACTGCTATCAATCTAACACTTGGAAGTATTTTTGTTTTGGGAAATTTACCATGCATACTTACTTATGGTCCTTTAAGAGATATTACTATCATCAAGGGAAAAAATATTTTTGATAGCTTTGATTTTATTAGTGGAAATATATTCTTTGTTTTAACCGCATTTTTTTGTTGTATTTATGTAGGTTGGGTGCTTAAAAAAGATGCAATTTATGAACTTTCCAATCAAAATACCCTAAAAGGAAGTATTTTTAAATTATGGTATTATTATGTTAAATTTATTATACCTTTGATTATCTTAGTGATTTTTTATTTTGGAATTTTTTAATTTATACTCATAACGCTTTAACATGCTTATATTTCCTTCAAGGCCTCCTTGATGGATATATAAGATTTTTCCACCAAATTGCTCTTTATGAGCTAATAAAGTTTTAAAACCCACCATATCATAAAGCAAATCAAACTCCACTCCACATTCTTTTTTTAAATCCTTATAAAGATCATAAAATTCCAAATAAGGCTTAGCAAAATGATATTTTTTAGGTGAATTTAATATGGTTAAATTACCAAAATCATAATTTGGCTCTAAGCTTAAAATTTGCTCTTTTAAATATGCACTATCGCCCACACAAGCACATGTAAAAACTTTAAATTTACTATGTTTAGCCAAAAAAGCCGCAGAAGTTCCTGTACCTGAAGGTAAAAAAATACTTACATTTTCACTTAACTGCTCACTAAGCTCTAAGGCTAGTTGCTGGTATCCAAATTCAGCTTCTTTTATAGCTACACCCTCTTCTATAAAAATATCATCATCTTTTTTCAAGGCTAAAGCTTGCAGTCTTCTTGTGGGATAATTTATATTTTCTATTAACTTCACATTGTGTTTTAATGCAAATTCTAAATTTCCATGGGGATTTTCTTTTAAAAAAGAACTCATTTTTTCACAAACAAAAATGAGCAAAAAATCATTTTCATAACAAAACTTAGCTAAAGCAACTAAAGCATTACTTTGAGAGGAGCCAAAAGAAATAAATCTTTGTCCTTTTTTAAATAAATGTTTATTTTTTTCAAAAAAGGCTAGTTTTCTAGCCTTATTTCCATTAATATAACCTAGTAAATCATCTCTTTTGAGTAAAAATTCAAAATCATTGTATTTTAAAACATCAATTCTACTTGCTATCAAGGTATTTTTCAACCTTTTCTAAAGCATTATTTGTATTGATATTAAACTTAATCTCTATTCTACGACTTGCCTCTTTGTCTTCTTTACCATCTTTCATAATTACATCAGAATAAGATCTACCACTTGCCATTAAAAGTTTTTGCAATCTTGGATCTTTGTAAAATGAGTGTATAAAACTCATCACAGCATAAGCTCTTTTTTGTGATAAATCAAGATTATATATATAAGAGCCTGCACTATCCGTATGCCCTTCTATGACTATATTTTCTATACTATTTAAGATATTTTCATCTTTTAAGATATTGTCAAAATACTGTGTTAAAATTGCCTTTAAATTCTCTTTTGCTTGAGCTTTTAGAGTAAAAGAATTTGTATCAAAAAGCACTTCAGAAGGTAAAACTATCGCACCTGTATTAGAATCTAAGGTAATATTAGTATCAAATTTTGCTTGAAGATTTTTGATAGTATTTTCTTTGATTAATCCTAGTTCTTTGATTTTGCTTTTCGCCTCATCAAAATTACGCTCTAATTCTTTGATTTCCTCATCTTTTTTATTTAATCTTTCAAGTAAAGCAAAAATTTGCTGATCTTTTTCATCTAAACTTGAATTTAAATCTTGATTAAGTTTAGTAATATTAGCTTCTAAAGCTTGTTTTTGTTTGCTGATATTATCAAGCGTACTTGAGGTATTACTTAATTTTTGGCTAAGACTTTTTAAAATATCTTCTTTTTGATTTAATTCTTCTTTATTCTCTCTTAAGCGTTCTTCTTGTTTTTGCAAATTTTCTTTTATGATTTGTAAATCACTTTGAGTTAAAACATACTTAACAACTATAGCTCCAATAAGCAAAATAAATATAAAAAGCAAGCCTGCCATTAAATCTGCATAAGCTATCCAAAAATTATTTTCTTCATTGCTAGAATTATTTTTTATCATCTATTTTTTCATCTTCTTTTTGATTTTCAAGCTTTGCAATAACTTGTGTGGTTTGCTCATCTAATTCTTTGCTTTCTTCTTTAAATTCTTGCATTAGTGAAATTTTTTCGTCAATATTTTTTTCATCTTCATAAGCTTCTTTAAAAGTATGCATACCCTCTATAATACTTGCCCTAAAGCCTTCAAAAAGCTTAGTTTGATTATCAAGCATAAGATTTTGATATTTTTCAATATTATTTGAAAAATTATTTACCTTTTCATCTAAAGCACTCACACTTTTATCTAAATGCACAATCTTATCTGAACTCACATCTAAAAGTCTATTATATTGCTCTGAAATTCTTAAGGTTAAATCTTTTATGTTTGAATTTAACATATTTACCGCATTTGCAATCTCGCTATAAGTTTTAACAATATCTTTTTGCTCTCTTTGGGTTTTAGATAAATCACTCATAGTTTGTTTTACATGCTCACTGCTTAATCTTACAGCTTTTTCTTCAGCATTTACAAGTTCTTGAAAAACTTTGAATTTTCTATCTATTGTATTATCTAGTTCTTTAAAAAATTCCTCATTGCTTACATGTTCAAAAATCGTGCCTATTTTTTCAAAATGTTGCAAACTTTCTTGAAGATATTTTCTATCAATTTCTTCTTTAGACCAAAAAAAATCGCTTGTTGCGTTTTTTTGACGATTTAGAAGTTTTTGGAATTTACTACTACCGTATTTTTCAAAAAATATCCACCAAAGTGCTAAGAAAATTCCATAAATTGATACATAAAAGGCTGTTCCTACTCCATTTAATAAAACTGAAATCTCTTGTTCTAAGCCTGCTGTGTCGCTTGAATTAAAATTTGGCATAGACATGGCTATACTTATAAAAGTTCCTAAAATACCAAGCATAGGAAAAATAGCTGCACCCACAGAAGCAAAATTTTCATTTCTCAAATCTTTCACATAAGCATATGCAAAATCATCAAAGCTAGCATTTGACTTTGTTTCTTTACCTATAACTAAAAAATGCTTCATAATATAGCGTTTTAATATCAGCTTAAACTCATCTTTTTGTTGCTCAAAAATACTTGAAGCATAATCAGCACTATGTCTAGCAAAGATCAAAGCCACTAAAAAGATAATCCCTATCATTGCAACACTATGTAATTCTACTTTAAAATCAATCTTTCCAAAATACCCTAAAAGCACTAAAATATACAATATAGCAGGGATAAAAATAATCTTTAAATAAGCGACAATTCCTGTGCTACCTTTTCCTTCAGGTAATACAAGATCAGAAAAATCATCAGTTGTTTTAACTTCCATTTTATAAACCTTTGTTAATTTTACTCTAAAAATTTAAAATCTTCACAGGAAAATCAACTAAGAGTTATAAAACTCTTAGTTTCTATCGATACAATTTAAATCGCTAAAAGCGCACTCTAAGCGTTTGATCATACTCTCTTCGCCCGCTCTAAGCCATACTCTTGGATCATAATATTTTTTATTTGGCTTATCTTCTCCATCTGGATTACCAATTTGGCCTTGCAAATAAGCTTTATTTTTAAGCTCATACTCTCTAACACCATCCCAAAAAGCCCATTGTGTATCTGTATCAATATTCATCTTAATTACACCATAGCTAAGTGCTGCTTTGATATCCTCTATATCGCTACCACTGCCACCATGGAAAACAAAATTGATTGGTTTATCTTCACCAAGATTGAATTTTTCTTTTACATAATTTTGAGAGTTTTTAAGAATTTCAGGTCTTAAAATCACATTTCCTGGTTTATATACTCCATGTACATTACCAAAACTAGCTGCAATTGAAAATCTATCACTAATTTTAGAAAGTCTCTCATAAGCTAATGCTACATCTTCAGGCTGAGTGTATAATTTTGCATTATCAATATTAGTATTATCCACTCCATCTTCTTCACCACCCGTACATCCTAGCTCAAGCTCTAAAGAAATTCCAAGCTCAGACATTTGTTTTAAATAATTCTCACAAGTGCCTAGATTACTTTCTAAATCCTCTTCACTTAAATCAATCATATGAGAGCTAAACAAAGGCTTACCTGTTTCTTTTTTAAACTCAATATTTGCTTCAATCAAAGCATCAATCCAAGGAAGTAATTTTCTAGCAGCATGATCTGTGTGTAAAATTACTGGAACTCCATAAGCTTTTGCCATTAAATGCACATGTCTTGCACCACTTATAGCACCAAGCACATCAGCTTTTGGACAAGCTTTTCCTGCTACAAATTTAGCTCCACCATTTGAAAATTGAATAACCACAGGTGAATTAACTTTTTTAGCACTTTCTAAAACCGCATTAATAGAATTTGTCCCCACGACATTTACCGCAGGGATAGCAAATCCTTCTTTTTTTGCATAATTATATACGGTATTTAGATCATCGCCACTTAAAACACCTGGTTTGACAAGATCTAATACACCCATTATTTATATTCCACTTTTGCTTTTTGACGAAGCTCTTGAGCTTTTTTATTCATAAGTTCTTTAAATTCTTCCATTTTGATATTGCTTTCAATACCTGCTTTTACTTCATTATAACTCATAGTACTTTTCGCTCTAGCATCTTCTTTTAAAATAATATGATATCCAAAATCACTTTTTACTGGTGTTTTAGAAATAGTGCCTTTTTTCATAGAAAAAGCTGCATCAGCAAATGGTTTTACCATAGTTGATTCAGCAAACCATCCAAGATCACCACCTTGAGCCGAAGAACCTTTGTCGATTGATTTTTCTTTTGCAAGTTGAGCAAATTTATCATTTAAAGCTTTTCCACTTAACTTACTAAGCTCGGCAATAATATCTTTAGCTTCTTTTTCACTAGTTACCAAAATATGCTTAGCTTTTACTTGAGCTGGTTTAGTAAATTTATCTTTATTTGCTTCATAGTATTTTTTAGCCTTAGCATCATCATTTTTGATAGAATCAAAAATTTTCTTTTGATAGATATTTACCATGATAGCTTCTTTAGCACGCTCTAATTCTTCTTTATATGAAGGATCATTTTCTATTTTTTGAGCTTTAGCGTCTTTTAATACAAGTTGTTGGATGATATATTGATCAATGATTGCTTTTTTTTGTTCAGCTGGTAAGTCAGTGATTTTAGCACCTCTTAACATAGGAGCAAAAAACTCATTTACTTCTGTATCGCTAATATTGTTTCCATCAAGGGTTGCAACCACCGCAGCATTTAAACTCAAACCTGTTAATAAAGCCGCAGCAACTAAAGAAATTTTTTTCATTGTTTTTCCTTTGAAATAGTTTTGTTGATTTTATTATATCTAAACTTTATTTAAAGCCGATTAACATACAATAAGTTTATGAAAAGAAATTTAGAAATTAAAGAATTATTTTTAAAACATTTTGGACAAGCAAAAACAGAATTAGTTTTTAGTAATGCTTATGAACTTATAGTTTGTGTTATGCTTTCAGCTCAATGTACTGATAAAAGGGTTAATCTCATCACACCTGCTTTATTTAAAGCTTACCCTAGTGTGCAAGATTTAGCTAAGGCAAATTTATCTTCTTTAAAACTTTTGATTAATTCTTGCTCATTTTATAATAATAAAGCACAAAATTTAATCAAAATGGCTCAAGCAGTTTGCGAGCAATTTAATGGTGAAATTCCAATGGACGAGCAAGATTTGAAAACTCTAGCAGGTGTAGGACAAAAAACTGCACATGTAGTGATGATAGAATGGTGCGGGGCTAATTGCATGGCTGTAGATACCCATGTATTTAGAGTTTCACACAGACTTAATCTTAGCAAAGCCAAAACTCCTGAAGAAACCGAAAAAGACTTAACTAAAATTTTTAAAGATAATCTAAACTATCTTCATCAAGCTATGGTGCTTTTTGGGCGTTATACATGTAAAGCTAAAAATCCTTTATGCAAAGAGTGTTTTTTAAATCATTTATGCAAAAGTAAAGATAAGAAAATTTAATCTAGCACCAATTTAGTGCTAGATGATTTTAATGAAAGAATGGTAGATACAAAAAAGCATTGATCACTAAAGCATTTACTATATCTATGAAAAACGCACCCACTAAAGGTACAATAATAAATGCCATATGGCTCATACCATAGTGATTTGTTACAGTTTGCATATTTACCATAGCTGTTGGAGTAGCGCCCAAACCAAAACCACAATGTCCTGCTGCTAAAACTGCTGCGTCATAATCTTTTCCACATACCCTAAAAGTGATAAATATAGCATAAGCAGCCATCATAGCAACCTGAACAGCTAAAATTACCAACATCGGTAGTGCAAGAGTTACTAAATCCCAAAGATTAATAGTCATTAGAGCTAAAGCTAAAAATAAAGATAAGCTTACATTACCTAAAACTGATACTTCTCTATCAAATACATGATGAATTTTTGTAGCTGATAAAACATTTCTTAAAACCACACCTACAAAAAGACAATACACAAAAGTTGGTAAAGTAAAACCTGTATTTGTTTTAATATAAGTAGACAAAGCACTACCTATTAATAAACATAAAGCAATTAATGCCAAAGATTCTATAAAAGAAGAAGGTGTGATTAGTCTTTCTTTTTCTGGAGACTGGAAATTTAAAATCGCATCTTTATCATCATTTTGCTTTGGAACTACTAACTTATATTTATTGACTAAATATCTTGCAACAGGCCCACCTATGATACCACCTGAAATAAGCCCAAAAGTAGCACAAGCAATAGCAACAGTAGTTGCACTAGAGTAAAAATAAGGTTCTTTAATAAATTCAGCTGCCCATGCTGCACCTGTTCCATGACCGCCACTCATTGTAACAGAACCTGCTATAAGTCCCATTAGTGGATTTTGCCCCATAGCACTTGCCACACCTATGCCAACTATATTTTGAGCAAAAAGCAAGCCAACAACAACAACTAAAAAAATTGCTAATTTTCTTCCACCCTTTTTTAAAGAAGCAAAATCAGCTAACAAACCAATACTTGAAAAAAATGCAAGCATTAAAGGATCTTTCATAGATTCATCAAATTTAATATCCAATGAGAAGAAACTATGTAAGATCAAAAGAATAATCGCAGCAATCCCACCACCAACAACTGGCTCAGGGATATTATAATCACGAAGAAATTTTACCCTTTTAATGACAAATACGCCTAAAAGCAATACTATAACCATAGTAACTAGCGTTGCATAAAAATCAAATTTCATAATTCTCCTTTGTTTGATTTATTTATCAATTGTATTCTAAATGACTTTAAAACAACGCAAATAAACAACACTCTTTTCTTATAATATTACAAAATGAAACACTTTTAGTCTTTTTTACTCTGAAATTAAAACAATATTATGATATAAATTAATATTTTTAAGCAAAGATAGCTTTGCTCTGCTAAGCTCTTGGAGTGAATTTATAAACAAAGCGTCCGCATCAAGATAATCTTTTAATTCACTGCGACCTAATTCATATTTTTCTAAATATAGCTGTGTAATTTTTTCTTGATTAACATTAATGTCTTTTACTAATTTTAACAAATCATTATAATACTTGTCATTTTCATAACAAAAATTAAATTCATGGATAGTTCTTTGTAATACATCTTTATATTCAACCAAACGAGCTTGGTATGTTAATTCAGAAATTTTTACATTTTGTTTTACTCTATAAAAGTCCAAAAATGGTAAGTCAATGGCGACATTGCCTCCTAAAATTAAAAATTTAAAACTTTCATCAATATTCTTATCATTCCCATCTAAATTTCCCAATATTTTTATGCTAGGTAAAATACTTTTTTGCACACTTGTATAATCCTTGTAAGAAGCCATAAGTTGATTTAGTTTTGCTTGAACTTGTGGTCTATAAGCAAGCATTTTTAATTCTATATCAAAATTAATTTTTTGCAAAGAAAAATCTTCAAGAGTATAATTTAGCATTTTATTAATCAAATGCTCATCATCTTTACCCAGTAAGTCTTTTATATTTTTAAGAGTTAAGTCTTTATTTTGCAAATTTGTAATGATATTTTGTTTAGTGTTTAATAAAGATTTTTTAATATTTAAAAGATCTATATATTCAACTTTTCCATAATTAAGTTTAGTAGTATAAATTTCTAGCATTTGCTCTAGATTTTTTAAATGTTTGTTTAATAAATGATCTACATCATTGAAATAAATAAATTCAAAAATACTATTTATCGCTAAATTAATCGTATCAAGCTCTAAAGAGTGCAACTCATACTCACTCGCCTTTGCTAAAAATTCAGAACTAGCAACTTGATCTGAAATTTTGCCATATATATCAAGCTCATAATTTAACATAATGCCATTTGAAAAACTATGCGTTTTTGTGCCATTGTTTAAATTTTTTCTTATATTTGCACCAAAATTTCCACTCAAAGTAGGATAAAGATCTAAATTTAAAAGCTTATATCTAGCTAAGGTACTTAAAAAATTAATCCTTGCTATATTTAAGTCTTTATTATTATCAATAATAGCTTTTAAGATATTATTTAAGTCTTGATTGTTATATTTTTCCCACCAAGCCTTGCTTGCGTTAAAATCTTCAAAATATTCTTTTTTTATTTGTTCTTGAGATACTTGTTCTAATTTTACTCCTACGCAGGCATTTAAAAAAAAGGCTATAAAAAATAATAAAAATATTCTCATCTCATTCCTTTGATAAAGCACTAATAGGATTTAAATTTGCTGCATTTTTTGCTGGGAAAAATCCAAAAACCACTCCGATTAAAACCGAACTTAAAAGCCCTAAAAATACCGAATTTAATGAAAGTATCATCGTAAAACCAAAATTTAAAGAATTAAATACTTCAATGATGATAAAAGAAAGCATTACTCCAAAAATAGCCCCTAAAGAACAAATCAACACAGCTTCGATTAAAAACTGCATTAAAATATCTTCTTTTCTAGCTCCAATAGCCATTCTAACTCCAATTTCTCTTGTGCGCTCACTTACTGAAACAAGCATGATATTCATCACACCAATACCACCTACTATCAAAGATACCACTGCAATAGAAGAAATGAGTAAAGTTAAAGTAGCAGTATTTTCCTCAATGGCATTTTTAATTGCGTCAGAATTTATAGTGAAAAAATCTTTTTTTCCGCGTTTAATTTCTAAAATTTTTACCATAGCCTCTTCAGCTAAAGCAGGATTTACCTCATCTTTTACCTTAGTTACTATAGCTCTTATTTGCTTATCTCCTGTGATTTTATTCATCAAAGTAGAATAAGGAGTATAAATTTTAATGGTATTTTCATCAGCTCTAAAGCCTTTATTATCTCTTTCTTTTTTTAAAACACCAACTATAGTTAAAGGTTGCTTGTTAAAAATCACGCTTTTACCTAAAACATCTTTAGCACTAATATTATCAAATAAAATTCTCAAAGCATTTTCATCTATAATGCAAATATTAGTATTATCTTTTATATCCTCATTATTAATAAATCTACCATCTACCATCACAAAACCTCTAAGTCTTAGATGATTTGGCCCTACTCCATAAATTCTAGCTTGTAAAGAATTATTCTTATAAGTTACTACCCCTATTTTGCCTACATCTGCTTCTACTGCTTCTAAATAAGGCAAAGAACTTAAGGTTTTTAAATCACTTAAATTTAGTCTTGTTCTACCTGATCGAATATCCCCCAAACCACGCCCTGAAACAACTTCTATGGTATTAGTCCCAATAGAGCTAATAGAAGCAAGTATATTTTGTTGGGCTCCAAGTCCTAAAGCAACCACGCAAACTACTGAAGCTATACCTATAATAATACCAAGCATAGTAAGCAAAGAACGTAGCTTGTGTGCTACAATAGAAGCTATGGACATTTTTAAACTTTCAAAAAGCTGATTTTTAAGCAAATTAAAGCTTTTTTTCTCTTTTGGCATTAACTTAGCTTTTATTTCGTCTGCTTTTTTTGCACCACTATCGCTTATAATCTTACCATCTTTAATTTCTATAACTCTTTTTGCTCTAGCAGCTATTTCTCTATCATGAGTGACTAAAACTACAGTGTGTCCTTGATCGTTTAGTTTATTTAAAATTTCTAAAACTATCTTACCGCTTTTAGAATCAAGCGCACCCGTTGGCTCATCTGCTAAAATAAGCTCACCGCCATTCATCAAAGCTCTTGCTATGGAAACTCTTTGCTGCTGTCCACCACTTAGCTCATTTGGCTTTGATAATTCTTTGTGATCAAGCTCTAAAAAAGAAAGTAATTCTTTAGCCTTTTGTGATCTTTCATGTTTGTTTTTACCTGCATAAACAGCAGGCAAGGCTACATTATCTTTAGCATTTAAAAGACTAAGCAAATTATATCTTTGGAATATAAAACCAATTTTTTCGCGTCTAATCCTTGCTTTTTCATCTTTACTTAAATTAGTTACTTCATATGCATCTAAAAAATATTTTCCACTACTTGGTTCATCAAGTGTTCCTATAATATTTAAAAGAGAGGTTTTCCCACTACCTGATTGCCCTATAATGGCTACAAATTCTCCCTTTTGAATATAAAGATTAATATTTTCTAAAATAGTTGTATTATTAATCTTTTTTTGTATATTTTCTAAGCGTATCATTTTTTATTTTTACCTATGATAACTAAATCACCCTCATTAATACCATCTAAAATTTGAGTATTTAAACTATCTTTAATACCTAATTTAACAGGTGTTTTCACACTTATATTATTTGCTTTTAAAATTTCTACATAATAACCACTTACATCGCTTTTTATAGCTAAAGTTGGTATAACTAAAGTATTATTTTCTGTTTTAATAGCAATTTCATTTTCTGTGCTCATACCTATGCGTAAAAAATTATTATCATTTTTTACAAAAACCCTTGCATAATAATACACAGCGCTAGTGCTAGTACTTGAGTTTGAGTTTAAATTTGTATTGCTTGTTGCATCGCTTATGGTAGTATTTGCTGGATCTATGCTTGAAATAGTTGCTTCATATTTTTTATCAGGCTCATTTAAAATACTAAATTTAACCTTTTTTCCAACACTAATTTTATTAATATCAGCTTCAGCTATTTGCATACGAATTTCCATTTCACTTAAATCAGCCAAACGCACTATACTTGGTGTATTTTGGTTTGCATTTACAGTTTGCCCCTCTTCAACTGCTACATTGATAATCTCACCCTTACTAGGTGCAGTTATAGTAGTATAAGCTAAATCTTTTTGAGCATTTTTTAAAGAAATTTCAAGTTGAGTAGTTTGAGCTTTTAAATCAGCCACATTTGCTCTTAAGGCATAAAAAGTATTTTTAAGATTTTCAAGATTTTCTAAAGAGGTAGCCTTTTTAGCATAAAGCTTTTGCTCTCTTTGGTATTGTTTAGTAGCTATATCAAGAGCAATTTTTTTACTTTCTAAATTTGCCTTTGCACTTTCAAGTCTAGCTTTGGTAATATCTAAATCATTTTGTTGTTTATCTTTATCAATTTGTGCGATTAAATCACCCTCATTAACACGATCGCCCAATTTTACATATAGTTTAGTAATTTGCCCACTAACTTGTGCACCAACATCAACTTGGGTTTTTGCATAAACTTCACCTATTGCTTCTATGCTTTGAGTAATGTCTTGTTTTTTAACCTCATAAGTTAGATAATTATATTCTTCCTTATTTGCAAAAAAGAAAAAATACATCCCTATAATAAGTATAATCAAAAATATGCTCAAATAAATTATTTTTTTCATTTTAATCCTTTAAAAACCGTATAATAAAATATTTGTATGAAGTAAAAATAAAATTGTAGCAATAAAATATAATTTTAACAATTTTAAAGCTTATAAGATATAAGATAAATTAAACTAAAAATAAGGAAATTATATGCAAGATTATTTAAATTTAATGCAAAATCGCTCTTCTATTAGAGCATATACTCAAGAAAAAATTTCTAGAGAGAACTTAGAATATATCTTAGAATGTGCTAGATTATCTCCTAGTTCTTTAGGACTTGAACCTTGGAAATTCTTAGTTTTTCAAAAAGATGAACATAAAAAAGAAATTGCCAAAATAGCTAACAATCAAAATCATGTAGCAAATTGTGCTGCTATTATTGTTGTGATCTCAAGAGCTGATTTTAAAGATTATTTTGAAGAAAAACTAAAAAAGCGTGGTTTAAGCCAAGAAGAGTTAAATAAACGCTTGCAAACCTATAAGCCATTTTTAGACGCAATGGATTTAGAACAAAGTTTTATTTATGCAAAAGAGCAAAGTCATCTTGCTATTGCAAATATTATCAATGCTGCTTATAGTTTAAATTTGGGTTCGTGTATTATCGGTGGTTTTGATAAAGATAAAATCAATCAATATTTAAATTTAGACACCGCTAAACAAAGAGTATCTATGCTCATTGCTCTAGGACATGCCCAAAAAAATTCTGGTACAGAAAAAGCTCATTTTGCATTTAATGAAGTGGTAGAATTTAAAGATTAATCAAATATCAAAACTCCATTTAAATTTTATATAATAAAATAATATTTTTAAAATAAAATGGAGTTTTAAATGCAAGGAAATTTTTTAAAGATTTTTGGCGTATTGCCATTTTTAGCAGTAGCTTTTATTAATGCTTTTGTGGATTTAGGACACAAAATCATCATACAAAATACCATTTATAAATTTTATGAAGATAGCACCCAACTTTTTCTAACTGCTATTGTCAATGCTTTAATGCTTTTGCCTTTTATTCTTATGCTTTCACCATCTGGATTTTTAGCGGATAAATTTCCTAAAAATAAAATCATGAAAATATCTGCATTATTTTCAGTAATATTAACTTGTATTATTTGTTTGTGTTATTATCTTGGAGCATTTTGGCTTGCATTTACAATGACTTTTATCATGGGAGTGCAATCTGCCTTATACTCTCCTGCAAAATATGGCTTTATAAAAGAATTAGTAGGAAAAGAGCTTTTAGCTATGGGAAATGGAGCTGTCAATGCAGTAAGTATTGTGGCTATTTTAGCCGGTATGGCAGTATTTTCTCTAAGCTTTGAAATGCTTTTTGAGTCAAATTTTAACACTCCTTCGGATATTTTAACACAAATTGCACCTTTGGGTTTTGTATTAATAGCTTTTGCTTTATTAGAACTTTTTTTAGCTTATAAACTTCCTAGCTTAAAAGAAGAAGATAAAAATTTAAGTTTTGATAAAAAACAATATTTACAAGGAAAGCTTTTAACCTCTAATTTAAAAACAATATTTTCTCATAAAATTATTTGGCTTTGCATTATAGGAATTTCACTTTTTTGGGCCATATCACAACTTTATTTAGTGAGTTTTCCTGTATATGCAAAAAATGATCTTTTTATAGAAAATACCTTTTATGTACAATGCTCTTTAGCTTTTTCTGGTATAGGAGTGATTATAGGATCGCTTGTTAGTGGTAAGTTTTCTAAAAATTACATCGAATTAGGTCTTATACCACTAGGTGCTTTAGGGGTTTTTCTAATGAGCATTTTAATGCCATTTTTAGAAAACTTACTAAGTTATAGTGTAGTGTTTTTTATTTTTGGTTTAAGCGGAGCATTTTTTATCATACCTTTAAACTCTCTAATACAATTTCATGCAAAAGAAAATGAACTAGGAAAAGTCTTAGCAGGAAATAATTTCATACAAAATATTTTTATGTTAGGCTTTTTAGCACTAGCTACTTTTGCTGCTTATGTTAAAATTGAAGTGATAAATTTGTTTTATTTTATCATCGCTGTGGCATTTTTTGGAAGCATTTATGTGCTAAGTAAATTGCCTTTTTCTTTAGTGCGTTTATTAATGAGTATAGCGTTTTTTCAACGCTACCGTTTATTGGTAGAAGGTTTTGAGAATATTCCTGAAAAAGGCGGAGCGTTATTACTTGGCAATCATATATCTTTTATAGATTGGGCTATTGTGCAAATGGCTATACCAAGAAAAATTTATTTTGTTATGGAAAAAAGCATTTATTCTAAGTGGTATATTAGAATTTTTCTTGATAAATTTGGAGTTATTCCTGTTTCAAGTGCTTCTAGCAAATCAAGCTTAGAGCTTATTGCTATGCATATTAAAAATGGAAATTTAGTTTGCCTTTTCCCAGAAGGAGTGCTTTCACGCCATGGACAGCTTAATGAATTTAAAGGTGGATTTGAGTTAGTTTGCTCAAAATTAGAAGAGCAAGATGGAGTGATTTTACCTTTTTATATTAGAGGACTTTGGGGAAGTGCTTTTTCAAGAAGTGATGAAGAATTTTCAGCAAGAAACCGCAAAATAAGCAAAAGAAAAATCGCTATTGCTTTTGGAAAAAGCTTGCCAATACACACTAAAAAAGAAGTGGTTAAAGCAAAGGTTTTTGAACTTTCATTTATTGCTTGGAAATCTCAATGTGAAAGTATGCATACTATAGCTAGAGCTTGGATAGATAGCGCTAAAAGAAATTTAAGTCAAATAGCTATTGTTGATCCTTTAATAGGTGGTATTACTTATAGAAAAATGCTTGCTTTAAGTCTAGTTTTTAGCTCTTTTATAAAAAATAGATCACATGAGTTAAATATACAACCTACCCAAGGAAGCTATGCTCCAAAAGAAGAATGTATAGGAATTTTGCTCCCTGCTTCCATGGCTAGCTCTCTTTGTAATCTAGCTGTATTACTTGCAAATAAAATCGTGGTAAATTTAAATTTCACAGCAGGTGTAAAAGCAATAAATCAAGCCATTCAAAGCTCTCAAATTCAACAAATTTATACTTCTAGAAAATTTATGGAAAAATTAGAAAATAAAGGCATAAAACTAGAATTTGAAGAGCATGTTAGAATTATTTTTATGGAAGATATTATCGCAAACTTTAAAAGACAAAAACTCAAAATCTTTTCTATGCTTGCTTTAGTAAGTATCTTACCTACTTGTTTAATAAAAGCATTATTTGCGTCTAATAAACAAAACCTTGCCATAGCTGCTATATTATTTAGTAGTGGTAGCGAGGGAACACCTAAGGGGGTAATGCTAAATAATCGCAATATTTTAAGCAATATAGCTCAAATTTCAGATGTATTATGTGCAAAAAATGAAGATGTTGTCTTATCTTCTTTGCCACCTTTTCATGCTTTTGGATTAACTGTAACTACTTTTATGCCTTTATTAGAAGGGATTAAAAGCATAACACATGCTGATCCAACAGATGCACTAGGTGTAGCAAAAGCTATAGTAAAAAACAATGTTAGCATTATGTGTGCTACTTCAACTTTTTTAGGTATTTATGCAAGAAATAAAAAACTTGATGCGATTATGTTTGAAAGCCTAAGGATTATCGTTTCAGGTGCTGAAAAACTCAAAAGCGAAGTAAGAACTGCCTTTGAAATTAAATTTAAAAAACCTATTTTTGAAGGCTATGGAGCCACTGAAACCACTCCAGTTGCAAGTGTAAATTTACCGAATAAATTTGATCCTGACTATTGGATTTTACACCGTGCAAATAAAGAAGGTAGTGTAGGTATGCCTTTACCAGGAAGTGCTATACGCATAGTAGATCCATCTACTTATGAAAGTTTAAATCATGGAGAAGATGGATTAATACTCATTGGTGGCCATCAGGTTATGGTGGGTTATTTAAACAATAAAGAAAAAACCGATGAAGTTATCAAAGAAATCGATGGCATACGCTGGTATAATACCGGCGATAAAGGCCATGTAGATGAGGATGGCTTTTTATATATAGTAGATCGTTATTCTCGTTTTGCAAAAATTGGTGGTGAGATGATATCTTTAGGAGCTTTAGAAGAAGAAATTGCTAAATTTATCAATACAGATGTAGTAAAATTTTGCGCAGTTGCACTAGATGATGATAAAAAAGGTGAAATGGTATGCTTATTAGTAGAATGCCAAGAGCAAGATTTTGAAGGAATTTGTGAAGCAATTAAAAACTCTACTATGCCTGCTATTTTTAAACCAAGTAGATATTTTAAGGTAGAACAAATCCCACTTTTAGGCTCTGGCAAAGTGGATCTAAAAGGTGCTAAAGATTTAGCTAAAATCTTGCAAGAAAATTAATTCCCAAAGTAAATTTTACTTTGGGAAATTTTATAAACTATTTCTTTTAGTTTTACAATCATATTTTTTATCAAAAACAAGCTTATTATTTTCCTTAACTACTAATTTTCCCTTAATATAAAAATACTCCAAATCGCTAGTTTGTGTTAAGATTATATCCGCCTCCATCATACAACCCTCGCGTCCTATTTGCATTGTTTGAGTAATGGTATATTCTGCACTTAATGGGTTTTCATTTTGAAGTTTTAATTCTCTTTTTAAATTATGCTTTACTAAAACATCAACCTCATCAAATCTATAAACACCTTCTCCAAAAACCCCGCCAACACCATCTGTAATACAAGTCCAAGTATCGTTTAAAATATCATAAGAAATGCTTCTATTTACCCTACCTTCTTCTAAAAGTGTTATTGGGGTTAAAGGAGCACTTTGTGCTTGCATATTGATTTTATCGCTATCTTGACCATTAAAACATGGTAAATTAAATTCACACTCATTTAAATCTAAAGTCAAGGTTGAAATTTTTGGCATAGGCCAAAACATAGGCCAAAAAGAATTTGCTAATGATAATCTTATCTTAGAACCCTTGGCAAATCTATATCCACAAGCATCAAGTTTGATTTGCTTTTGGATAAATTCATCTTTTTTTAAAGGTATAAATTGCTCTTTATTATCACTTAATGCAAGATTGATTACTCCATAACTTACTCTTTTTACAAAACCATCAGCTCTAACTTCACTAAGTTGAGCAAAAAGCATAGCTTTTTCTTGATCGCTTGCAATTTTTACATTTAACATAGGAAAGCCTAAGACATCTAAATCTTGTTCTAAAAAATCACTTTCAAAAACAACTGCCATCCCATCATCTAACCTTTGATCGCTAGGACTTTCTCCTAAAACACCAGCTCCCATCCACTCTCCTGATAAAAGCCCATGATTTAATGGAGTGTTAATTTTGATAAATTCACTTGATTTTTTACATGTTAATTTATGCGGATTTAAATAGTATCTTTTATAGCTAATATCATTTTTAAAATCATTTAAAGCAACAAAACGACCTTCTACTTTCTCTGTTTTTGAATTTGGCTTAGAGCTATTTTCAATATATGCTTGTATCATAGGAGCTTCAAGCACATCGTTTTCTTCATTTTTAAGCCATTTATCCCACCATTTAAGTGCTTCTTGTAAAAAACCCATTGCAGGCAAAGGTAAACCATCATGAGGATAAACATGAGCCCAAGGACCAACGATAGCTTTTTTTGGAACTTTCAAACCATTCATTAGAGTAAAAACAGGATTAGTATAAGAATCAGCCCATCCATCTAATGCAAAAACAGGGACTTGTATATCATCATAATTTTCCCCAACAGATCCATGCTTCCAATAATCATCTTTTAAAGTATGCTCAAGCCATAATGTGGGCCATAAAGGCATATTCTCAAGCCTATTGAGCCATTTTTTTCTACCATTTGGATCAATTTTTGGATCAACAAAGCGTGATTGATATGCAAGCATGATATTACCCCACCAAAAATTATCATTAAGCAAACATCCGCCTTTATAATGAATATCCTCATTAAACCTATCATCAGTAAAACCTACTACTATAATTGCTTTTAAATTTTTAGGTCTTCTTGCTGCAACTTGTAAAGAATTAAAGCCACCCCAAGATTTACCCATCATACCAATATTCCCATCACACCATTCTTGCTTTGCAATCCACTCAATGACTTCTAAGGCATCATCTTGTTCTTGTTTTAAATATTCATCTTCTAATAAACCATCAGATTCCCCACTTCCTCTAATATCAACCCTAACAACCGCATAGCCATTACCACTAAAATATCCGTGCATAGGCTCATCTCTACCCCTTGTTCCATCATTTTTTCTATAAGGAATGTATTCTAATATAGCAGGAACTTTTTCTTTTACTTGAGGAAGCCAAATTCGTGATGAAAGCTTAGTGCCATCTTTTAAAACTATCCATTCATTTTCTATTACTCTAACCTTGTTTTTAAAGTTAAAAACAATTTCCTTCATTTCATCTCCTTTTTATTGTATTTTTTAATCCAAATCAAACAAAACATTACACCCAAAATAGCCATAACTATCATGATGGTAAAATATATATGAAAACCTTTTACACCTGGGTATCTATCTAATAAATCTCCAGCAAGTAATGGTGCAAAAACTTCAGGCAAATACCCAAAAGTAGATACAATACCTATAGCCATACCCGCTAAATGTATAGGAATTTTTCCCTTACTAAGTAAAGAATAATAAATTCCAAAATTAGAATACATAGCTATATAAATTACGACACAAGCAGAAGTTAAAACACTCATTTGTAAAAATCCATTTAATTTTGAACTAAGCATTAAAAAAATAACACCAATTCCCATTAAAATAAAGCCTATCATCATTATTTTAGCTTTTCCATATCCATCTGCTATAAATCCACCCACTACAGAAGAAACCGGACGAATATATTGAGCCAATACCGTTAAAATAGCTGCAAAAACAGCAGAAGTTCCTATAACATTGCTTGCATAAGGAGTAAAATAATAAAAACTCATGTTAAAAAAATATGTACAAAAAGTAATAGCAACCACAAGCCAAAGAGCAGAATTTTTCAAAAGAAAAACCAAGTCTTTGATTTTAATCTTCTCACTTTGCTCATTAATATCATCTTTCAAAAGAAAAAACAATAAAATAGCACTTGCAATAGGAGCTATAGAATAAAACACAATAACCATTTCTATACCTTGTGCGGCCAAGGCTTTTGTTTGAAAATATCCAAAAATACTCGTAGCTATAGCCAAATGTGCAGCACCAACAACTCCTCTACCGCCTTCAAAAATTCCATAAGCCCTTGCTTGTTCTTTAGAATTTGCTAAACTCCTTACTATTTTCATCAAAGAAGGCCAAAAAGTTAATAATGAAGTAATCCCCCAAATTCCATAAATAATCAAAAGTGCATTTAAAGAAGTAAAATATAAATGCAATAAACCACCAAGTCCTGTAGCAATTAAAGAAAAAATCAATAATTTTTTTGGTGCAAAACGATCTGCTAAATAACCTCCTAAAGCATAAGAAAACAAACCAAGCAATCCATAAGCACTACCCAAAAGCCCCATTTCAAAATTATTTAAATGATAAAGACTCATATAATCATCATAATAATACTTTCTAAAATAAGGTAAACCATAAATAATAGATCCGCAAAAGGATAATAACAATAATGTTAAAAAATTATTTTTTAAACTTTGTCCTGTATTTTGTCCCATCAAAAACTCCTTTTGCATACTATATATAATTTTTATGTTTTTTTGCTTTTATATAAGTGATTTTATGCAAAAAATATTATAATAATATATTTTTTACACATTTTAATCTACTTTATTATAAAATTTTATTAATTTAATAATTTATAAGCATAAAAAATTTATTTACAAAATAAAAATAATTTCTGTTTTTTATTTTTTATTATTGTTTTTTTGATACATTTACATAAACTAAAAATTAAAAAAGGGAAATAATGAAAATTTTTGATATGGTAGTTATTGGCGCTGGCCCTGCAGGTATTGCAGCAGGAGTAGAAGCTAAAATAAAAAATAAAGAAGTTATTGTTTTAGAAAAAGCTGATGCGATTTGTCAAACCTTAGTAAAATTTTACAAAGAAGGTAAAAGAGTAGACAAAGCTTATAAAGGTTGTGATAGCACAAATCACGGGCATATAAATTTTGAAGATGGAACTAGAGAAAGTACGATAGAAACTTTCCAAAATGCTATCAAAGAGCATAATCTTGAAGTAAAGCTTTCTAGTGAAGTTGAAAGTGTTAAAAAAGATGGAGAAAATTTCATCGTTAGTACTGCAAATGAAAATTATATTTGTAAAAATGCAGTTATTGCCATAGGTAGAATGGGTAAGCCAAATAAACCAAGCTATACTTTACCTATAACTTTAACAAAAATCATCAATTTTAATGCAAATTCAACAAGCCAAGATGAAAAAATCTTAGTTGTAGGCGGTGGAAATTCAGCAGCAGAATACGCTATAGATTTAGCTAAAAATAACGATGTTACACTTTGCTATAGAAGAGAAACTTTCTCAAGATTAAACGATATTAATCTTGAAGATATTCAAAAAGCTTTTGAGCAAGGCAGTGTAAAAGCAAAACTCGGCATAGATATAACTGGTATTGAAGATGAAAATGGCAAAGCTAAAGTAAATTTCACTAACAATACAAGTGAAATTTATGATCGCATTATTTATGCTATTGGTGGTTCAACTCCACTTGATTTCTTACAAAAATGCTCTATAGAAGTTGATGAAAAAGGTGTGCCAAGCTTTGATGAAAACAAAGAAAGTAATGTAAAAGGATTATTTGTAGCAGGCGATATAGCGAGTAAAAACGGAGCTTCTATTGTAGTGGGTTTAAATGATTCATTTAAAATCTGCGATCATCTTTATAAATGCTAAAACTCTTTCAATATTCAAAAGGCTATCGTTATAATAATGATAGCCTTTTACTTTTTGACTTTTTATCTAAAAATAACTTAAAAGGAAATATCCTTGATATAGGATGTGGATGTGGAATTTTAGGACTTTTAGTAAAGCAAAAATTTCCAAATTCAAAAGTTTATCTACTAGATATTCAAGAGCAAAATATCAAACTAAGTTATAAAAATGCCAAAGAAAATAAACTTGAAATTCAAAGCATTTGCGAAGACTTTTTAAACTATAAAAGTGATATAAAATTTGATTTTTTAATCTCTAATCCTCCATTTTATAAAAAAAATACACAAAAAAGCCAAGATTTGCATTTATGTATATCAAGATATCAAGAATTTATGCCGCTTGAGAAGATGTTTGCTAAAATAAATACTTTAATCAAGCCAAATGGTAGTTTTTTTATGTGCTATGAGGCAAGTTTTTTAGATGAAATTTGTGCTTCTTTAAAGCAATTTAAATTAAAGCTAGTTTCTCTTCAATGCATTCACACCAATACACAAACTAATGCAAGGCTTGTTTTAATGCATATTAAAAAAAATAGTAAAAGCCCTTGTGTGATAATGCCTACGCTTTTTATGTATGAAAATAATGTTTTAAATCCAAAAATTAGCGAAATTTATGAAAATACAGGAACTATAAGCTATGATATGTGAAAAAAACTTTGATTATTCTTTTGATGAAAATGCTTGTAAAACATGCGGTGGAAAATGCTGCACTGGAGAAAGTGGATATATCTATGCTAGCAAAGAAGAGCTAGAAGCTATTGCTGCTTTTTTAAATTTAAGCTTTGAAGCCTTTAAAGAACAATACCTTATCAAAGTTGGATTTAAATATAGTTTTAAAGAAGTAAAGCATGAAAATGGCTATCGTTGTATTTTTTTTGATACAATGTATAAAAAATGTTTAATTTACAAGCATAGACCAAAACAATGTAAAACTTTTCCATTTTGGGAGTATTTTAAAACACACAAAGAGGAGTTGAAAGAAGAATGTATAGGGGTTTGCTTTCACTAATTATCGTTTTTATCCTAACAAACCTTGCTTTGGCTAAAAGCGAAGATAAAATCTTACAAGCACTCATTTATGAAGAACATGGACAGTTTCAAAAAGCATGTGATATTTATACAAATTTATTTCATGAAAATAATGAAAGTATCTAT
Source organism: Campylobacter sp. CNRCH_2014_2452 (assembly GCF_025772865.1). Taxonomy (NCBI): domain Bacteria; kingdom Pseudomonadati; phylum Campylobacterota; class Epsilonproteobacteria; order Campylobacterales; family Campylobacteraceae; genus Campylobacter; species Campylobacter sp. CNRCH_2014_2452. The sequence goes on from NZ_JAKMSX010000001.1 coordinate 62,705, forward strand.
TTACAAAAAGCATTGCTTTTAGCTTTGGGTGCTAACTTAAAACAAAAAGATGAACTTTTAAAAGCCTCTAAAGAATTTTTAAATCATACAGCTATTGCAAGATTAAATGCTTTGCATTTTTTTGAAATAGGAGATTATAAACAAGCCGAAACTATACTTTATAAACTCATTAAAGAAGAGCAAGATTATAGAAACTATGAAATACTAGGTGATATTTTTGCTAAAAAAGCTTTATACACCAAAGCTTTAGAGCAATACAATCTTGCTTATAAGCTTTTTGAACATGAAAATTTATTACTTAAAATAGTTGAAATTAATATTAAAAATAAAAATATCGATCAAGCTAAAAAAGCTTTAGAAGAATTTGTAAAAAATTCACAATGCACTCTTAAAACATGCACCCTACTTTTAAAAATTTATCAAGAGCAAAAAAACAATAAGGCAAGCATTCAAACCCTTGAAAAACTATATAAACTCAACAATGATATTAAATATATATATGCTATGATAGAATTACTAGTGCAAGAAAAAAATTATAAACAAGCTCTAAATTTAGTCCAACAATACAACATAGATCCTGATACTAAAATTTTCTTATATACACAAACAAAAAATTATAAAAAAGCTTACGAAATAGCTTTAAAACATTATGAACTTAGCAAAGATAAAAAATACCTTTCTATGGCAGGGGTTTTAGAATTTGAAATTTATATGGATTCTAAAAGTAAAAAAATCACGGATCCAAAAATTCTAGCTTCTATTATGAAAAAATTTGAACAAAGTGTAGATGTGCGTAGCGATGCTTTATATCAAAACTACTATGGCTATGCCTTAATCGAATATGATATTGATATTGCAAAAGGCATAGAATTAGTAGGCTGGGCACTTGAACAAGAACCACAAAATCTTTACTACCTAGACTCTTTAGCTTGGGGCTATTATAAACTTAAAAATTGCAAAAAAGCTTATGAAATTTTACAAAAAACATTCCACGATAAAGAATTTGCAAATTCCCAAGAAAGCAAAGATCACTTAAAGGCCATTGAAAAATGTTTAAAACAATAGATTTAAAAGATCATTTTTCAAAAACACAAAAAATTCTAGAAAATAAAAAAGAAATTTTTCCTTATGATATGCTGGGCAGAAGCCTAGCTTCTAATGCTTTTTATCCTAAAGATATTTACACACTTTTGCTTGAAAGAAAACTTTCGCATTTTTTATACTCCAAAGATTTAAATTTTAATCATGAAAATTTTGATGCTATCGTTTTACCAACAAGTCCTTTGCTTAATCAAGACATACAAAATTTAAGTCTTTTTAGACGCTATCATGACAAACCCATTGTGCAATTTGACTTTATTTTTGATGAATATCAAATTTTGGAAAGCTTGGTATATGGAGCTGATGCGTTTATTGTATTTCCTAAAATACTAAAAACTATGCAACTAAAAAAACTTTATAGTTTTGCAATACATCTTGGCTTAGAGGCCATTTTTTATATTGAAAGCAAAAGCGATCTTAATAATGCTATTTTAGCAGGAGCTAGAATTTTTTTATTAGAAGATGAAAAGCTATTACCTTTGATACCAAAAAATAAAGCTCTTATAAGTAAAAATATCAAAAATCTACATGCTTGCATAAAGGAGAGTTGATGGAGTATTTATACGCACCTTGGAGAGATGTTTATTTTAATAATAAAGATAAAAATTTTTGTCCTTTTTGTCATTGTAAGTATGAACTCAATGAAGATGAAAAACTTGGGGTAATTTTTAGAGCTAAAGAATGTTTTGGCATTATGAATAAATACCCTTATAGTCCGGGTCATTTCATGATTATCCCTTATGATCATTTAGAAAATATAGAAGATTTAAATAATGATACATGGCTAGAAATTAGCCATTTTGTGCGTATTGGAGTTAAAATTTTAAAAGAAAACTTTCATGCCAAGGGTGTTAATATAGGTATGAATTTAGGCAGTGCAGCAGGAGCTGGCATAGCGCCGCATTGTCATTATCATTTAATCCCAAGATGGCAAGGGGATACAAATTTTATCACTACCATAGGACAAACTAGAGTTTGTGGGAGTGATTTGGGAAAAGTTTATACCACCTTATACAAAGCTTTTAAAGATTATGTATAAAGAAGTTGATTTTGAAAATTTTTTAAAATTTAATTTTGATCTTTTAATTGATGTAAGAAGTCCCAAAGAATACAAACTTGCTCATATAAAATCTGCGCAAAATTACTACGCATTAAATGATAATGAATTTGAAGAAATAGGCACACTTTATAAGAAAAATAAAGGCTTAGCTAAAGCAAAAGGTGCAAGTTATATTTGTAAAAATATGAGTGAACATATTAATAAACTTTATCAAAATTATAAAATAGGTTCTTTGGTGGGAATTTATTGTGCAAGAGGTGGTAAAAGATCAAAAGCTATTGCTTTAATCTTGGCTGAACTTGGTTATAGAGTTGTAAGATTAGAAGGTGGATACAAGGCCTATAGAAGTTATGTGAGTGAGTTTTTTAGGAAAGATTTAAATATTGAGTTTTTATGTCTTTGTGGTAATACGGCAAGCGGTAAAAGTGATTTAATCGAAACTTTAAATAATGCTTTAAATTTAGAAAAACTAGCTAACCACCAAGGATCAAGTTTTGGTAAAATTTATGGAGAACAACCAAGCCAAAAAGCCTTTGAAGATAAGTTGTTTTATTTTTTAAAAGATTATACTCACAAAACTTGTTTTATAGAAGCTGAAAGCAGACAAATTGGAAATTTAACTATCCCGCTAAATTTATATAATAGTATGCAAAAAGCTAAGAAAATTTGGTGCGAGTGTGATATAAATTTACGCATTCAAAGAGTTTTAAAAAACTATACTCCAATGGATAAAAAAGTATTTTATCAATGCGTTGAAAAAATATCACCTTATATCAGCAAGGATTTTAAATTAAGACTTTGTAAAAATTATGAAGAAAATAATTTAGAACTTTGTGTAAAAATGCTTTTTGAATATTATGATAAAGTATATAAAAAACCTGCAAAAATTGATTATTTTATAAATAGCTCTAATTTAAATGAAGCTAAAAAATATCTTATGAGTTTAAACTCATAAGATTATATTTACAAAAATTACAAAAATAATACTTGAAAGAATTCCAGCAACTGGTAAAGTAATAACCCAAGCTAAACCAATAGGTTTCATCATACCCCATTTAGCATCTTTATTAAACACCCCTATACCCAAAATAGCGCCGATTAAAATATGGGTTGAGCTAACTGGAATTCCAAGTTGAGTTGCTAAAAGTATAACAATACTTGCACCAAGTTCAGCACTAAAGCCTGTTGTTGGCTTAATTTCTGCTAGTTTTGAACCAACAGTTTGAATAACTTCTTTACCTAAAAACCAAAGTCCAATAACCAAAGCTATACCAAACATAAGCATTACAGCAAATGGCACTGGCGAACTTGGATTAATGGTATTATTTTTAAGCACATCTAAAATCGCAGCAAATGGTCCAAGAGCATTAGCTATATCATTAGCTCCATGCGAAAAAGCAAAACTAGAAGCAGTAAAAATTTGAAACCACGAAAAAATCTTTTCTATAGTTTTATTTACTTCAGTTTTTTTCATCAATCTTACAACAGCCAAAGTAACTATATAAGCAAAAATAGAAATAATAGAAACTATCCATAAATTCTGCACCATATCTAAAGTAGAAACTTTATTTAAACCTTTAAATAAAAACATTGACGCTATTATTAAAGCAGCTATCCCTGCAACCAAAGGAACATGAAATTTCATTTTAGAAAAAACATCTATATTTTTTTCTTTTTCTTTTAATTCTTTAATTTTTAACTTATATTCACTTCTTTTTTCATCATCATCTAAAACAATGGCACTTAATTCTTTAATTTGCTCTTCTTGACTTTTGTTTTTTAAATTGATAAAAAAATTTTCTTTAAACTCCTTTTTTTCTTTTTTAATTTCTTTTATTTGCATATTAATCAAAGCCGAAGGTTGAAGTATTTTTTTATAAATATAAGCATAAATTAAATACGCCACAAGTCCACCAAGTAAAGGAGAAATAACCCAACTCATAGCTATTTTATAAATACCATTCCAATTTACCATAGAAAAAGCTTGGTCTTGATCAAAAAATACAAACCCCATAGCTATACTTGAACCTACAATACCACCTATAATGCTATGAGTAGTAGAAACTGGAAGTCCTTTTTTTGTTGCTATAAATAACCAAATACCTGAACTTAGCAAAGCTGAAAGCATTACACATACAAACACCATAGGATCAACACTATCTGGTAAAACTACTATACCACTTCTTATAGTATTAGTTACTTCCCCACCTGCAAACACAGCTCCACTTAATTCAAATACTGCTGCAATAATTAAAGCTTGCTTAATAGTAACTGTCTTAGCTCCCACGCTAGTGCCAAATGAATTTGCAACATCATTACCACCAACATTAAAGGCCATAAAAATTCCAAATACACTAGCAAGAATAAATAATATCATGGAATTATTAGGAATATAATTATAACCCCAAACAAAAAAACACAAAACGCTTACAATAAAAATAAAAAATGCAATGGTATTGTCTTTACTCAAGCATTCTCCTTAAGAAATTATTTTAAGAATATTTTAGTAACTTTTACTTATTTTTTTCTTTGATTTGTAAAAATTGTAAAGCAGATTTTACTGCTTGCATATAACTTTGTAAGTTTATTTTTTCATTTTTATAAGCCTTATCATAAGCTGTTCCATGATCAACACTAGTTCGAATTATGGGTAAATTTAAACTCGCATTAATGCTTTTATCAAAATATAAAGCTTTTAAAGGTGCTAAGGCTAAATCATGATACATACTGACTAAATACTTGCATTTACTTAATGCAAAAGGAGTAAAAGCACTATCGGCCACTAAAGGCTCACTTAAAAAAATATTTTCCTTATAAGAAAACTCTTTTTCTTTTTGACTTAAAAAATATTCATTTTCTAAATTTTGTAAATTTAATGCATGATCTTTTAAAAATACATTTGCCATTCTTATAGCCTTTTTTATTTCTTGCTCTTCCTCTCCACCTATTACGCCATTATCGCTTGCATGAGGATTAAAACCCAAAACTCCAATTTTTTCAAATAAAGTGCATTGATAAAAATTAATTAAAAATTTCGCAAGTTCAAAAGCCTTAATTTCTTTATAAACATCTCTTAAAGGCATATGCTCAGTATATAAAGCCACAAAAAGCTCATCACACCCTAACATCATAATAGCATCTTGTTTGAAAAAATCTCTTAGTGCTTCAGTATGACCTTTATAGCTCACTCCTGCCATTTGCCAAGTTTTTTTATTAATCGGTAAAGTTACTAAAGCATCTAAAAATAAATGCGTGCAATAACTAGCTCCTTCAAAACTTAAAAAAGAATAAGCTCCACTTTTAGCGTCTAAATTTGCAGGATTTAACTCAAAATCAAAATCAATAATTTTATTAGCTTGATATGAAAACTCATAAATTAAAAAATTTTCTTTTTCTTCTTTAAAGGCAAAATGTGGTTTTGAAGCATTAGAAATTTCAACTAAATTGATTTTAGATTTAGGATTTATTTTTAAAAGTTTATTTGCTTTTTGAAATAATTCATAATGCACAAAATAATATGGCTCACAAATTTTTACTAGCTCATCATGACAAGATAATAAAATTTGCATACCTATACCATTTAAATCTCCTATACTAATAGCAATTTTTTTCATCTTTTAATCAAAGCTTTCATTTGCAATATAGCTTTTTCTAAGCCTACAAAAACCGATCTTGCTACTATGCTTTGACCTATATTTAACTCTTCTATTTCTAAAATATCCACAATATTTTTTACATTTTTATAATTAAGCCCATGACCAGCTGCCACTCTTAAATTTAAACCCTTAGCCAAACTCGCACTTTGTTTTAATCTTTGGAGTTCATTTTCTAAAAGCTTTTTGAGTTCATTTTTACTTAAAATTAATTCAGGCAATGCATAAGAAGTTTGATTGATATTGGTATATAATGCATTATAAATATTAGCATACAATCCTGTATGAAGCTCTATAAAATCAGCATTTAAAGAAGATGATTTATTAATATCTTCTAAATTTGGATCAATAAATAAAGAAACTTCAATTTGCTCTTGTTTTAAAGCATTAATGGCTTCTTGTAGTTTTTTATTGTCTAAATTTAAACCACCTTCTGTTGTAAGCTCTTGTCTTTTTTCAGGTACTAAAGTAACGCGCGAGGGTTTGTATTTTAAAGCATATTCTATCATATCAATAGAGCATTCTAAATTCACTACACACTTGCAGTATTTTAAGATATTTTCTAAATCAAACTCATTAGCATGACGACGATCTTCTCTTACATGGATAGTGATTTGATCAGCTAAATTTGCACTCAAAAACGCAGCTTCAAGCAAATCAGGATCATTTACTTTTCTAGCTTCTCTTAAAACTGCTATATGATCGATATTAACCCCTAAAAGCATAAGTTTTCCTTATAAGTTTTTTGCTATTATACTTTAAATTTTTTAAGGAGAGCTAGTGCTAGGTATTGATATGGGTTCAAATACATTGAGAGCTGTTTTGATGGATGAGAATTTTAATAAATTAAAAAGCGAAGAATTTATCATAGGAGCAGCTAAAAATATGCAAAATGACACCATTAGTGATGAAGCTATAGAAAGAATTTTTAGCGCTTTGAAAATCTTAAAAGAAAAAAATTATAACTTAAGTCAAGCTAAAGCAGTCGCCACAGCTGCTTTTAGAAAAGCAAAAAATACTAAGCTTATTTTTGAAAAAATTCAAAAAGAATTTAAACTTGATATAAAATTAATCGATGCAAAAACCGAAGCAAAACTAAGCATTTTAGGTATGCAAGAGCGTCTTAAAGCTCTTAAACTTTTTAGAAAAGACTTAAGTTATTGTGATTTGGGCGGTGCTTCTTGTGAAATTTCAAATGATAAATTTAGCAAAAGTTATGATTTTGGAATCATTAGTTTTTATGAAAGAATGCATTTTAAAGCCATAAAACCAAGTGTTTATGTAAGATTTTTTAAAAAATATCCACAAAATCTTGTGCGTATTAAAGATGAAAAATTAAAAATTCATCTAAGCCCCTACCCTGCGCATTTAAAGCAACTTGCCTTAAAAGCTTTTAATCTTAGTAAAGATATAAAATTAAAAGGAAATTTTTTCATACTAAATTCAGGAGTACCTACCACACTTTGTGCTTATAAACAAAACATAAAATACAAAGACTACCTAGAAGAAAGTGTAAATGGTAAAATACTCAAACGCAAAGATTTTTTTGATTTTGCATTAAAAATTTGGAATTTAGAACAAGAAAAAGCTAAAATTTATCTTGGAGAAAATAGAAAAAAATACCTCATAGCAGGCTCAATGATACTTTTTGCTTTATTTAATAAGCAAAAGCTCATTGTGATTGATGATGGTGTTAGAGAAGGTGTGTGTATAGCACATTTTAAAAATATCAAATTTTAAAGGAGAAAAAATGAGTTTAAAAGATCAAATTTTAGAAGATATCAAAGAAGCTATGCGTAATAAAGATGATTTTAAAAGAAACACTTTAAGAACACTTAATGCTAGCTTTAAACAAATAGAAGTTGATGAGAGAATCACACTTAATGATGAAAGAATATATAAAATCATTGCGAGTGAGATTAAAAAACGAAATGAAGCTGCACTTGCTTTTAGCAAAGGTTCTAGAGAAGATTTAGCACAAAAGGAACTCCAAGAAGTAGCTATTTTAAGTGCTTATTTACCAAAACAACTTAGCGATGAGGAATTAGAAAGTGAGCTAAAAAAACTTATAGAAAAATTACAAATTAGCTCTTTAAAAGAACAAGGTATTTTGATGAAAGAAGCTAAAGCGGCTTTTGGTGCAAGCGTTGATGGTAAAAGACTTAATGAAATGGTAAGAAAGCTTTTAGCATGAAAAAAGTTTTAACACTTTGCGCCTTAGCTTTAAGCTCTTTTGCTTATACTCAATATGAATTACATCCTAGTTTTAAAGCTTATTTTAAAGACTGCTCTTTATTAATGGATAAATATTATTATATTAATTGTTATGATTATAATTATAAAGGCACTAAAGCAATTGCTTATAAACTAGAAGCTAAAATTTTAAATCAAGGACACATCAAAAAACGCCCAAAATTTAAAGATGATACCAATATTCCTAAAAAGTATAGAACTTATTGGGAGGATTATCTAAGAAGTGGTTATACAAGAGGACATGTCGTGCCAAATCAATCCATGAATGCAACCCCACAAGCCCAACTTAGCACTTTTTTAATGAGCAATATCACTCCGCAAAAAAAAGATATTAATGCAGAAATTTGGAATGAAATCGAACAAAGAGAAAGATATTTAGCAAAGAAAAATAAAGAATTAGAAGTCTTAAATTTAGTACTTTATGATGATAAGCCAAAACGCATTAAAAACAACATAGCCATTCCTAGTTTTTATATCAAAATTCTTAAGGCTAAAAATTTCAGCGAATGTTATAAAGTGCCAAATAATGATAATTTTGCAAGATTTGATAGAAATTATTTTAAGGAAGATTGTAAAAAATATATTGATTAAACTAGAAGCAACAAGGCTTCTAGTTTAGTTTTTACTCAACCTCAGCATCGATTACATCATCGTCTTTTTTCTTTTGAGCGTTTGGTTCTTCTTTTTTATACATATTTTCTGCTAATTTATGAGAAACTTCACTTAAAGCTTTCATTTTGCCTTCGATTTCTTCTTTAGAAGCATTAGCATTTTTCAATGTCTCTTTTAACTCATCTAAAGCTTTTTGAATATTTGCTTTATCATCATCACCTACTTTATCTCCAAGCTCACTTAAAGATTTTTCTACTTGATGTACCAAACTATCAGCAGCATTTCTAGCTTCTACTGCTTCTTTGCGTTTTCTATCTTCTTCTTTGTGAAGCTCTGCATCTTTTACCATATTATTGATTTCTTCTTCACTTAATCCACTTGAACCTGTGATTTTAATCTCTTGAGCCTTACCTGTAGCTTTATCTTTTGCACTAACTGTTAAAATACCATTTGCATCAATATCAAAAGTTACTTCAATTTGTGGCATACCACGAGGTGCTGGTGGAATTCCTTCAAGATTGAAATTTCCTAAAGATTTATTATCACGGCTAAATTCTCTCTCACCTTGTAAAACATTGATAGTAACTGCGCTTTGATTATCTTCAGCAGTTGAGAAAACTTGCTCTTTTTTAGTTGGTATAGTTGTACCTTTTTCGATGATTTTAGTCATCACACCACCTAAAGTTTCAATACCTAAAGAAAGCGGAGTAACATCAAGCAATAATACATCTTTAACATCACCTTTAATAACCGCACCTTGAATCGCCGCTCCAATTGCAACAACTTCATCAGGATTTACTGATTTATTAAGCTCTTTTCCAAAGGCTTTTTTAACTTCTTCTTGTACTAGTGGAACACGAGTAGAACCACCCACCATAACGATTTCTTTTACTTCACTTTTATCAAGTCCTGCATCTTTTACTACTTCGTTAATTTTACTAATAGTTTCAGCAACTAAACCATCAATCATACTTTCAAATTTAGCTCTTGTTAGAGTTTTAGTTAAGTGTTTTGGGCCACTTGCATCAGCTGTGATAAATGGTAAATTAATATTAGTTTCATTAGCTGAACTTAATTCTTTTTTAGCATTTTCAGCTGCTTCTTTTAATCTTTGTAAAGCCATTACATCGTTTTTAAGATCAATACCTGTTTCATCTTTAAACTCATTTGCTAAAAAGTCGATTAATTTATTATCAAAATCATCACCGCCTAAAAATGCATTACCGCCTGTTGCTAAAACTTCTACAACATTATCACCTGTTTCAAGCACAGTAACATCAAATGTACCACCACCTAAATCATAAACTACAATTTTTTCACTTTCTTTTTTATCAAGTCCGTAAGCTAAAGCTGCTGCAGTTGGTTCGTTGATAATTCTTAATACATTCAACCCTGCAATTTGTCCTGCTTCTTTTGTAGCTTTTCTTTGTGCATCATTAAAATACGCTGGAACAGTAATAACCGCATCTTCTACTTTTTCACCCAAGAAAGCTTCTGCATCTTCTTTTAATTTCATTAAAACTTTTGCTGAAATTTCTTGTGGAGTATAAATTTTACCTGCTATTTCAATCGCACAAGCCCCATTTCTCTCTGTGATATGATAAGGTAAGCGATTTTTAGCTTCTTTTGCTGCTTCTTCATTGATCATCAAACCCATAATTCTTTTTATAGAATAAATAGTTTTTTCAGGATTAGTCACAGCTTGACGCTTAGCGCTATCTCCAACTAAAACTTCTCCCTTATCTGTAAAAGCAACTACTGAAGGAGTAGTGTTTTTACCTTCTTTATTTGGGATAACTTTACTCTCGCCTCTTTCATATACACTCACACAAGAATTTGTTGTACCTAAATCTATACCTATAACTTTTGCCATTTTTTATCCTTTTTATTAAATTTTATTTTGCAACACTAACTTTTGCTGATCTAATTACTCTATCATTCATCATATAGCCCTTTTGTAAAAGTTGGACAATATGATTACTTTCATGATCGGCGCTTTCAACATGAAACATCGCTTCATGTAAATTTGGATCAAACTCACCATTTGCTTCTATTGCTTTAACCATATGTTTTTCAAGTTTTTTCAAAAGCAAGTCTAAAGTGTTTTGAACCCCTTCTTTTATTTTCAAACTTAATTCATCATTAGCTTCTACATTAATAGCCGCCTCTAATGCATCAACTACATCAAGCAAATCTTTAGCAAAACTTTCATTTGCATAAATTGTTGCTGAAATTTTTTCTTTTTCCATTCTTTTTTTGATATTTTCAAATTCAGCATTTGCTCTTAAATAAGTATCTTTTAACTCATTATACTCTGCTTGAAGTTTTTCTAATTCATTGTTTTGATTTTCTGAATTTTCCACTGCTTCTTCTTGCATTTGCTCATTTTGCTTTTCTTCGCTCACGCAGCCTCCTTTATAATATTTAACATTGTTTTAAAATCAGAATACACACTACCAGCAAAAACCACATTAGATTCTTTGCCTAAAAATGTACTCTTAAGCTTTAATCCCATAAAACCCTCTTCAAATAAAGGATCAAATTGCAATTTATCGTTAAAATAAAATCCAATTTGAGGAGATAAAAGCTTAGCAAATTCATCATTTTGATAAATTTGATAAGCTTTACTCTCATTATATCTATAATAAACCATAGCTTCTTTTAGCATAGTTATTTTTTCCAATAACTCTTTAAACTCAACTCTAAAAGCTAAATTTTCAATACTTTTTAGATCAAGCCCTATAAGTCTTTGTAAGAAAACCAGACTATCTTGGCTAAATCTTAAAACCAACTCATTTTGTCCAAAATCAAGTATGATAAATTTATCATTAACCTTGGTAATATCTTGCAAAATAAGCTCATCGCCACCATAAACTAAGGTATAAATTTCAAACTTATCAAGCAAAAACTCCAACAATGCAAGATCGTTAATCACAATCTCATCTTCGCAAAGTTGCTCATACCAATAAGCCTTCATAGCACTAAAAGTTGGTATGCGACCACTGCTAATATGAAGTTGCGTTAATACACCCTCATCGCTTAATTTTTTAAAATAAACTCTTATAGTAGAAGCAGGTATGCTAACTTTATGATTTAACTCATTAGAACCCACAGGGTTATTACCCTCTAGATAGGTTTCAATGATAGTTTTTAAAATTAAATCTTTTTTACTATAAGACTTCACTATAAAACCTTAAATTTTTTATTTTAGCACTCAATGTTTTTAAGTGACAAAATAATTATACAACTTTAGTATAATAATGTCAAGTTATTTTTAAATAAAAATATTTAAAATTATTTAGTCTATATAACTAAAGTTTATTTAGCCATTTATATATAATATATAAAAACTTATTTTTCAGTTTTTTTAAAAGAAAAGATAATATAATTGCGTCTAGCAATATTTTTTAAAAGGTTTATAATAATGAAAAATCTTACTTTAAGAGAAAAGCAAGATCTTGAAGCTTATGTGTTTTCCAATATAGAAAGAAAAAAAATGGCTTTAAGTAGAATTTTAAAGTTATATTATTTAAGATTTTTTAGATTAGTTTTTTAATTTATATTTTCTCATACCCTCTTTTGTGAAAGATAAGTCTTTAAAATCAGGGGATGAGATTAACTCCATACAAGTTTTATCCAAATTTTCTATTCCACTTACTTGCATACTAGCTTGCAAATTTTCATCTAAATATAAATCAAAAATTACACAAGCTTGATTATTGACCTTGTAGAGAATTTTTCCACCTTTTTTCTCATCTAGTTCATACGCTTGTAATTTATCATTTTTACTCATTTTTTTAATTTCATTTGCAAAAGATTGATGTAAGGTATAATAAATCATAAAATCGCGCATAATATTTTTAATATCAGCAATTTCTTTTCTTAGTTTTGATAAATCTTTAGTGTATAAACTTATAAATTGCGTATTTAAGTATTCATTTAGACTTTTTTCGTTTAATTTTTCACACAATGGATAAATTTTAACCACGAAAGCCTTATCTTTAGCAAGTACTATATCCACACAAGCTTGCTTGTTTTGTTTGTATTCTAAAAATAAAGCTTGACTAGAGCTTAAATTTAGCGTGTTTTGTTTATTATAAGCAAAATCACTTAAATCTTCATAGATATTTGCATAAGAAAAAATTCCTATAAAAAGCAATAATAAATTTTTCATTCAAATAAATCTTTATGATGAATTTTTAAGTACTCCACTACTTCTAAAATCTCATCAACTCCTTCTTTTTGGGTATTTTGACAAACCTCATCAATACAATCAATATAAACTCCAATTGCTTTTTCTAATTTTGTTCTTTTTACCCCAGTAAACAAGAGCATTGCTTCTAAAACTATGCTTAATTCATATTGTAAATTTTCTATTTCTTCTTTAAAATCATGATTTGTTTTCATTATTTTCCTTTAATTCTTTGCTTTTAATCAAATCTACAAATTGTGCTTTTATAAAATCATAATTAGAGCTATCTTTATACGCAGCAAACAATCCTCCGCTAGCATTTTTATGCCCTCCCCCATTGACCAAACTTTTAGCCATCAAACTCACATCGATTTTATTATTTGCTCTAAAACTTAAGGTTTTTCTCGAACTAAGATCAACAAAAAAATCAAAATCAGGATTTTGCATTAAAAAATCATTTCCAATTACGGAAGTATTGCCTATATTTGAAGTTAATAAACCTTTACTTCCTTTATAAAATACACTAAATTTTTCTTTATTTACACTTAGTCTTTCTACCACAAATTTTGAAATTAAATTGCTTAAGGTATCATCATTTTCTTTTTTAAAAAAAGATTTTTTTAAGCCATGCAAATCATCATCTAAATTAATATGAGCATTTTTTTGATGAATGTATTTTCTACAAACATCAAAAAGATAAAAAAGATATTTGATATTTTCTTGTGCAAACATTACCCTATTGATTTCTTTTGCTCCAGAAACCATACCAAGCAGTACTTTTCCAAGTTCAAAATTCTCATCTTCACTCAACCAAATATCTACTGCATTTACCACATCCACAAATTCTGACAAAGCCTTATTTTCACCATAACATTTACTAAAAAAATCATAAACAATCTTAGTAGCACATCTTTTATCATCTAAAAAATACCAAGGATATTTTTGCATACATTCTAAGCCACTTTGATGATGATCTAAAAGTAAAAGTTTGATTTTTTTGCCTTCTATGGCTTTTTGAAAATCTTCACATTGACTTAATGTTAAATTTAAATCCGTGATTAAAATCACAAATTCTTCATTAGGATTTTGCTTTAAATCTTCCTCTATATTTTTAAAAATCACATTAAAATTTTCATTAATCTCTTTACCATAATTAGAATTATAAAAATAACAATTCTTAAAATAAAAATCTAGCACATACTGACAAGTATAGCCATCTAAATCCGTATGTGAAAGATGATAAATTTTCATATTTTTCCTTTATAAATTATCAACTTTTATGATACCTTCTGTTTCAAACTTGGTATTTTCTGCAATCTCAGCAAAACTTAAGACCGTAATATTAATACCAAAATTAGAACAAATATCAGCAATGAATTTTCTAAGTTGTGGCTCAACACAAAGCAAGAAAGGCTTAATTCTTGTATTTGCCACACTTGCAAGTTCAGCTTTTAAAGCTTCTACTAAAGCACCAGTTTGAGCTACATTTATCATTAAATGATACGAACCATCTTTAAACTGCACATGTTCCATTAATTTTGCAGCTGCAGCAGCATCAAAAATATAAAAGCTAATTTGCCCTTTTTCATCCACATATAAATTTGTAATTGCTCTTGCTAAAGAAGCCCTTACATGCTCAATAATCATATCCAAACTCTTGCTTACTTCAGCTATATCACTAATTGATTCTAAAATTGTAAGCATATCTTTAATAGGAATATGCTCTTTAAGTAAAGCTTTTAAAACTTTTTGAATTAAACCTATGCTAGCAACCCTTAAACAATCATCTACCACGATAGGATAATCATTTTTGATTTTATCTAGTAAATTTTGCACTTCTTGTTTAGTTAAAAGCTCTGAAGCATTAGCTTTTATAAGCTCACTCATATGGGTTGAAATCACACTTGCTGGATCAATTACAATATAACCATTCAGCGTTGCCTCATCTTTTAAAGATGATTCTATCCACAAAGCATCAGAATTAAAAGCAGGTTCTTTAGTAGCTATACCTTCGATAGGTTCAGTGATAAAACCACTATCCATAGCTAGATATTTATCAGGATAAATTTCAGCACTAGCTATACCCACACCTTTGAGTTTAAAAGTATATTCATTTGGTTTTAATTGCAAATTATCTCTAATTCTAATTTTTGGCATTAAAAAACCTAAACTTTGAGCTATATTGCGTCTTGTTGATCTAATACGCTCTGTTAATTCACTTTCTGCTAACTTAATAAGTCCATAGCCTAATTCTAATTCTAAAATTTCTAATTTTAAAATATCTGTGATTTTATTTTCTTCTTCTTTTAAGATTTCTTCTTCGCTGCGTTTTTGAGGTTTAGCTTGTTCTTCTTCATGGGTTTCTTGAGACTTTTTAGCTGAAATTGCATTGATTTGAATTTTACCTTCTTGCACTTGCTTTATCATATAACCAAGTCCTAAAAACACCAAAGCCATAAAGCCCAAAGAAAAATGTGGTAAGCCTGGTACTAAAGCAAATATAAATAAAACAAAGCCTACAATTAATAAAGTTTTGTATTCCCCTAAAAGCTGATTGATAGAACCTTCAGCAAAATTATCCTCATCTTTACTAGCACGCGTGATGATAATTGCAGTTGCCGTTGAAGTTATAAGTCCAGGAATTTGAGAAACAAGTCCATCACCTATTGTTAATATAGTATAAGTTGAAGCACATTCTCCAAGCTCCATATCATGCTGAAAATAACCTATCATAAAACCACCAATTAAATTTACAATGGTGATAATAATCCCAGCAACAGCATCCCCTTTTATAAATTTAGAAGAACCATCCATTGCTCCATAAAAATTTGCTTCAGCTATGATTTCTTGGCGTCTTGCGCGTGCAGTTTTTTCATCAATCAAACCTGCATTTAAATCCGCATCAATAGCCATTTGCTTACCTGGCATTGCATCAAGGGTAAATCTTGCTTGAACTTCAGAAACCCTTGTACTACCTTTAGTTACAACCATAAAATTGATTAAAACTAAAATACAAAAAACAACCATACCTATAACATAATTTCCACCAACAACAAATTCACCAAAACTTGCCACTATATCACTAACAGCAGCTGGACCTTGATGACCTTCGCTTAAAATCATACGCGTTGTAGCTATGTTAAGTGAAAGTCTAAAAAGCGTAATAATTAAAATCATAGTTGGAAAAGTTGTTAAATCTGTAGGTTTTGGTATATATAAAGAAATTAAAATAATTAAAACTGAAATTGCTATACTTAATGCAAGAAAAAAATCTAAAACTATACTTGGTAAAGGTACTATAATAATAGCTAAAATTGCAATAATTACAGCTACTATAGTTAGACTCTTTGCCTTTAAAATAGGTGCAACAAGTGGAGCAATCCAAGGCAATACTAAGCTAAAAATATCCCTTTTAGCCATTATTTTGAATAATATCCTCTAGAGTAATAGAAACTAAAAAATCATCTATCTTATTTTGAAGCTTCACCAACACAGGCATAATTTTACAATTTTCTTCTTTTTGCGAAGGACAAATTCCATTACTGCACTCAAATACATTGATAGATTTTTTCTCTACACTATTAATAATTTCTTTTAAAGTGTATTCACTTGGCTTTTTAACAAGCATAAATCCACCTTTAGCACCCTTATAAGATTTCAAAAGTGCGTCTTTGGCAAGCGCTTGTAAAATTTTCGCCAAAAAACTTTTTGGTATATCTAAAACACTTGACATAGTATCTACATCTTGTGGTTCTTGGGATTTTGCTATATGAATTAAAGACAATAAAGCATATTCGCTAGCTTTGGTAAATAACACTTTTTTCCTTTTCATTGAAATATTAATAAACAATATCTATTTTTAACTTTAAATAAAAATTTTAATTATATCAAAAATATGTGTTGTTAAATATTAAATTTCTTATTTTTTAAATTTCAGCATTTTTTTTGTTTTTTTAGTTATAATTGCACTTTTTATTTTAAATACCGCTCAGGAGGTCTATTATGGCTTTAGATTCGGCTAAAAAAGCAGAAATAGTTGCAAAATTTGCTAGAAAAGAAGGAGATACGGGTTCTCCAGAAGTTCAAATCGCACTTTTAAGCGCAAGAATTTCAGATTTAACAGAACATTTAAAAATCTACAAAAAAGATTTTTCTTCTCGTTTAGGTCTTTTAAAGCTTGTTGGTCAAAGAAAAAGACTTTTATCTTATCTAAAAAGAAAAGATTATCAAGCTTATTCTAAATTAATCAGCGAATTAAATTTAAGAGATAAATAAGCCTCGTGCTTATTTATCTTTAATATATTTTATTTTAGTTATTTACCACTTCTTTAATTTAAGTTTTCAAAATTTCAATATTTTATTCACAAGAGTTTCACGATGTGATTTTAGCTTCTAAGTATCTAAAAATAGCACTTTAAGTTTTATGAGTAAAAATATTTTTCACATTTAATTTTATTGATTTTTAATGTTTTTTCACTTTTGCTATAAAAAACCCATCTGCATAATTATCTGGTAAAACTCTTTTGGCAAATGACAAGTCAAAATCATCACTTTTTGCATTAATGAAGTTAACATTTAATAAATCAAAATCTAGTAATTCTAATTTAAAATTTTCATTTCTTAACGCATTTTCTAAAACAGCTTCATTTTCTTCTCTTAAAAATGTACAAGTACTATAAACCAATTCCCCACCATGTTTTAAGGCTAGTAATGCTGAATGTAAAAGTTTTTTTTGTAAATTTGCTATTTGCTTAATTTCTTTTGTGTTTTTTTGTATTTCAAAACCCATTTTTGCAAAAGTTGAACAAGGCGCATCAAGCAAAATTTTATCAAATTTCAAAGGACAAGCTTTACCTATAGTGCGTGCGTCTTTTAAAAAGCATTTTGCAATTTTAACTTGATAATTTTCCATAGTTGTTTTTAAGGTAAAAAAGCGTGTTTTAGATAATTCACAACTTGCTAAATAACCTTCATTTTGCATAAAATTGGCCAAATTTAAACTTTTTCCACCAGGAGCTGCACACATATCTAATACACTCTCACCAGCTTTAACGCCCAAGGTTTTAGCACATAAATACGAAGAATAATTTTGTATATAAAACTTACCCTCATTAAAAGCATTCATTGAGCTTAATTTGCTTTTAAAAATACTAGGTATTTTATAACAATACAAATCAATTTTTTTAAATTTTATATTTTTTTCATTTAGAATTTCTTCTAGTTTTTCATTGTCAATAAGCAAAGAATTTCTAAAAATATTGACATATTTTTCTTGATTAAAACTTTGAAGGATTTGTTCTTTTTGCTCTTTTGTATAAATTTCATCTAAAGCTGTATTTAAATCAATCAAGGCCATAAAAATCCTTTAAAAGTAAATATGCAGCTAAAGAATCAAGTTTGCCATCTTTTTTCTTTAAATTCACTACACCAAGCTCTTGTGCATTTTTAGAGCTAAAACTCTCATCAACAAAAAAAACTTCTTTATCAAAATCAAGTAAAGATATGAAATGCTCTATTCTTTTTCGCATTTCATCTTCACTAGATCCGCCCAAAGGAATTCCTACCACCAAAGTATTTACATCATAGTCTTTAATGTATTTTTTTACCTCATTTGCTGCTTGATTGCGGTTTTTTCTAATGATAGCTTCAAGCGGCATGGCCATGCTTTTATTAATACACAAAGCAACACCAATACGCTTTAAACCTATATCTAACGCTAAAGTATTCATATGTAAGCTCTTATTTTCACTCCAGAAATTTCCACCAGACCCTCAAGTTCATATTCATAAACTCTATCACCAAATTTTTTCAAAACTTTTTCTAAATCATTTTCATGCTTTAAAAAGCTTAACAAATCATCCTCACTTTGATCTTGATAAAGCTCTCCAAACATTTTTGCAAATTCCTCAAAATTATGAATTAAATTTGCTTTTTTTGTGGCTAAAAGTAAATTTGTTCCTTCACTTTCATCTTTCCTATGAGGTAATACATATATAGGTTTATTCATACTCAAAGCAAGCCTTGCACTTTGCATAGAACCACTTTTTAAATCAGCTTGAGCTATTATAACAACCTCACTTAAAGCAATAATAAGCCTATTTCTTAATAAAAAATCATATGGCTTTGCTTTATATTTTGCTTCATTTTCACTTAAAGCTAATGCATTTTCATAAATATTTAAAATTTCATTTGTATTAGCTTTTGGATAAATCTCATCAAGTCCATTAGCAAATATGGCTATAGTTTGAGGATAAGCTATTTTAGCTGCTTGGATATCCACACCCAAAGCCCCACCACTTACTACACAAACCTTAGTCTTTTTTAACAAAGATACTAACTCAATGAGACAATTTTTAGTATAAGCACTCATTTTTCTAGAACCTATAATAGCTACTTTTCTAGCATTTAAAAGCTCTAAATTGCCTTTATAATAAATCTTTGAAGGTGGATTTAAAAGATTTTTAAAATCTTCAATATTCTCAATAAATTTCATTTAAATATACAAGTTCAACTGAATTTAACAAATCTTTACTTTGCACCAAAGCTTTAAAAGTCTTTTCTCTTGGATGACCAATAGCTATAGCAAAACCTTTCTTTCTTGCCTCTTCTACTGCTTGTTTGAGTTGATTTTTAATATATGCTATATCATCTTCATTATCTAAAAAAATATCTCTGGCTATATAAGGCTGATTAAATTGACTTACTAAATTTTTAGCTTTAGAATTTCCTATGGTTCTTGAATCTACAAAAATAAAATCATTTTGTTTAAAAGCATTAAATAATTTTTCCATAGCCTGCTTATTTGCAGTAAATAAACTTCCTGTATGGTTGTTAATAAATTTTACTTTTGGAAATTGTTCTTTTACAAAAGCTACGCGCTTGCTTATTTTTTCCATATCATCACTAGGGTGTAAAGTGTTTAATTCTGCCTTGTCATATTTTATAGCAGCAAGAGGCAAATGCACCATAAAAAAGTCAAAATCCTTTGCAAACTCAGCTGTATAAGGATGGCGTTTATCAGGTGGAAAAAAAGATGGGATTAATTTTAAATTTGTTTTTTTAAGCATATCTACATGAGTGTGACTTGCCATATCATCTATGATAATTGCTAGACGAGGCTTGGTATTTTTTTGTACTAGAATTTGAGTTTTATTATCCTCGCTTTTATCTGATATATTTTGCTCTTCATTTTTTGATTCTTTGCTTGTATTTTGATCTATTACTTCTAAAATTGAAGTTTGATTATCTTCTTTAGTTTGATTTAACTCTGTATTTACAGGGTTTAAATTTAAAATTTCACTAATATTTTTATCTAAAAATTCTAAATTTTCATTTTCTAAAGTCAAATTTATATCATTAAAACTAAAATTATTTTCTTGTCCTATTATAGGTAATGGTTCTTTTTTGTTTATTGTTTGATTGTAATCTGAACCTTTATTTTCTTCTTTTTTTAAAAACAAAGCTCCAAATGCAAAAAGAAAAATTCCAATTACAACAAGACAAAGCGCTAAAAGCACTTTGTATTTTTTATTTATAGTTTTCAAATTAGTTTTTATCTTTATCAACTAATTTTTTAGCACTAATCCAAGGCATCATAGCGCGAAGTTCGCGTCCTGTTTTTTCTATTAAAGAATCATTCATTAATTTACGCTCTGCATGCATTCTTGCAAAATTCGCTCTTCTTTCTAAGATAAAATCTTTGGCAAAACTTCCATTTTGTATATCTTTTAAAACACCTTTCATAGCTTCTTTAGTTTCTTTGGTAATAATCTTAGGTCCTGTGATATAATCTCCATATTCAGCAGTATTAGAAACAGAATATCTCATATCAGCAATACCACCTTGATAAATCAAATCTACAATTAATTTCATTTCATGCAAACACTCAAAATACGCCATTTCAGGTTCATACCCTGCTTCAACTAAGGTTTCAAAACCAGCTTGGATTAAAGCACTAAGTCCTCCACAAAGCACCGCTTGTTCGCCAAATAAATCTGTTTCAGTTTCAGCTTTAAAAGTCGTTTCTATAATACCTGTTCTACCACCACCTATAGCACTAGCATAACTTAAAGCTAAATTTTTAGCATTTTTACTTTCATCTTGGTGGATAGCAATTAAGCAAGGAGTACCCCCGCCTATACTAAATTCATGTCTTACAGTATGACCTGGAGCTTTAGGAGCTATCATAATCACATCTATACCTTTTGGAGCAACAATTTGTCCATAATGGATATTAAATCCATGTGCAAATGCTAGAGTTTTACCTGCTTTTAATTCAGGTTTAATTTCTTCATTAAAAATTTCACTTTGAATTTCATCAGGAGCTAAAATCATAATCAAATCTGCTTCTTTAGTAGCTTCTTTTACACTTTTTACTATAAAATTTGCTTTTTGAGCTTTTGCCCAACTTTGCCCACCCTCTTTTAAGCCTATGATCACTTCTACACCACTATCTCTTAAATTCATAGCATGAGCATGACCTTGAGAGCCAAAACCTATAATAGCTACTTTTTTTGATTTTATTAAATTAATATCACAATCTTTATCATAATAAATTGACACAGCCATTATACACTCCTAAAATTAAAATTAAAGCAAAGATTATAACTAAAAAATATAAATTTAATCCTTTTATGATAAAATTTAAGTTTTGAAAAATTACTATAAAGAGTATTATGAAAGAATTATTTAATCAACTAAGCTATGGTCTAAATGCTGATGAAATTACCAATAAAAGCAAGCAAATCATTAGAGAGTTACTAACTTGCGATATCATTAAATTTTATAAAAACAAATACTATTTAAAAGATGGCTTTACTTTTGGTAAGATTGATATTTCAGCTAATGGAACGGGATTTTTAGAAAGTTTTGATCCTGCTTTTAAGCGTGATTTGCTCATAGAAAATAAAAATTTAAAAGGAGCAAATTATGCTGATATAGTTGTGGCAAAATTACTTCCTCTTAAAAAAAAGCGTCCAAGTGCTAAAGTTATCTTAATACTTAAAAGAGCCCATGAAACTTCTTTGGTTATAACTAAAAAATACGGCGAAGCAGTCCTTGGAGTAAATATTCAAACAGGACTCACATGTGCCTTAAAAGCCTCTCAAAAATCCTTAAAAACTCTACCTTTAGGAACTATTTTAAAAATAGAAAATCATGATAATAATATCACTGAAGTGATAGGGCATATTGATGATGATTTTGTAGATGACAAAATTTCCTTAGCACTTTTTAATAAAAATGCAGTTTTTGATAATTTATGTGAAAATGAAGCAAGAGCTTATGGAAATGAAGTTGATGCGAGTATGTATCCATCAAGAAAAGATCTTAGAAATTTAAATTTTTGTACCATTGATCCAATTGATGCAAAAGATTTTGATGATGCAATTTATTATGATAAAAATGAGCATGCTATTTATGTAGCCATAGCTGATGTAAGTGCTTATGTGCATGCTTATAGTGCTATTGATAAAGAAGCAAGATCGAGGGGTTTTTCGATTTATTTTCCTCATATTGCTATACCTATGTTACCAAGAGCTTTGAGTGAAAATATTTGCTCACTAAAACCTAATGAAGATAGGTTAGCATTTTGTTTTAAAATAAGCTTAGATCAAAACAATGAAGTGATTAAAGAAGAGCTTTTTGAGGCTATTATCAACTCAAAACGCCGTTTTAATTACGATGAAGTTGATGAGTATTTACAAAAGCAAGAAGATTTAGGCACAATCAATTGGCTTTATGAGGTTTTCAAAATCACTCAAAATTTACGAAAAAAACGATTAAAAAATGCTTGTGAGTTTAAAACCCAAGAGCTAAGAATGACTTTAGATGAAAATAATAAACTCATAAAAACACGCCTTGAAAATGACACTGCCTCGCATAATTTAATCGAAGATTGCATGCTTTTAGCTAATAAAGCTGCAGCAAAACTCATTGATATAGGAGTTTTTAGAAATCATTTAAATCCTGATTATAAAAAAATAGATCAATTGCTAGCTGATCTTTCAACACTTAGTATAGATATTAATCCTAAAAATAATGTCATAGAATTATTTAAAGACATTCAAGTCTTAGCAAATGAGCTAAATATAAGAGAAGAAGTAGATAAACTCATCATCAAAGCGCAAAAAAAAGCAGAATATTCTAGTGAAAATGCAGGGCATTTTGGCTTAGGTTTTGATAAATATACCCATTTTACAAGTCCTATTAGAAGATATTCTGATCTTATATTGCATAGACTTTTAAAAGCTAAAATCAACAATGATGAAAAAATGTTTAATTATTTGCTTTTAAATATACAAAGTACTTGCGAGGAATTAAGTTTATTAGAAAGAGAAGCAGATAAGGTTGCTTGGCATTTTATGGATAGAAAATTTGCAAGATGGGCAAAAGAAAATATAGGAAAAAGATTTAAGGCTTTAGTGGTAGAAAATCAAAGTTCATTGCAAGTAAAATTAAATGATGAAATTAAGGGAGCTTTGATTACCATCATAGGTTCAAGGGCAAATTTATTAGAAAATGTAGAAGTAGAAATCACTGAAGTAGATATTGTTAGTGCTAAAATTTTTGGCAAAATTACCAAGCATTTTAGTTTAGAAAGAAACTAAAATGTATAAAAATCAACTCCAAAGCTTACTTAATGGTAATAGTTTTCCCAATTATTTCTTGCTTTATGGAGCGGATAATTTCCAAATAGAGCTTTATACTAAATTTATTAAAGACAAATACTCTTTTGATGAGAGTTTAAGATTTTATTTTGAAGAATATGATTTTAAGCAAGCATATGATTATTTATCTAGCGCTTCTTTATTTAGCGAGAGAAAACTGCTAGAAATCAAAACTCAAAAGAAAATCTCAAGTAAAGAACTCAAGCAACTTTTACAGCTTTGTCAAAATTCGCAAGATAATTATTTTTTACTTGAAATTTATGATGAAAGCTCCAAACAAAGTGAAGCGGAGAAAATTTTTGCTAATAATTTTTGTAGATTTTATAAAGTAAATTCAGCTAAGGAAGGCATGGAATTACTAGCTTTAAAAGCTAAAGAATTAAATATTAACATTACTCAAAATGCCCTTTATGCTCTTTTTTATAATTTTAATGAAAATTTATATTTAGCGGCTAATGAGTTAAATAAATTTAGTGGTCTAAATATCAATGAAAAAATCATCCAAGAGCATTGTTATAGTTTAAGTACTATTAGCTTTGAAAGTTTTTTTGATAAATTAATGCAAAAACAAGATTTAAGAAACGAACTTGAAAATATTTTAGAAAATTATAATGAAATAGCATTGATTAATGCCTTATATGCAAATTTTTCTAGACTTTTTAAAATAGCTTTACATATTAAAATTTATGGAAATTTAGACTTAAAAGAAATTTTAGGCTATGCTCCACCTATTTCTGTGGCACAAAATCTTCAAAAACAAGCTCTTATGATCAAAATATCACAATACAAAAATATCTTTCTGACACTTTGTAATTGCGAATATGAATTAAAAAAGAATTCTAAAATAGAAAAAAAAGAATTTTTAATCGCAACACTTTTACAACTTAGCTCCATATTAAAAAGTTAAATTAAGAAAACTTATGGTAAAATGAAATTTGCATTTTATGCAAATCCTTGCCTAAAATTTTAGGCTTTATATCCATAAGGAGAAATTAAATGAGACATTATGAAGTTTTATTCATATTAAAACCAACACTTACAGAAGAAGAAGTAAGTGCTAAGTTGGAATTCGTAAAAGAAGTCCTTACAAAAAATGGCGCAGAAATTGAAAGCGTAGTTCCAATGGGAACAAGAAAACTTGCGTACAAAATTAAAAAATACGAAAGAGGAACTTATTTTGTAATTTATTTCAAAGCTCCTACAAATTTAATAGCAGAGCTTGAAAGGGTATTAAGAATCACTGAAGAAGTAATCAGATTTTTAATCGTAAAATATGAAAATAAAAAAGAAATTGCAGCTTGGGAAAGACTAAGCAAGGGTATCAAACAAAATAAAAAAGAAATTAAAGCTAGTGAAAGCACAGAAAGCTAATTAATGTTTAACAAAGTCGTTTTAGTAGGGAATCTTACAAGGGACATAGAAATGCGTTATGCTCCATCAGGTAGCGCAATAGGCTCTTCTGCTATAGCTGTAACAAGAAGATTTAGTACAAATACAGGAGAAAAAAGAGAGGAAACCTGCTTTATCGACATTAGCTTTTTTGGAAGAACTGCAGAAATTGCTAATCAATACCTTAACAAAGGTAGTAAAATTTTAATCGAAGGTCGTTTGAGATTTGAGCAATGGAGCGATCAAAATGGACAAAACAGATCAAAGCATAGTATTCAAGTTGAAAATTTAGAAATGCTAGGTTCAACTGTACAAAATAATCAACAAAGTAATTTTGAAAATCAAAATTATGGTTATAATCAAAATTTTAATCAACAACAAAGCTTTGATCCTTATGCTCAAGTACAAACTAGAACAAATTCATCTAATAATACCTATCAAAATCCTCAAAAGGAAGCCCCTATGAAGGAAATTGATATTGATAAATATGATGATGATACAGAATTACCATTTTAAAGGAAAAAACATGGCAGAAAAAAGAAAATACTCACGCAAATATTGTAAATATACTGAAGCTAAAGTTGATTTTATAGACTATAAAGATACAGCATTGCTAAAACATGCTTTATCAGAAAGATTTAAAATTATGCCACGCCGTTTAACAGGTACTAGCAAAAAACACCAAGAAATGGTTGAAGTTGCTATTAAGCGTGCAAGACATGTAGCACTTATCCCTTATATCGTAGATAGAAAAGAAGTTGTTACTAATCCTTTTGAAGGACTATAATTATTAAATCAAACCCAAGCTTTTTAAGCTTGGGAAAATAAAAGGTTGTTTTATGTTTTCAGATATAGAATCTGAAATTTATGTTATTTTACTTGCATCCGTTGCTATTATAGCGGTTTTAAATCCTTTTGGAAATCTTCCACAATTTATTGCAATGACTGAAGGTTTAGATGCTGATACAAGAAAAAAACTTTTTAGAAATATCATTTACACTGCATTTTGTATTGTTTTAGTTTTTTTACTTTCTGGACCATTTATCATGAAATATTTATTTAAAATAGATATTAATGATTTACGAGTTGCAGGTGGTTTGATTTTAATCATTATGAGTACAAAAAATCTACTTTTCACCCCATCAAGCACTCAATTTCAACACTATCAAGGATTAAGCCACAAAGAATTATTAAAAAAAAGTATAGTACCAATGGCATTTCCTATGCTTGTAGGACCTGGAACACTTTCTACCATAGTAGTTATTTCAGAAGATCAAAATTTAGCTATAGCCATAGCTTCTGTATTACTTACTTTTGCTTTTATTTTTGCTTTATTTCACTTTTCAGCTACTATTGAAAAAGTTATCGGTAAGCTTGTGCTTTATGTTTTTTCGCGCATTGCTTTAGTTTTTATTATGGCTATGGGAGTAAAAATGATAGCTATTGGGGTTCAAACTTACATTCAATCTACCTAGGATAAATAAAAAAACTTTTTTGCAAAAACACTTCTTCATTTACTGCTTTATTAGTATTTAACAACACACTAATATTTACCACTACAATACTTTTTGCATGAACATACTTTGCAATTAATTTATTATTTTTACATTCACCCAAAGGATAAGCATAATCAATTCGTATTTTTGTATTATTATATTCAAAATTATATTCACTTAAGCATTCTTTACCCTCCAAATAGGCTTGATATAAAAAATATTTAGCAAACTCTTTAGCATCATGAAGTAAAATATTTCCTTGGGTATAAAGCGTTAAATCTTTCATAATTCTTGGTGGATATGAAGAAATTTTTATTATAAACGCCATAATAAAAGAAATAAATAAAATAAAAAATATTGTATATATCATTGCAAATGATTTTTTCACAAAAGCATCCATTTATCTAAACATCTATTTTGAGTATTACTGCAAATTGTAATTTTTAATAACTCACCATCATGCTTGAAAATAAGTTTTGAAATATTTTGAGCTAATAAAAATACTTGTTTGTTATGATTTAAATCATCAATTTGCATATAAATATTTTTATTTTTCAAATACACCTTAATATAAGCATATAAAATAGTATAAAATCCGCTAAAACTCTCATCAAAAAAATTGATTTTTTCTCTATCATCAACTAATATTTTATAGATTTTTGAATTTTTTATATCATAAATATACATATAATCACTAGTGTATATTTTCAACTTCTTCATACTATGCATATCTTTATAATTGCTCAAAATTCCTTCAGAAATTCCATTTTCTATAAAATACAAATTACTTTTTGGGCTAAAAAAACTTTCATTATTTTCTAAAATAATACCACTGAAGTTTAATTTTTTTAATGACAAATCATAAAAAATATCATCATTTGCGCTCATATAACACTCAAAAGAATTACTTGTAAATATTGCATTCAAGCAAGAATTATAAATTTTCTCCATGCTAAGTAAAGCTTGATTTAAATCAAAAAATATTTCACTAGATTTTTTAACATTAAAACTATAATTATAAATATACATAGCTGGATTAATTAAAATAGTAATCAAAATACCCAAAATAACAAGGCTTAACGCAAGTTCCAATAAACTAAAAGCCTTTTTCATCTACAAAAGCTTCTTTATAGGATAAATCTTTTATTTTTAAAGATTTGAGTTTAAATTCATCACTAGTGTATTCTAAAAAGTTGTAATTATTTATATTTATCTCTTTTGCTTTATATGAAGGAATTTTCTTTAGCAATTCTTTTTCTTCATTAAAAAGGGTTTGATTTTGCCATATAGCATTTAAAGATTTATTTGCAAATACAAGATAATAAGATCCAAAAATAAAAGATAAAATTACAATACAAAAAGCAAGCTCTAGGAGACTAAAAGCTTGCTTCATTTATTTAAACTTGCATTAAAAGCTTCAAAAAAGGCACCGCGTAAAGCTCTTTTTTCTAAAGCTTCAATTCCTTTTATAGTTACTCCTGCTGGAGAACAAATTTTTTCTTTAATAATAGCAGGATGAGCATGATTAAACAAAGCACTAAAGCTTTCAAAACTTGCACGAGTAAGCCCATAACTAAGCTCATTTTTTAAACCATTTTTCACACCTGCATTAGCTAAACTTTCTGCTACCAAAGCTAAAAATGCAGGAGCACAACCGCTCAAAACCATAGCTATATCAAATTCTTTTTCATTTTGCAAACTTATGGCTTTACCAAAAGTATTTAACAAAGATAAAATTTCATCTTTAAATAAATCTTTTTCCATTAAATAAGCAGTTGTAGAAGCTTTAAATTCGGCTGCTGTATTTGGCATAATTTTCACATAATTTTGTGCATCAATACAATGAAGCCGCTCAAAAGTAGTGTTTGCTAAAACCGAAATAAGCCATCTTGCCTTGCCTTTTAATTTAACAGCTACTTCTTCTAACGCATAAGGTTTAAAAGCCAAAATAATATTTTTATTATCCATATCAAACTCATCATATGATAATACTTTTAAATTTAAACCACTGGCTTTTTTTAAATCCCTAGCAACAATAACTACTTTATAAGTATCCTCTAAACCTTTAGCTATAGCACTTGCCATAGCACCATTTCCTAAAATATAAATTTCAGACATTATTTTGTTTGTTTAATAAAAGCTGAAATCTTTTCAGACTGAAAATAATTAGGATATTTGCTTGTATCTAAAATCACTTGCACTAAAGAGTTATTATCATAATTCATCACAACAGGTGCTAAAAAATTTACCGTAGATTCTTCTAATGGCTCATTAATAGCCACTATAACAAACACACCAAAATTAGTTTGCTCATTTAAAGCTAATAATTCTTGATAATAATCAGGCACTTCAAAATCATAATCAGGACGGATCATATAAGGATCAATCATCACAAAAGAAAAATCTTTACCATCAAGGCTTTTAAGTCTATAAAAAACCTCGTCTATTTTATAAAAATTCATATTTTTGGTATCTTCAAAACCTAAAATAGGACATTTAACTTCTAAGTTCATCTTGCCTCCTAAAATCTATTGACTAAGAAATTACAACTCATTAAGCAATTTTAGTTCCAATTTTAAAAATTACACTAATTAAGAGTTTTTGACTATAATTTTAGTTTTAAAAATTAACAATTTCATAAACATAAAAACATTATAATTACAATTATTAAATTTATTAAGGTAACACAATGAAAAAACTTTTTATTTTTTCACTTATTATTGCAGGTTTATTTTTAGGAGCATGTAGCTCGAAAAAAGCTGAAGATTTATATAATCTAAGTTCTATGGAATGGTATCAACAAATTATAAAAGATTTACAAGAAAAAAATCTTGAAGCAGCTGATAAACACTATACTTCAATGGCAGGTGAGCATATTGCTGATCCATTATTAGAACAAACTTTACTTATATTAGCTCAAGCTCATATTAGCGAAGAAGAATATGAAATGGCAAATTTTTATCTTGATGAATATTTAAATAAATTTGGCGATTCTAAAAATGTAGCTTATATAAGATATTTAAAAATCAAAGCTAAATTTGACTCTTTTGCTGTTCCAAATCGTAACCAAGCCTTAATGCTAAAAACAATAGAAGAAATCAAAGAATACAATCAAAACTATCCTAATGTACAATATAATGATTTAATCGATACTATGCTAACTAAATTTAATCTTGCAGTTTTTTACCTTGATACAAGTATAGCAGAGTTATATCAGAAAAAAAACAGAGAGCAAAGCTATGAGATTTATAAGCAAAAAATCGAAAATTCCGATTTTAATAAAATCGATATGATTAAACCAGAACTTCCATGGTATAGAAAAATATTTGAAGAAGGTATAATGTAATGAAATTAGAAAATACTCAAAACTATCCAACAAAACTTCCCATTCTTGTAGAAGATGAGCTTTTTTTATACCCCTTTATGATAACACCTATTTTTTTAAATGATATGCAAAATATTAAAGCCTTAGATACCGCTTTACAAAATGAAAGTATGATTTTTGTGGCACCATCAAAAATTGAAGGTGGGCGTGGCTTTGATGATATATATGATTGTGGTGTCATTGGGAGTATTATGAGAAAAGTTCCACTGCCTGATGGTAGGATAAAAATTTTATTCCAAGGATATGCAAAAGCCAAGATTGTTGAGAGAATTTCGGATGATCCTTTATATGCTTTAGTTGATTTAATTCATCAAGAGCCAATTTGCAATACAAAAAAAGAAGCTATTATAGAAGTAGTTAGAGAAAAAGCAAAAGCTTTATCGACTGTGAGTCATTATTTTCCACCTGATCTTTTAAGAACTATAGAAGAAGATGTCGAGCCTAGCAGAATTTGTGATCTAATATTAAATTCTATTAAAATCAAAAAACAACAAGCTTATGAATTTTTTATCGAAACTAATTTAGAAACCAAGCTTTTAAATTTAATTGATTATTTAGCTAAAGAAATTGAAGCAAATAAAATCCAAAAAGAAATCAAAAATAAAGTTCATTCTAAAATTGACAAGGTTAATAAAGAATACTTTTTAAAAGAACAACTCAAACAAATTCAAAGAGAGCTTGGAAGCGATATACAAAAAGAAAGCGAAGTAGAGGAATATAATAAAAAATTAGAAAAGAAAAAAGCTTTTATGTATGAAGAGGCTTATAAAGAAATCAAAAAGCAAATTCAAAAATATGAAAGAATTCATCAAGATAATTCAGAAGCTTCTATGGTGCAAACTTACATAGAAACGGTTTTAGATATACCTTTTGAGCACTCCTCAAAGAAAAAACTAAATTTAAAAGATATATCTTTACAACTCAATAGTGATCACTATGCTCTAGAAAAACCAAAAGAGCGTATTGAAGAATACTTTGCAGTTAAAGAACTTTTAGAAAAACGCAAGATTAAAGATAGAGATGGTGCAAAAGTCATCTTGTGCTTAGTTGGCCCTCCTGGTGTTGGCAAGACTTCTTTAGCAAATTCAGTCGCAAAGGCATTAAAAAGAGAGTTAGTGCGCATAGCTTTAGGTGGTTTAGAAGATGTTAATGAACTAAGAGGACATAGAAGAACCTATATAGGAGCTATGCCAGGACGCATTATACAAGGCCTTATAGAAGCAAAACAAAGCAACCCAGTAGTTGTGCTTGATGAGATTGATAAACTAAGTCGCAATCATAGAGGAGATCCAAGTGCAGTTTTACTTGAAATCTTAGATCCTGAACAAAATACTAAATTTAGAGATTATTATCTAAATTTCAACATCGATTTAAGCAAAATCATTTTCATAGCTACTGCAAATGATGCAAGTTTAATTCCACCTGCTCTAAAAGATAGAATGGAATTTATAGAACTTAGCTCTTACACCCCTCAAGAGAAATTCCAAATAGCCAAAAACTATCTCATACCTGATGAAATAAAAAAACATGGATTAAAAAAAGAAGAAATAAGCTTTAGTGATGATGCTATAGAATTAATAGTAAATGAATATACTAGAGAATCAGGTGTAAGAAATTTAAGAAGAAAAATTGCTGAAATTTGTAGAAAATGTGTTAAAAAACTTCTTTTAGAAAAAGATATTAAAAATATTGAAATTGATGATAAAAATTTAAAAGATTTTTTAAGTAAAAAAGTCTTTGAAATAGAAAAGCACGAAAAAGAAAATAAAATCGGACAGGTAAATGGACTTGCTTGGACTGCAGTAGGTGGAGATGTATTGAAAATCGAAGCCATTAAAATCAAAGGCAAGGGTGATCTAACTTTAACAGGGAGCTTAGGTGATGTAATGAAAGAATCAGCAAAAATTGCTCAAAGTCTTGTTAAGAATTTAATCGATGATGAACAAATTAAAGTCTCAAAGAAACTTTTCTACAAAGAAGATGAAAACATATACAATCAATACAATCTTCACATTCATGTACCAGATGGAGCCACTCCAAAAGACGGACCAAGTGCAGGCATAACTATTACCACAGCCATTGCTTCTATTTTTAGCGACAAGAAAGTAAAATCAAATGTTGCAATGACTGGAGAAATTGATCTAATGGGCAATGTTCTACCAATAGGTGGTTTAAAAGAAAAACTTATTGCTGCTTATAAAGCTGATATTAAAACAGCCATTATCCCACATAAAAACTATGAAAGAGATTTGAAAGATATTCCTGAAGAAGTAGTAAAAAATATGAAAATTATTGGGGTGAAAAATTTACAAGAAGTTTTAAAAATAGCTCTTATCTAAATTAGAAGCTTTAAGCTTCTAATTTATTCATAACTACTCTACTTTCATTTTCAAGTTCTCTTATATCATTAATAATAGAGTCATAATCTTCTTTTGATATATTATCCTTTTTAGCTATTTTTATAGCTTTACTTGCCGCGCTTTGTATTTTCTCACTCTTAATCTCCATTTCATTTTGAGAAATTAAAGGACAGAAAATACTTTTTGCATCTTCATCTTTACATAAAGTTGAAATAGGATCTAGATTTTGAAGATTTTCTTGAGAACCATTTAGAGTTAAATAAACATCAGATTTATATAATATATGATCTATTTTCATTGCAGAAAGAGTTAAATCAGAAGCAAAATTAACAAATTCTTTTCCTAAATGAGAGCTTTTATCCTCTAATTCTTTAAATGCCTCACTAAAATCAGCAACTTTACTATCAGAAGAATTTGCAATATCAAACACTTTTTCGCTATTTTCTTGTATAGAAGCAATTTCTTGATTCATTACTTGAATTGCTAAAGTAATTTCACCTGTTGCTTTTTGTGTTTTTTCAGCAAGTTGTCTTACTTCATCTGCAACTACCGCAAAACCTCTACCATGCTCTCCCGCACGAGCTGCTTCAATAGCTGCATTTAATGCAAGTAGGTTAGTTTGATCTGCAATATCCCTAATTACCTCAACAATTGCATTGATACTCTGAGCATTAGATGCAAAAGTATTTACAGCATTTTTACTTTCATCAGCCACTTGCATCATTGATGAAATTGAATCCTGTAAATTACCTACTTCTAAACCATTTTTTTGTGCTGTATTTGAGATTATTCTAATATCACCAAAAACTTCTCTCATAAGTTTGATGATTTTATTTAATGCAGAAGACAAATCGTTTAAATTTTTATTTTGACTATTTAAACTCAAGTCCATAAGTTCTCTTGATAAAGCATTTTTAAAAACAGATTTTCCTGTTTTTTCTATATCATCTAAAGCTTTATTAATAAAGTTAATATTATGAACAAAAATACCTTTTAAACCTTCAGGGATAGCTCTTCTAAAATATTCACCTTTTTGAGAACAAGCAATTGAAGTATTTATCTCTCTTAAATAAGCTTCTAAACCATCTATTGTATTATTAAGATTATCAGCAATTTCTTTTAATTTTTTATTAGCACATTTAATATATACAATTCTTGAATCAAAATTACCATTTTTTAACTCTCTACTAAGATGTAAAATCTTATCGCTAAATTGTTCTTCTTTTTTTAAAATAAACAATCCATATATAAATAAACAAAACAAAACTAAAAAGAAACCTAAGGAAATAAACTCTGCATAAAACAAAGAATTAATACAAGCTACTATGCTTAAAACTATACCAAGAAACAAAATATTTTTCATAAGAAATCCTTTTTTATTTTTGAATTTTCATCATTAGTTCATTATAGGTCACCCCATAAGATTTTACTATTGCTTTTAACTCTTCTATTCCAGATTTAATACCACCATCTTTTTCTTTCAACAAAAGAACTTTATAAATTTCTTCTATTGTTTTGATAGCTTCCATATTTGGTTTTCTTCTAACTGAATAATAATTTAAAATGTTTCCATTTTCATCACATGAAGCAGTTATATTAGCAAAAACCCAATAATAATCATTATATTTTGTTTTATTTTTTACAAAAGCAAAAACTTCTTTTTTAAGCTGAATGTTATCCCATAAATATTTAAAAACCGTTCTTGGCATATCAGGATGACGCATGATACTGTGAGGTTTGTATAAAATTTCCTCAATTTTATAATCAGAATATCTCAAAAAATCCTCATTTGCATAAATAATCTCACCTTTTAAATTAGTTTTTGATGTTATTAAAACATCCGAGGTTAGAATTTTTTCTGAAGACATAACACAATCTCCTTAGTTTAAAATTAAAATGGGAGTAATTATATCTCAATATAAAATAATAATTTATAAACAAAATTTATCAAATTCATCTTTGAAGCTCTAAAATTAATTGATTATAACTCATACCATAAGAATTAACTATCTTAACAAGTTCATCCACTCCGGCTTTTATACCATCTTTTTCTTCTATTTCTAAAAGAATTTTATAAACTTGCTCTATGGTTGATATTGCCTCTCTTTTAGGTTTTCTTCTAACTGAATAATAATTTATAATATTTCCTTGTTCATCAAAAGAAGCTGTAACATTAGTAAAAACCCAATAATAATCATTTTGTTTGGTTTTATTTTTAACAAAAGCAAAAATTTCTTTTCCATCTTGTATATAATCCCATAAACATTTAAAAACAGTTTTTGGCATATCAGGATGACGCACAATATTGTGAGGTTTATATAAAATTTCCTCCATTTTATAACCCGCATATTTTAAAAAATCATCATTAGCATAAATAATATCCCCTTTTAAATCTGTCTTAGAGGTTATTAATGTATCTGGTTCTAAAATTTTTTCTTGCGACATTTTTTTCCTTATAATTTATTTACAAAATATTATATTTCATTTATCATAAAATTTCATTGAAATTAAAACCTTTGTCATAAAGTATCTTTCTGACTAATTCTTGATGTTCTTTTCCTTTTGTTTCCAAAGTAATTGAAATCATCGCATCACCATATTCTAGCTTAGTGGAAAATCTATCATAATCAATTTTAACTATATTAGCTTGAGCTTCTTTTATAGCATCACTCAAAGTACTCAAAGCTCCTGGTTTATCAACCAAAGTAACATTGATAAGCATTTTTCTAAAAGCTTTAAACAAACCTTTTTCTATGATAATATTTAACATTTGTACATCAATATTTCCACCGCTTAAAATCACGCCTATTTTTTTATGATTTTTTAAATCTATTTTTTTATGTAAAAGTGCAGCAACTGCTGATGCTCCAGCACCTTCAACTGTGATTTTATGTTTTTCAAGTAAATATAACACCGCATTAGCTATTTCTTCATCATCAACTTGAATAAAATCATCAACACATTCAAGAATAATATCAAAATTAATTTTATTTACATCACGCACTGCAATACCATCAGCTATGGTTCTCACAGCCTTTGAATTGATTATTTTTTTACTTTTAAAACTCTCATACATAGCAGGAGCTCCTTTAGCACTCACTCCAATAACTTTTATATTAGGATTAATCTGCTTAGCAGCACTCGCCACTCCACTAATCAAACCTCCACCACCAACTGGAGCTAAAATCATATCTAAATCACTTATTTCATCAAGCATTTCAAGCATTAAAGTACCCTGCCCTGCTATAATACTTTCATTTTCAAAAGGATGAATAAAATTTAAATGATGTTCTTTAGCATAATTTAACGCATAAGCATAAGCCTCATCAAAATTATCTCCTTTTAAAATCACTTTTGCACCTAAATTTTTAGTCGCACTTACTTTTAGCAAAGGTGTAGCTTCAGGCATAACAATCACAGCTTCTATCCCAAATTTTTTAGCACTAATTGCAACTCCTTGTGCATGATTTCCAGCGCTTGCAGCTATTACACCTGCTTGCTTTTGTTCTTTACTTAAATTAGCAATAGCATTATAAGCACCTCTGATTTTATAAGCACCTGTTTTTTGCAAATTTTCACATTTTAGAAAAACATCAGTATCTAAAAACTCACTTAAAAAAGAAGAGTGCACAAAAGGGGTTTTTAATACAAAATCTGCAATTTTTTGCTTTGCTTGATAAATTTTATTTAACTCAATCATGATTTACCTTTTTTATCTAATTCTATTTTGATACAACGATCTTGAACACAATTTATACCAAATTTTTTACATTTTTGCATTATTTCATCGTTAATAATACCAAGTTGCATCCAAAAATTTTTAACATTTTTAGCTAAAAGATCTTCAAAAATTTCATTTGCGTAACTTGCTTTTCTAAACATTACAACCGTGTCGATTTCAAAAGGAATTTCACTTAAATTTCTATAAACTTTCTCGTTTAAAATAAAATCTTCTTTAGGATAGATAGGATAAATTATGTAAGATAAATCTTGTAAATATTTGCTTACAAAATACGAAGGTTTTTCTTGATTAGGACTAAGTCCTATAATGGCGATATTTTTCATAGAACTTAGTATTTTATGAGTATCACACAATGCTTTTTCCTTATTTTAAAAAAAGCATTGTATCTAAAATAAAATTAACAAAAAGTTTTTTTAACTATTAATAAATAATATAAAACAAGAGCAAACAAAACAAGTACAGCACAAAGTACATAGACATTAGCAAAACCTATACTTGGTTCAACAATACCCAACAAATAAGGACTAACTCCTATGCCAAAATCCAAAGATAGAAAAAAAGTAGAATTAGCTAACCCCATTTTTTCTTTAGGAGCTAGTTTGATAGCCAAAGCTTGTGCACTTGAAGTAGCATTTGCATAACCTAGTGCACAAAATATACCGGCGATAATAATCATATAAAAATTTTTTGCAAACGCAAGTAAAAGTAAACACAATATAAAACTAAATAATGAAAAAATTATTACAATATTAGCTCCATGTTTATCAAATACCTTTCCAGCAAGAGGTCTAAAAACTATAGAAAATCCAGCATATATTACAAAAAACATAGATCCAGCAAAGCTTAAATTTAAACTTTGAGTATAAGCACTCATATAAGCTATAATAGCTCCAAAAGGACATGCGATCAAAAAAGTAATCAAAGCCAAATTTAAAACTGATTTTTCAAAGTAATTATAAATACTAAATTTTCTTTTTACATGATAATGTTTTTTAAATCTTCTTACTTTTAAAAAAATTGATAAAACTAATGCAAAGATAATACTCACACTTGCAATTAAAAAGCTTAGTTGAAATAAGTTGATAGAGTCAAGTTTTATGGCCAAAAAAGGCCCTAAAGCTGAAGTTAAAACAACACTCGTAGCATAATACCCTATACCAATTCCTCTTTTATTACTAGGTATTATTCTAGCAATAGCTGCCCCACAAGCACAAGAACAAATTCCATAGCAAACTCCAGCTAAAAAGCGTATCAATACCAAAAAATACACATTATAAAATTTCAAATACATTAAATTAATAAAAAGATAAAATAAAAGTGAAAATATAATCACTTTTTTTATATTAATACCATCAATAATAGAACCAAAATAAAGTCTAGAAAGCAAAGCACCTATAACAAAAGCACCCATTATAAGTCCTGCGGTGCTAGTTTGAAGATTTAAAACACCCAAAACATAATCTGTACTAGAAATAGTACTCATATAAAAAACAAGACAAATAACAAAATTTATCCCAAAAATACAGAAAAAATTTATATTAAATAAATTATATTTCTTACTAAGACCCATGAAAAAACCTTTCTTAAATTTTTTCATTGATATAATCAAGTAATTTTAAAAGCACTTCTTGATCTTGTTCATCTAATATATCTAAGATTTCTTTTTCATATTTTCTTATACAAACATTTGCATCAAAAAAAATTTCTTTACCCTTGGCACTTAAAGTAATGATCTTTTCTCTTTTATCATCAGCTTTTAAAAACTCTATATATTCAAGTTTTGTTAGTTTAGAAACAACTCTAGAAAGTATAGCTTTATCCATTTGATAAAATTCACATATTGGAGCTAAAGTGCTATTTTGATGATGGCTTAAATAAACAAAAACTCTCCAATCGCTTGATTTCAATCCAAATGGCTTCAAAATTTCATTGACCTTATAGAGTATTTTTCTATTTGTATAAGTAATTTTTTGAAAAAATATGAGAAATCCTTTGTAAAAATTAATTGATTAAATCAACTATTTTAATAGTAACAAAGATTACATAAATTCTAACTTATATAAGTTTTTTCCTTAAATACATTCTACATTTAAGATAAAAAATATCAAAAAAATTAAAGCTTGTAACTTTGTTATAATATTTTAAATTTACAAATATTTGTAGTATTGACAAACTCAATTTAGCTTAGATTAAACTATGACATTAGAGACTTTATTTATACTAATAAAACTTGCATTATTATTTTATAATGCTTAATATAATTTAACATAAGTCAATAAATTTTACCACTGAGTATTGTAAAATATTAAAAATTATCGCAATAAAGGTTGTAATCATGATCGATATTTATCCTTATATACTAATAATACATTTATTTTGTGCTATATTTTTTATAGGATTTTTATTTACCGATGTATTCTTATTAAGAAAATTAAATTTGGATATAAAAAATACAATTAAAATAATGCCACCTATTGTATTGATTTTATTTCTTAGCGGTTTATATTTAGCTCATTTTCACTTAAATTCATTAAATTGGATATTTATTTGCAAAATATTCTTTGCTTTTTGTATTTTTATATTAATACTATTTTCTCTTTTTTATAAAATAATCTTAAAAAAACAAAATCCTTTTCATGCATATATTCACCCTATTGTATTTATTTTTACTATAATTATTGTAATATGTGCAAAATTAATGTTTTATATTGTTATTTGATTTTCAAATAAACACCACATTCAAGATGATTTGTGTTTGCAAATTGATCAAAAAATGCAAATTTGGATATTTTATGAGTTTTGCATAATTTCTCAAGGTTTTCTTTTAAAGTGATAGGATTGCACGATATATAAATGATATTTTCATAATTTTTAATAAGTTCGATCACGCTTAAATCAAGTCCTGCTCTTGGAGGATCAACTAAGACATGAGATATTTTAAAACCATCTAAATCTATGTCTTTTAAGCGATTAAATTCCCTTTCTTTTTTCAATGCTTGACTTAACTCTTCACTAGAAAGCCTTGTAAAAGTTATATTTTCAATAGAATTTAAAACGCAATTTTTTAAAGCAAACTCAATATTTTTCTTAGAAATTTCAGTTGCTAAAACTTTTTTAAAATTTCTTGCTAAAGCTATAGTAAAATTTCCATAACCACAATAAAGCTCTAATAAATCTTGCTTAAAATCACTCTCTACACAAGATACAACCCATTCGATCATCTTTTCATTAATAAAAGTATTGGGTTGGATAAAACAATCATTATTAAACTCATATGAAAATTCATTTGTATTGATGTTTAAAATTTGTCTTAAATTTTCTCCATTAAATACAAGTTTTTTACCCCTACTTCTTGCTATGAGCTTAAGGTTTAATTTTTCTGCTAATTCTTGTAAATCTTGTGCAATTAGCTCTATATTTTTATGGAAAAGTAAAGTTATACTTAAATCTAATTTTGTAGCTAAAAACTCTACTCCAAAAAGCTTTTGTTTTAAATTTTCATTTAGATTATTTAATAAAATAGGCATATATTTTTGAATTTTTTCATCTGCTATATCAAAATTTTCAATAGGAATTTTTTTCTTATTTTCAAACATTGCATAAGAAATTTTCCCATTTTCATGATGATATATAGAAAATTCCGCCCTAGTTCTATAAGCTTTTAAAGGTGATTTAAAGCACTGAATTTCTCCATCATATAAAGAAGAAAACAATGCTTTGTTTAAAGCAATTTTTTCTTCAAAATGCATTTACGCATCTACCTTTTTGCCAACCACAAAAAGTAAAACTATCATAGCTAAGATTCCAAAAACAAGTCCTAGCCACACATTAAGTCCTAATGCTACCGGTAAATAACCACAAAGTATACTAATAGCACAAACACTCAAAGCATAAGGCATTTGTGTACTAACATGAGCTAAAAGATCACACTTACTTCCCATAGACGAAAGTATAGTTGTATCAGAAATTGGCGAGCAATGATCTCCAAAAATAGCTCCTGTTAAAACCCCTGAAATATTAATAATCATATATTGGTGTAACTCTGCTCCGCTTAATTCATTATGAACCCCAACAGCCATAGCTAAAGGAATAGCCAAAGGCATTAAAATACCCATAGTTCCATAACTAGTTCCCGTTGAAAAAGAAATAATAGAAGCAAAAATAAAAATTGCTGTAGGAAGCAAATAAAGAGGTGTTTTATCTGAAAATAAGTCAATTAAATATTTAGAAGTCCCCAAATCTTTAATCACAGAAGCTAATGACCATGCACAAAGTAAAATAATCACAGTCATAATCATAGTTCTCCAGCCATGAGTCCAAACCGCAATAGCTTCTTTTAAAGTAAATATTTTTCTATACATTCCCAAAATAATAGCTACTATGGTAGCTAAAAGTGCTGCTTGAAACAATACAACTGAAGCATCAGCTGCGCCAAAAGTCTCTCTAAAAGCAAATAAACTAAGCGGTGCTGCATCAATTTGTGCTTTAACACTCACATCATCTAAGGCATTATAACCACTAAAATAAAAACCTATAAATGAAAACACAATCAAAACAGCCAAAGGTATAATAGCATTAGAAGCTTGTAATTTTACATGCTCTTTTGGCTCTAAGACCTTATCTTCTATATTATCAATTTGTTCATGACCATGAGAAAATTTACCCGCTCTAGCTCTAAGCTCAGCTTTTAACATAGGTCCAAATTCCCTACCTGTATAAATAGTCAAAACAACAAAAATCAACATAAAAAGATTATAAAATCTATAAGGTAAGGTTTGTACAAAGATTTCAAAAGCGTTAATTTCTTCTTTTACTACACCTAAATGTGCAAAAGTTGCATTATCAATTAGATCATATCCGCTACGAATTAAAGAAATTTCAAGTCCTATCCAAGTAGAAATGATAGCAAGACCGGTAATTGGTGCTGCAGTTGCATCCATAATAAAAGCAAGTTTTTCACGGCTTACTCTAAATTTATCTGTTACCGGACGCATGATAGGACCTACGATTAATGAATTGGCATAATCATCAAAGAAAATAAAAATTCCCATACACCAAGTAGCAAATTGTGAGCTTTTTGCTTGTTTAGCTTTAGTAGAAAGCCAAAGAGCTACTGCTTTTGTCCCCCCTGTTTTAGTAATAAGAGCTACAACACCACCTATGGTTAAAACTTGCAATAAAATTCCTGCATTACCAGGACTTGCCATAGCATTTACCACTTTAGAAATAAAGCCTGTAAAAGAAGCTATGATAGCATGGTAAATACTATTTTCAATAAGTCCTAACATAAAAGTACCACTTAATGCACCAATAAATAACGAAAGTACTACATCTTTAGTAACAAAAGCTAAAATAATAGCTATCACCGGTGGTAAAAGCGTCCAAGCTCCAAAAAGTTCTGCATTTGCTTGTGCATCAGCAAATAACAACAAAGGAGCTAATAATAAATAAAAAATTTTCATAATTATCCTTAGTTTTTATATTTTTTCGCTAAAAGTTCCCGCCCAAGTTTGAGTCACAGGCATAAGCTCTATTTCATTAATATTAATATGCTCAGGCAAGCTAATAATAAAAGTAATAATTTTTGCTATATCTTCAGCTTTGATATATTTAGTATTTTCATAAACCTCATCAGCTTTTTTAATATCACCTTTAAATCTCACTTCACTAAATTCAGTTTTACAAAGTCCTGGAGCAATATTTGTTACTTTTATATTACTTCCACGCAAATCCGTTCTTAAAGCTTTGGAAAATTGTGCCACAAAAGCCTTGGTTCCACAATAAACATTACCTCCATAATAAGGCACATTAGCTGCAATTGAGCCAAGATTAATTATGTGGGCATTTTTTACTTTTCTAAGTAAAGGTAAAGCAGCTCTTGCTACATATAAAAAGCCTTTGATATTAGTATCTACCATGGCTTCAATATCTTCAATATCCAAAGAATCAAATTCATTTAAACCTAAAGCAAGACCTGCGTTGTTAATAAGCAAAGAAATATTGCCAAAATCTTGAGGTAAATTTTCAATTGATGCAAAAACTGCTTGTTTATCTCTAACATCAAGTTCTATGGGATAAATTTTATCCCCATAAAGCTCTTGTAGTTTTTCTAATCTATCTTTGCGTCTTGCTATAGCTATAACTTTATAATCAAGTTCTATCAAAGCTTTTAAACTCTCTAGTCCAAAACCTGAACTTACTCCAGTTATTAAAGCAGTTTTCATGGTTGTGTCTCTTCATATAGCATCAAATTCTCATTTTCCTTTAAACCAAGTTTTTTTAGATATTTAATATTTTGTTCTTTTTTTGCAATTATGGCAAAATCAAGAGCGTTAAATCCCAAATCATCAATTTCTTTATAATTTGCTTTGTAATCTATAAGTAACTTAAGCATTTTTACATCTGCATAGTTTGCTCCATGCATA
The DNA here is from genome assembly GCF_025772865.1 of Campylobacter sp. CNRCH_2014_2452. Classification (NCBI taxonomy): domain Bacteria; kingdom Pseudomonadati; phylum Campylobacterota; class Epsilonproteobacteria; order Campylobacterales; family Campylobacteraceae; genus Campylobacter; species Campylobacter sp. CNRCH_2014_2452. The sequence goes on from NZ_JAKMSX010000001.1 coordinate 105,040, forward strand.
AAAATATTTTTAGAAGTATGCTCAAGTGCACATAAAGTAATGAAATATGGCGTATTGCTTCCCATACTAGTAATAGAAAGTTTTTCATTATCGTTAATGTATTTTTGATTTACATTAGCTCCATTTTCTAACAAAACTTTTGCGACCTTATAATTGTTATATTCAACTGCATAAAACAAAGGTGTTTTTCCAAAAGAATTTCTATAATCAATAATAGCTCCATTTTCTAATAAAAGCTTGACATTATCTGCACTATCTAATGCAAAAAACAAAGCAGACTCATAACCTTCATTTATTTTTACACCTAATTTTATAAACTCACTTATAATTTGACTTTCTCTATTGTTTAACAAAGCAGATTTAAAACCATTATTTAATTCTAAATTGCTAATTTTTTTAGAATAAATATATTCTTTTATTTGTTCTAAAGAGTTGTTTTTATTAGCCACAAATTTTTCAAAGTCCGAAATATCTTTAAAGATTTTAGTCTCACCAACTGCCCAATTTAAAAATTCATTCAAAGCATTACTAGCAAAGTAAATAGCACTTGCTTTATCCAGATTAAATTCGTTTTGAAAATATTTTGTTAAAGGATTAATCGCATTATTATACTCTTTCCAAAATTCCTTAAAGAGCTTAAAATTTCCTATACTTTGATAAGCCCAAAATCTAAAATAAGCTTTTAATTTTGCAAATTTTTCTTCAAGTATTATAGGATCTTGTAAAGTTTTTTGATAAACTTGCGGATCAAGCGCAATTTCTAATAATTTAAAATCAAATTTTCTCAAATCGCTAAAATATTCCCCTCCCATACAGGCACTATTACTTCCTCTAATTTCATTAGCAAGCTCATATAATCTTTTTGTAATTTGACTATTTTTTAAAGAAAAATCGCAATTTAAATCTACTTGAGCAAAATCTTGAGAAACTTGTGGTTTAAACTCTTTAAAAAAATCCATCTTATTTTCTTTGACATACCCGCAAGTGTAATCTAAAGCTAATGCATTTAAACTTATAATCAAACTAAATAATAAAATCCTCAAATATTTTCCTTTGATATAAATTAAATCACTATTTTAACTAAATTTTTGCTTTAATAACAATTAATTAATTTAAAATTCATACAATGATTATTTTAAAATGAGGAAAAAATGTATCAAAGTTTTTACAAAGCTAGTTTTGCTTATATTCTTTTGCAGAGCAATGAAAATAAACTTATCAATGTTGATTTTATAACATATAAGCCCAATTTTACTAAAGATAAACACACTATTTTAGAACAAGCCTTAGAAGAGTTAGACCTTTATTTTAATAAAAAACTTTTTTTCTTTAACACACCCCTAGCTCTTCAGGGGAGCGAATTTGAGCAAAAAGTATATAAAGCTTTAATTAAAATTCCCTATGGACAAACTAAAACATATCAAGAAATTGCTTCTTTTGTCAATCATCCAAAAGCTTTTAGAGCGGTAGGCAATGCAAATTCTAAAAACAAACTTGCAATTTTTATACCTTGTCATAGAGTGGTAGCTAAAAATCACTTAGGCGGATACAATGGTGGTTTATTTATCAAAGAAGCTTTACTTAAATTAGAAGGTGTGCTTTAAAATGCCAAGTTTATTACTAGCAAGTTTTATTTGGGCTTTTTCTTTTCCATTAATTGGGCATTTTATAACCTTAGAAATGGATAGTTTTTTTGCTGCATTTGCAAAAGTTTTTTTGTCTTTATTAGTATTTTTACCTTTTTTAAATTTTAAGCTGAATTTGCATTTAAAACTAAAACTCATAAGCATTGGAGCTTTACAACTTGGTGTGATGAATTTATTTTATTATCATTCTTTTTTATATTTAAGTGTAAGCGAAGTGGCACTTTTTACTATTTTTACACCTTTTTATGTTGTACTTTTTTATGGGCTTTTTTCAAAAAATCTTAGATATTTATATTTTATAAGTATTTTTATATGTATTGTAGGTGCTTTTGTAGTTAAATTTGATAATATTAACTCTAATTTTTTATATGGTTTTTTACTTATTCAAGGAGCTAATTTAGTATTTGGCGCTGGACAAAGTTTTTATAAAATTTTATTAGAAAAAAATACAAATTTAAATCAAAAAGAAGCTTTCGCTTATTTTTATTTAGGCGCAACTAGTATAACCCTACCTGCTTTTTTATTTTTTGGAGATTATAATAATTTACCATCCAATTTAAGTTCTTGGATAGCTTTGATTTATCTTGGAACTATTGCTTCAGGATTTGGATATTTTTTATGGAACAAAGGCTCCACTGAAGTAGATAGCGGGGTTTTAGCTTTGATGAATAATGCTATTATACCTATAAGTATTTTTATCAATATGAGTATTTTTGGAGTAGATGTAGAGCTACTACCTTTTTGCATAGGAACCTTGATCATTCTTTTTTCATTTTTTATACATAAAAAAATCATGCATTATTATAATAAGAAATCTTACTCAAATACAAACCACTAGCAGGAGCTAAAAATCTACAATGAGCTTTTTTGGCATTGATTTGATCTAAAAGCTCATTTTTGCTCATTTTTCCTTCTAATACTTTTAAAATACTTGCCATCATCATTCTAATTTGAGATCTTAAAAAACCATTTGCTTCAAAATAAAACACAGTGTAATTTTTATAAGCATAAACTCTAGTTTTATACATTTTTCTTATACTTGTTTTATTATCAGAGCCTTCTTTTTGAAAGAGTTTAAAATTATGCTCTCCTTCAAATAAAAAAGCAATTTCCTTGGCTAATTTAATATTTATTTTTGGATAAAAATACACATATGAGGCTAAAAAGGGATTATATTTTCCATGACTTATAATATAGCGATATGCTCTTTTTTGCACATCAAAACGCACTTGGAAATTTTCTTGCATTCTTTGGATATGCTTTATATGTATAAATGGGTGTGCAAAATGATTGATTTTATTTTTTAAATATACAAAATCCTTAAAATGTTCTCCCGCTTTTACGCAAGCGACTGCATTAAATGCATGCACACCTTTATCAGTTCTTGAAGCAAATAAAGGCTTTTCATAAATACCCAAATGCGACAAGGCCTGCGCTAAGGTATCTTGAACACTAAGCTTATGTGGCTGGGTGGCTGAACCTTGAAATTTAGAACCATCATAAGAAAAAGTTAATTTTAAAAGCATTAATACTTACTTGCAATTTTTGCTTTAAAATAAAACAAAGAAGTAATTAAAAAGCTTGAAAAAATCACAGCAATAGCTACAAAAGGAGGATTATAAAAACTAATCAAAAGCGTAAAATAGGCAAAAATAATCACAAAAATTCCAAAATAAGCAAAACCTTTTTCATAACGATAAGTTACTATACCAAAAGAGAGTGCAAAAAGCACACTAGCTAAAGGAAATAAAGCTATAAGAATATAAATAACAAATTCTTTTGCTTTTTCTTTATTGCTTGTTACATCAGACCAATACCCATAAAAACTTTGAGTATTTAATTCTTTAGAAGAAAGTTTGCTTTTAATTAATAAATTTTTAAAACTAGAAATATGCCAATCTTCTTCTTTAATCTCATAAGCTTTTCCTTCATCTAGCTTAAAAGTAATAACCCCATCATTTGTTTCTAACTTTCCTTCTTTAGCTAAAATCACTTGTTCTTTATCTTGTGGGTTTTTCTTTGGATGATACATTATGATATTTTTATAAGTTTCATCAGAATTTTTGGCATCGATAAAAACAAGCCATTCTCCATATCTTTGTCCAAATTCCCCTGTTTTTATACTTACTTTAGCACTAATTTTTTTATAATCTACAAAATTATCAAAAAGTTCAAAAGATATAGGTATAAAAACCAAGACCACCACAAGCATAAAAGCACTTACTAAAGCTGCAATTTTTGCAAAAAAACTTGCTATCATGCTTGGAGCTATACTCAAAGCAAACAGCACTGTGCTTTCATTTTCCCTAGAAAGTCTATAAAAGGCCAAAGTCAAAGCTATGAAAAAAGATATGGGTAGAGTAAAAATTAATATCTTTGGTAAAAGAAAAATATATAATTTGATTAATTCAAAAAAAGTAATTTCAATATAAGCGGTAATTTTAGCAAGTTGTATAAAAAAAATAATCGAAACAATAATAAATAAAGTAAAAAATAAAGATAACATTGTACTTAAAAACTGATTAAGCAAATACTTATAAACTAGTTTCATAATATACTTTCTACACTTAGATTAATCAAAATTCCACAAAATAAAAAAGGAATCATAGGCATTTGATAATCTTTCTTGGCTATTTTTATAAACATCAAAAGACTTAAAAAACTTGCAATAAATAAAATCAAAAAGCCTTTTTCATAGCCAAAAATTCCAAAAATCAAAGCTATTATTATAACATCACCTTCCCCTAAACTTTCTAAAATTTCATCTCTTTTTTTAAAATTTTTAATAAAATTAATCACACTTTTTAGTATGAAAATTAACCCCGCTCCAAAACACACTCTAAATAAAAAGCTATCTTGAAAATCCTCTAAATTTAAACCATTTTGCAAAAAATCAAAACAAAAAGCTAAAACAAACAAAATCCAAAGCCAAAGCTCACTCACTGCTTTTAGATAATAATCCATCCAAGAAAGTGCTAGTAATACAGCTAGCATACAAGCAAAAATTAAAATTTGAAAAACATCTTCGATTAAATAAAAAGCAAAGACAAACAAACACGCACAAATAAATTCATTAAAAGGATAAATCAAAGAAATTCTTTCTTTACAAAAAGCACATTTGCCTTTTAAAAATACAAAAGATAATAAAGGAAAAAGATGATAAAATTTCAAAGTTTTAAAACACTTAGGGCATTTTGATCTTGGGCTTATTATGCTTTCTTTATTAATCGTTCTTAAAATCAAAACATTGACAAAAGAACCCACACAAAGCCCTAGTGATAAAAATAAAAATATCATTTACCAAAGGTTCTTTTGCGTTTTTTAAACTCAGTAATGATATTTGTGATTTCTTTTTTAGTAAGTGCAGGAAATAAAGTTTGACTAAAATAAATTTCTGCATAACTTGACTGCCATAATAAAAAATTTGAAATTCTTTTAGCACTCCCTACCCTTAAAAACAAATCCACATCTTCACTTAAGTCAAGATTTGCTTGTATATTTGCTTCATTAATTTCAAGATTTTTTTCAATCACCTTTTTAACCGCTCTAACTATTTCATCCTTGCCTCCGTAAGAAATAGCTAAATTTACGCATAATTTTGTGTAATTTTTAGTTTGTTCTTGAAAATTTTGTATTTTTTTTAAGGTTAATTCATCTAAAAGACTTAAATTTCCTATGGCTTTAAAACGCACTTCATTAGCTATAAATTTATTTAAAGATTCATCAAGATATTTATTTAACAGCTTAAAAAGAAACTCCACTTCTTCTTTTGGTCTTTGCCAATTTTCTGTACTAAAAGCATAAAGGGTTAGATTTTGAATTTTTTCATCTATACATACTTCTATAATTTTTTCAACAACTTTAGCACCTTGACTATAACCAATTTTTTCTAAAAGTCCATTTTTTCTAGCCCATCTTCTATTACCATCCATTACTACAGCAAGATGCTTTAACTCATTCATTCTATCCCTTTATATCCATCAATCTTTTAAAAACAAACATAGGATTGAGCGTATTAACTACTTCAAATTTAAAATACTCGTTTAAAAAATGTGCTACTTTGGCAAAAGGTGTTTGTATGCGTATGATTTTACCATTATCAATTATAATTTTTAAAGCACCAAAAATTTCAAAATACAAATATACCTCTAAAATATTTCCATTTTTCTTAGCTTCAAATAAAGCTCTATTTCCCTCATAAACAAAAGGTATATGATAAATTCCTTCAAAAAACGCAAAAAACATTTCCTTATAAATTTCAAACTCATATGCGCTTTTGCTTTCCATAAGTCTTTGGATAATGAATTTTTTATACCAAGCTTTTTCATCACCTTCTTGTAAAAGCTTTTCTATAAGTTCAGTCCCTTCTTCAAAAAGTCTAATTTTAGGCTTTTTCAAAAGATTTTTAAAAGAAATCACGCCTTTGTCTTCATAAACTTCAGCTAAATACTCCTCCCCTACTTCAAGCTCTATCAAACTTTTTGTTTCAAGCTTTTTAGTGTTTAAAAGCAATACATAGCGATTATATGCGCGTTTTTCTAAAATTTGCATTCTTACAGGTAAGGTTGAGTTGATGATATTCACCAAAGCTTCCTTAATTCTTGTGCTAAAATAAAACCAAGTTTTTCTTTGCTTTGTTTAGAACTTTGAGAGATGCTATCTTTAGTGATAAAACAAATGCTATTTTCATCACTTCCAAAGTTCATTTGCTCATTTAAGACATTTAAACACACCATATCTAAATTTTTACCAACTAAAGATTTTTTAGCATTTTCTAAAGCATTTTGCTCATCAAATTCCATCTTAAAGCCTATTTTTTTGCCTTTAAAATCTAAATTTTTTAAGATATCCTCATTAAGCTTTAATTTTAAATCAAGTCCGTTTAAATGCTCATTTTTCTTAATCTTACCCTTATAAGCTTTTAGAGTAAAATCACTCACAGCAGCAGCCATAATTAAAGCATCAAAATCTTTGTATTTTTGCAATTTTTCTTTTAGTTCTAAAGAAGATTCAAATTTTTCTAATTTATAAGGTGTTTTAAGCCCTACTGAGCTAACTAACACTACTTTAGCACCTAAAAAATACAAGGCATCGGCAACCGCCTTTGCCATTTTTCCACTTGAAAAATTACTAATACATCTTACATCATCAATTTTTTCTTTAGTGCCACCACCACTTACAATAAAACTTTTATCTTTAAAAAAATCTTCTTGCATTAGACTTCTTTTTAAAGCATTTATAATACTATCAAGCTCAGCCAAAGCTCCTAATCCTTCATCTTTACAAGCTAGAGTTTTAACTATAGGATCAATGATAATACAACCTTGCTCTTTTAAATTTTTTAAAGAATTTTGAGTGCTAAAATGTAAATACATGTTTGTATTTGCAGCGGGTGCGATTAAAAATGGTTTATTTTTATCTACTGCTATTAAAGTTTGAATAAATAAATTATCTGCTATACCATAGTTTAATTTATTAATAGAATTTATACTAGCAGGCGCAAAAAGTACACAATCGCAAGTCTTGCTAAAAGCTATGTGATTATTAGTATTTTGCCAACTTTCATTATCTTCACATAAAACTTCATCCGCTAAAGCTTCAAAGCTAAGCTTAGTGCCAAATTTTAAAACTCCCAAACTTAGTAAAACTTTAACCCTAAAACCTTCTTTTTTTAATAAAGAAATAAGCTCATAAGCTTTATAAAAGGCTATGCTTCCACTTACTGCTAGTAAGATTGTTTTCATTTTTTACCTAGTTTTTTATAGTAAAAATCTTCTATAATTTGCGTCTTTGCTCTATTAATATACAAAGAGCCTTTTTCTACATCCTTACACACAGTACTTCCTGCTGCGATGATTACCTCATCTTTTATCTCAACCGGAGCGATAAATTGCGTATCTGAACCCACAAAAACATTTTTACCTATTTTGGTCTTATGCTTTTTAACCCCATCATAATTACAAGTGATAGTACCACAACCTATATTAGTTCCCTCATCTATCTCACAATCCCCTAAATAACTCAAATGCCCTGCTTTAACTCCATTTAATAAAGCATTTTTACATTCTACGAAATTTCCTATATGGGTATTTTTAAGCTGGCATTTTGGACGCAAATGCGCTAAAGGCCCTACATCGCTATTTTCTACTATACTATCTTCAATCACACTTGAACTTTTGATGATAGAATTAATGATTTTTGATTTTCCCTCTATACGCACATTTTCATACACTTCACACTCACCTACAAACTCAACTTCATCTGAAATAAAAGTCGTCGCAGGCATGTGAAAAATCACTCCTTGCTTCATCCATTCTTTTTTAATCGCTTCCTGCATAAGATCTTGAGCTAGGCAAAGCTCAATTTTATCATTTACCCCCATAAAATCTTGCTCATTTACAAACACCGCATCGATTTCATAGCCCTTTTCTTTTGCTAAATAAACCGCATCGGTTAAATAATACTCTTTAGCTTTATTATCATTTTTTATCAAAGGCAATACTTCTTTTAAAATTTGTGCTTTTATAGCATAAACACCACTATTGCAAATGTTTATAGCAAGTTCTTCTTTGCTTGCATCTTTTGTTTCTACTATTTTTTGAATTTTATTTTCTTTTAAAACTATTCTTCCATAACTTTTTGGATCTTTTGCCTCAAAAACTGCCACATTAAAATCACTCTCATTTAAAGCTATTTTTTCTAAATCATCTACTTTAACCAAAGGCATATCGCCACATAAAATCAACACTTTTTCATGCTTACTCTCATAACCCCTTAAAGCCCCTGCAGTACCTGGAAAATTTTGCAAGTCTTGTTCTAAAAAGCGTGTATTTGGAAAATGCTCTAAAACAACTTGTTCAACCTTTTCTTTTTGATGAGAAAGCACCACACATACATCATCACTAATTTTATATGCTTGTTTTAAAATATGTAAAATCATTGCTTTTGAGCAAATTTTTTGAAGCACTTTTGGATTTTGTGATTTCATACGCGTGCCAAGTCCAGCAGCCAAAATAAGCACAGAAATTTTCATAATTTACCTTTGTTTTAAAAATTATTGCTTATTTTAACAAGCTAAAGTAAAAATTCTTACTAGTTGTTATTTGTTTTTTACAGATTTTCATTTACTTTAAACTTAAATTTATGGGGGGGGTATAATGCTTTTTTTCAATTTAAATTTACAAGGAGTAATCAAATGAAACTTTCTTATTACACAAGTAAAGTTTTAATGGGAGTTAGCATTAGTGCTTTATTAAGCGGTGCTGCTTTAGCTCAAGAGATAAATCATGGAAATTTTTCTGATTTTTTTAACTATAAAGATGGAATTTGGAGTTTAGATTCTAAAGAAAATATAGAATTAAAAATAAGTCCTTCAGATATTCAATCATACTATGGTGGAGAAAATAATGATAAACCTATAAATGAATTTAACATCAAAACAAGTGGCGTTTTAACCATAGGATCTGATTCAGACTGGATAGATGTAGGTAGCACTTCAACTAATGAAGCAAAATATGATTTATATAGTGTTAATTTAGAAGCAAAAGAAATCATTTTAAATTCTGATAGAGCTACCTTAGAAGCAAATAAAGCTTTTAATATAAAAGGAAATGTTACACTAAAAGGCAGCTCACCTATAACAAATGATAATATAAGCAACGAAGAACTTGATAGACCTGCTTTAAATGTATGGAATGGATATGGCGAAAAAGATGGCTATATGAGCATACAAGGAAATTTAAATGTAAATAATTCTTTTATTGGTATATTTGATGCAAATAAAAAAGGTGGCTTAATCTCTGTAGATGGAGATGTAAATATAAAAGATTCAGCTATAGGTATAAGCACAAATAGTGTTTCAAATTTAGGTATAAACAACTATGTAGCTATAAAAACTACAGGTAGTTTTAACCAAGATATAGATAAAAACTTAGTAACGGCACTATATACTAAAGATATAACAAGCATGCTTGAAACAAGCAATTTACTACCAAAAAATGTATTTTTTGAAGATACTGATTTGGCTCAATTTACAGATTATAAACTTAGTGTTTCTAATGATGGCAAAAGTCTTTTAATTAGCGGTGGTGCTAATGAAAATGTAAGAGATTTATCAAAAATATTAAAATCTGAAATTGATATTAGAAAAGAAGCCTTAGATACTTTTGAGAATATAAAAAAGAATATAGAATATGATGAAGAATATAACAAAAATTCCTACCAAAAACCAGGATATATTGGCGATGATGCTATGCTTGAAGCCATAGCACAAGCAGAAAAAGAACTGCAAGAACAAATTAAAAAATTAGAACAACAAATCCAAGATATACAAAATAATGGTGGAAAATTTGATGGTAGTGATTTAGTTGAAAATATGAAAGATGTTAGCTTAGAAAATAAAAATTTAGCTGTAAATATGCTAAATAGTATTTTAGATTCTAAACTTAGCAATGATACTATCGCAGCACTCACTCTAGATACCACAGGAAAAAATCTAAACACACTTACCACAAATACAAAAGCAAGTGCAAAAGCTATAGTAAATAATGCTCAAAATTCTTCTGTTAATTCATCTATAGGTGTAGCAAATGACCTAGCAATTGGAACAAGAATAGCAAAACTTTCAAATCCTTATCAAGATAAAACTTTAGTAGAAAAATTTGCTACAACCCATATAGCAGCACTAGCAAGCGATGTTTATAATTATTATGGAAATTCTTCATTTAATAATAGCTTTTGGGGTAATGTTTTTGGTGGTGCAAATATCATAGATGGAGATAGTGGTGCTTTATATGGATTTACACTAGGTGCTGATAGAAAAATCAATGATAATGCTTTGCTTGGTTTTTACTTTACTTATGCTGATTCAACTATCAAAGATGGAGTTATGGAACAAAAATCAGATAACTATCAATTTGGTATTTATTCTTTAATTAATCCAAACGATCAATGGGAAATTAATCTAAGAGCTTACGGGCAAATTTCTCCAACAGATCAAAGTGTTGTAATGTTAAATGATTCTAATAAGGCTGATTTTGATAGTAAATTCTTTGGTTTAAGTGCTAATGCTGGTAGAATTTTTAATCCAAATTCATCATCATTATTCATCAAGCCTTTTGCTGGTATAAATTACTACTACGCACACACTCCAAGTTATAAAGAAAGTGGTATGTTTGCAAAAGATGTTCAAAGTATGACAAATAATTCCATATCTTTAGAACTTGGTGCTGAATTTAGAAAATATATGAGCGAAACATCGTATTTATTTATCACTCCAAAAATAGAACAATATGTAATGAATAATGGAGATGATTATATAGCTGGATTTGTTGGATCAAATTCAAATTTTATCATCAAAGGTAATGATAAGAAAAAAACTTATGGACAAATCATCATAGGTGGAAATGTAGATATTAACGAGCAATTTAGCCTAAATGCAGGTGTTGGAACTAAACAAATACTAGCTGGTAAAACAGATGGTAAAAATGAAACTTATGTAAGTGGTCAAGTAGGTTTTAAATACAAATTCTAAAAAAAATATTTTTTGAGAAACTCCTAAATGCTAGAGTTTTTCACTCTAGCATTTTAAAAATAAACCATTAATTCAATCATATAAATTGCATTTTTAAGAGTAAAATTGCTAAAATAATGCTTTTAATTTTAACCAAGGAAATATTTTGAGGGTTTTACTAGTTTTATTTTTATCAAGCCTAGCTCTTTTTGGTGCTGAAGCAACTATACCAACTGTAAATTTAAGCCTTAGTGCCCCAAATAGCCCTCAACAGCTCGTAACAACTTTAAATATAATTATAGTTTTAACTATACTAGCACTTGCTCCAACTATCATCTTTGTAATGACTTCATTTTTAAGACTTATAGTAGTTTTTTCTTTTTTAAGAACTGCTCTTGGCACACAAACCATGCCTCCAAATACTATCTTAGCGACACTAGCTTTGATTTTAACTTTTTTTATTATGGAACCTGTTGCTACAAAATCATACAATGAAGGCATAAAACCCTATATTGCTGAACAAATAGGCTATGAAGAAGCCTTTGCTAAAGGCGTTAAACCTTTTAAAGATTTCATGTTAAAAAATACCAGAGAAAAAGACTTAGCACTTTTTTATAGGATCAGAAATTTAGAAAATCCAAAAACCATAGATGATGTTCCTTTAACGGTTTTAGTGCCTGCTTTTATGATAAGTGAACTCAAAACTGCTTTTGAAATAGGCTTTTTACTTTTCTTGCCATTTTTAGTTATTGATATGGTAGTAAGCTCAGTGCTAATGGCTATGGGTATGATGATGTTACCACCTGTTATGATTTCCATGCCTTTTAAATTGCTTATTTTTGTTTTGGTAGATGGATGGAATTTGCTTATACAAAATCTCGTCAAAAGCTTTTTAACTTAGCAATTTAGAGCAAAAATATGTGTATTACTAGCTTTATTTGTATTTTTCTAAATCAAAGATTTTAAATGGCATTTGCTATATTTGGAAAATACCTTTATGATGATCTTGCCTTCACTCTTAAAGCTCACACTCAAAAAGAAAGTAAAAAAGCTTTTAAAATCATAGAAAAATATAAAAATCAATATTATTTTTTAGGCTATATTCAATATGAATTCTATAAATATCTAGAAAATAAAAATTATAAAAGCAAAGAGCCTTTTTTATATTTTTTTGCTTTTAAATCAAAAAAAATCTTTACAAACGAAGAAAAAAATTTAGACTTTTATCCAAGTTTTTCATCCAATTTAAACCAAGAAAAGTATTTTGAAAACTTTGACAAAGTCAAAGAAGCCATAGCTAAAGGTCAAAGTTATCAAGTTAATCTTACTCAAGAACTACATTTACAATCAAATCTTAATGTGTATGAGAGTTTTTTAAGCCTTTATCCTAAGCAAAATACCCCATATAAAGCTTATATGAAAAATGAATTTTTAGAATTGGCTTCATTTTCACCTGAACTTTTTTTTAAAATCAAAAATAAAAAAATCATCACAAAACCCATGAAAGGCACAATCAAACGCTCAAATAATCCAAAAGAAGATGAAAATCTAAAAAACTTTTTAAAATGCGATGAAAAAACTATTAGCGAAAATGTAATGATAGTTGATTTATTACGCAATGATATTTCAAAACTCACCAAAAAACATTCTTTAAAATGCGAACTTTTTAAGGTTAAAACCTACCCTACCTTACACCAACTCATTTCAAAAATAAGTGGGAAATTAAAGCCAAAAAATGATTATTTTAAAATTTTCAAAGCCCTTTTTCCATGTGGATCTATCACAGGTGCACCCAAAATAGAAACTATTAAACTCATAGAAAATTTAGAGCAAAGAAAACGCGGGATTTATTGTGGAGCGATAGGTTTAATCCATAAAGATAAAGCAAAATTTAGCGTAGCCATACGCACTTTAGAGAAAAAAAATAATGATGATTTTTTAAGATATGGTGTGGGAAGCGGACTTGTGTGGGATTCACAAAAACAAGATGAATTTGAAGAATTAAAACTAAAAAGTAAAATTTTAAAACCTAACTTTTATTTATTTGAAACAATGTATTATAAAAATCATTCTATTTTATTTTTCAAAGAACATTTGACAAGAATTTTAAACTCAGCTAATTTTTTTGGCTTTGATACTCAAAGATTAAAACATGATTTTAAAAATATACTAGAGAGTAAAGATAAAAAATTCCATTTTAAATCTTTACAAAATTTTAACAATTTTGTTTTCAATCATCATCATTTTTTTACAAAAAGTAATTTTACTCAAAAAGGCTCAAAGGCTATTAAATTAAAACTTTTTAAAAATGGCCTTTATGAGTTTGATTTTAGCAATATACAAGAAAATTCAAGCAAAAAACTACTCATAAGTAAAGACATCATAAAAGTAAATCTTTTAACACACCATAAAACTTCTCTGCGTAGTTTATATGAGGCAAATTCTCATCTATGGAAAGAAAATATTTGCTATGACATAGTTTTTTTTGATGAAAAAGGCATACTTTGTGAGGGTTCAAGAAGTAACATTATTATAAATTTAAATGATGAGTATTTTACCCCTTATGCTAAAAACTGCCTAAATGGTATTTATAGACAAACACTCTTAAAACACAAGCTCATCAAAGAAAAAGATATTACTAAAGATGAGCTTTTAAATGCTAAAGAAATTTATGCTATTAATTCTTTAAGAGGCTTAAAAAAGGTATTTTTGTGAAAGTTTTGATTATAGATAATTATGATTCTTTTACCTACACCATAGCCTTTTATTTAAAAGAATTAAACATTACTTATAAAATTATTAAAAACGATAAATTCAAAAATCCAAAAAAGCTTAAAAAATATGATTTTACCCATCTTCTAATCTCCCCTGGACCAAATTCTCCAAAAGAATCAAAGTTAAGTTTAAAAGCTATAAAATATTTTAAGAAAGATAAAAAAATTCTTGGAATTTGTCTAGGACACCAATGTATAGCACATGTTTTTGGTGGTAAAATTTCTAAACTTCCAAACCCAACTCATGGTAAGGTAAAAACTATAAAATTTAAACCAAACCCACTTTTTAAAAACCTTGAGCAAAATTTTAAAATTTGTTTATATCACTCTCTTTATGTCAGTCATATAGGCAAAAAATGTGAAATTTTAGCCCATAGTGAAGATAATATCATCATGGCTTTAAAACATAAAAAATACGATATTTATGGAGTTCAATTCCACCCTGAAGCCATACTGAGTCAAAATGGCAAAAAGCTACTTAAAAACTTTCTTACTTTGCAATAATCTAATATTTATATTTTTTTCATTTACTTTAAACTTAAATTTATGGGGGGGGTATAATGCTTTTTTCAATTTAAATTTACAAGGAGTAATCAAATGAAACTTTCTTATTACACAAGTAAAGTTTTAATGGGAGTTGGTATTAGTGCTTTATTAAGCAATGCTGCTTTAGCTCAAGAAATTACTATTAACGGCTATGATGGCAGCATGAAGAAACATTTTGAAACAAACGATGGACGAAATTTTAATTTAAAAACAGACTATACCAATGGTGATTTAACAATAGATCTTTTTCACGCAGACCTAGCTAATGATATAGTTAATGATGAATATAAAGATCTCTCAAGAGTAAATATTAACTTAAATTCTAATAATCTTAGTTTTAAAAATACTTCCGAAGGTGCTAGTTATGTAACAAACTATACCATTAATGCTAAAAAAACTGAGGCAACAGATGTGATATTTCAAAGCTTAGATGGAAAATCCATCGTAAATGGAGATTTTAGCATAAAAGGTTCATCTAATCCTACAGATGGTGTTTTAGATGATATAAAATCTTCAGCTATTTTAATCGCTGATGGGCATGGCCTACAAGGTTCTCTTGAAGTAAATGGAAATTTTACAGCAGATAAATCTACTCTATTTACCATAGGTGGTAATAAAAGTCAAAACCACATACAAGTAAATGGTAAAGCAAATATCACAAATTCAAACTTTTCCATAGGAACAACAAGCTTTGGTGATTTGGCTTTAAATAATTATGTTTTCATGAGTGCAAGCGAAGGATTTAATGAAGATATAACAAGCTCAAACAAAGCTAGTGCAAACATAAGTAAAAATTTTGAAAACATTGTAGGTATGAGTAGCAAAGATTTAGGACTTGATTATGAAATTGTAAGAGCTATAGATGTAAAAGATTTTGTTGATTATGAACTTTCTACAAAAGATAATAAGCTTTTAATTAGTGGTGGCGCAAATGAAAATGTACTTAATAATAAGAAAGTCTTAGAAAGTGATAAAAAATATCTAGAATTAATTAAAACTGATTTAGAAGATGCCAAAGATGAAGAAGGTGTTAATATAGAAAAAATAGATGAAGCCATTGCAAAAATTGATGAGCAAATAAAGCAAATTCAAGATATGATTAGCAATGCTGAAAGTGGAATAATCTCTAATGATGATTATATTAAAAACGATTCTAGTGTTTCAACTTCTAACAAAGACTTTGTTTCTAAAATTTTAGATGGACTTGCACTCGGTAAAGATTTTAATGCAATAGGTAGTATTAAATTTGATAAAGCTGGAGAGCAAGTAGCAAATGATATAAAAGATTCAGCTAAATCTATCTCAAATGTAAATCAAGCCTCATCGGGTATAAACTCGACTATCAATGTATCAAATGATGTATCTATAGGTTCTCGTGTAGCTATGTTAAATAATCCTTATGGAAATTACGCTACAAAATTATCTCAAATAAGATTTGCTACTAATGATTATAGAGGAAATTATGTTGATAATTATAATAACAGCATTTGGGGTAATGTAATAGGCGGTGCAAACATCATAGATGGAGATAGTGGTGCTTTATATGGAGCCACTATAGGTATGGATAGAAAAATCAATGATGATGTTATTATTGGTGCTTATTTTACTTATGCAAACGCTGAAATAAAAGATAATCTTTTAACCCAAAAATCAGATAATTTCCAATTTGGCGCTTATTCTAATATCCATATAAGTCCAAAGGTAGAAGTTAATGTTAAGGCTTATGCTCAAATTTCTCCAACAGATCAAGATATTGTAAATAGAGGATTTAACACTACAAATAGTGCTGACTTTAATAGAAAATTCCTTGGTTTGAGTGCTAACATGGGATATATTTTTGATTTTAGTAATAATACCTTATTTATCAAACCTTTTGCCGGAGCAAACTACTACTATGCACATACCCCAAGCTATAAAGAAAATGGAATTGCAGGAAAAGATGTCAATAGCGCTAGTAATAATTCTATTTCTTTAGAACTCGGTGCTGAATTTAGAAAATATATGAGCGAAACATCATATTTATTTATCACTCCAAAAATAGAACAATATGTAATGAATAATGGAGATGATTATGTAGCAAGTTTAAATGGAGTAGCACTACCTAGCGTAAAAAGTGATGATAAGAAAAAAACTTATGGACAAATCATCATAGGTGGAAATGTAGATATTAATGAACAATTTAGCCTAAATGCAGGTATTGGAGCTAAACAAATACTAGCTGGTAAAACAGATGGTAAAAATGAAACTTATGTAAGTGGTCAAGTAGGTTTTAAATACAAATTCTAAAAAAAATATTTTTTGAGAAACTCCTAAATGCTAGAGTTTTTCACTCTAGCATTTTAAAAACTCTCATATTCTTTAGCTATAAAAACTTCATCATCTTCTATAATTAATGGGCGTTTTATAAGCGTTGGGTTTTGCAAAATCATCACTTTAATTTCATCTTGGTTTAAATTTTGAAGTTTTTCTTTATTTAACCCTAATTTTCTAGCACTCATACCCGCTGTATTTACAAGCTCTAAAACACTCCTTTTGCTAAACCAAAAATTTAAAGTTTCTTCATCTAGCTTTTTAATGTCTAAAAATTCAAATTCAATTTGCTTAGAATTTAAATAATCCATGGCCTTTTTAACACTATTACAATTTTTAATACCATAAAATTTTAACATTTTCTTGCCTTTTTAACTAAGTCTGCTATGATAAATGCTAATTCTAAAGCTTGGTCAGCATTTAATCTTGGATCACATTGTGTTTCATAGCGTTTAGAAAGTTCTTCTTGAGTGATATTTAAAGAGCCTCCTACACATTCTGTTACATTTTGCCCTGTCATTTCCAAATGTACCCCACCAGGATACACTCCTTCACTCATAGCTATCTCAAAAAACGCACGCACTTCTTGAATAATTTTATCAAATTCTCTTGTTTTAAAATTACCTGATTTAACCGTATTTGCATGCATAGGATCTATGCTATAAAGTATATTAAACCCTTCTTGTTTTAACTCTTTAAATAATTTTGGCAAGGCATTTTCTATCTTATCACATCCCATACGGATGATGAAATTTAATCTTCCTGCTTCATTATGTGGATTTAAAATACTTACTAGCTTTTTTATCTCACCTAAATCATAATTAGCGCTAAGCTTAACACCGAGTGGATTTTTTACTCCACTTAAAAAATGCACATGTGCTTCATCTGCTTTTCTAGTACGCTCGCCTATCCAAAGCATATGTGCTGAACAATCATAAATTTCCCCGCTTAAACTATCTACTCTAGTTAAAGCTTCTTCATAAGACAAAAGCAAGGCTTCATGAGAAGTATAAAAGGCTGTTTGAGAAAGATTTGGGGTATCAGTGATACCACAAGCTTGCATAAAAGCTAAAGCTTGAGTGATTTTTTCACTAAGTTCATTATATTTTTTCCCAAGCTCTGCTTTTTTTAAAAAACCCAAATTCCACTTATGCACTACTCTTAAATCCGCTAAACCACCTCTTGAAAAAGCTCTTAATAAATTTAAAGTTGTAGCACTTTGATAATACGCTTCTAGCATTCTTTTAGGATCGGCTATTCTTGATTTTTCATTAAATTCAAAACCATTAATAATATCCCCACGATAACTTGGAAGTGTTACTCCATCTACTTCTTCAAAATCACTACTTCTTGGCTTTGCAAATTGTCCTGCAACACGCCCTACTTTAACAATAGGACAAGATCCTGCAAAAGTAAGTACTATGGCCATTTGAAGCATAACTTTAAACATATCTCTTATATTATCAGCACCAAAATTTACAAAACTCTCTGCGCAATCTCCTCCTTGGAGTAAAAATGCTTGAGAATTTACAACATTAGCAAGGGATTTTTTTAACTTATCTACCTCACCTGCAAAAACAAGTGGTGGTAATTTTTCTAATTTTTTAACAACATCTTGTAATTCATTTTCATCAGGATATTGCGGCTGTTGCTGAATTTTATAATTTTTCCAAGAATCTTTAGTCCATTTCATAGCTTAACTTCCTAATTTTAAGTAAGCTAAAATTATACAAAATGAGACTTAAATTAAGATTTCAAAACACTCTCAACGCGTTCAAGGCTATCTTGTTTATATAGAGTTAAACGCACTATAGAATCTTCTAGTGCTAAAAGATTATGAATTTCATTAGCTTTTAAACTAATGCTATCTAAAGATTTAAGTAGAATTTGCTGATTTAAAACTCCAAAATCAATAGAGCCTTTTAATACTTGTATAGTAATATCAAAAGGTGCTTTATGATCTTTCATAAAGCTATCCTTTGACATATTTATGCATATTTCCTTAGCATAAGCATTTTCTATTTTTTTAGATATATTTATGCCATTTTCAATTTCTTGTTCCCAAGAAATTACTTCATGCATTTGAGTTCTAAATTTCATTTTATTTTTTAAGTTCTTTAATACGAGCAGCCTTACCTCTTCTATCTCTTAAATAGAATAATCTAGCACGGCGTACACGACCTCTTCTTAATACTGTAATACTTTCTAAACTTTCACTATAAATAGGGAAAATTCTTTCAACACCTACATTATTAGCGCCTATTTTACGCACAATGAAAGTTTCATCTACACCATTTCCTCTACGCGCTATACAAATACCTTCAAAATTTTGAATTCTTGTTTTATCGCCTTCTTTAATGCGAATAGCAAGTCTTAAAGTATCTCCAGCACGAAATTCTGGAACATTTTTACCTTCAATTTGTTTTTGCTCAAATTGCTCAATGTATTTATTTTTCATAACGATATTCCTTAAAATTTGCGTTCATGCTTTTGATACAAATCAGGACGAAAATATTTCGTTTTGCAAGACGCCAAAGTAGTTTTTAAAGCTGTAATTTTAGCGTGATTTCCCTTTAAAAACTCTGAAGGAACATAAAATTTTTTATTTTCCTTTTCAAAAACAAATGGCTTAGAAAATGATGGTGCTTCTAATAAATCATTTTCAAAACTTTCTTCACTTAAACTTTCACTATTTCCAAGAACATCTTGAATATTTCTACTAATAGCATCACACATCACCAAAGATGCTAACTCTCCACCTGTAAGTATAAAATCTCCTATAGAAAACACTTCATTAGCAAATTCTTCCACAATACGCTCATCTAAACCCTCATATCTACTACATACAAAACAAATATGCTCTTTGATGCTTAATCTTTTAGCATCTATTTGCTTAAAAGTTTTAGCACATGGTAAAAGAAAAATAAAATGCGTATTTTTATCTTGGCTTTTAATATGCGTTAAACAATCATATAAAGGCTGAGCTTGTAATAAAAGTCCCGCACCACCGCCTATTTTATAATCATCTACTTTTAGATGTTTATTTGTAGTAAAATTTCTAGGATTAACAAAATCAAATTCTAAAATTCCTTTTTCTTTTGCCCTTGCCAAAATAGAAGTTTTAAAATAAGGCTCAATAAGCTCTGGGAATAAACTTACAAAAGTATATTTCATGAATTTTCTAAAATATCTAAAGCAGATTGTGTGAATATTTTTTTATTTTCTATATCAACTTTTTGAATATATTTATCAACATAAGGAATATAAAAGTTTTTAACCTTTGTCTGTAGTTTTTCATCGCATTTTATATAGAATAAAAATCCAGCTCCATTTTCTAAAATATCTTCAACTACACCTAATTTTTGTTCATTTTCAAAAATTTCACAGCCTATAATATCAAAATAAAAATACTCATCTTTTTTTAACTTACAAGTTTCTTTTGTAGTTTTTATGCTTTGAAATAGTGTAATATTAGTTAGTTTTTTTGCAGATTCTAAATTCTCAAAATCTTCAAATAAAACCAAAGATCTTGTTTTATCGAAAGCTTTTATGGTGTAAATTTTTTGATTACCATCAAAAAATTTAGCACCTGCTTTAAACTGCTCAAAAAAATCACTTAAATTATGTAATTTTACATAACCTTTCAAACCAACACTTTTCCCAAGTTTAGCAACTTGGACCAAATCATTCTTCAATAGCTTTTACCGTTATACGATATGAAGTTGCATCTTTAACTTTATAAGCCATAATAACTGTTTTTATTGCGTTGATTAATTTCCCGTTTTTTCCGATCAACTTACCAGTATCAGTTGGATCAACATAAATGATAATTTCAGCAAAATTGTTTTCTAAATTTTGTTTTTGTATATCAACTTTTTCAGGAAAATCAACAATTAATTTTGCGTATTCTCTTAAAAAATTTTCAACCATTTTTATTTGCTTGTAATAGCTGCTACTCTATCGCTTAATTTAGCACCTACGCTCTTCCAATAAGCTAAACGCTCAGCATCAAATTTTACCACTTCAGGTTCAACCATAGGATTATAATATCCAATGCTTTCTATCCAACTACCATCGCGTCTTTTTCTACTATCAGTTACAACTATACGATAAAATGGTCTTTTTTTGCGTCCCATTTTTGTAAGTCTGATTACTGTCATTTTAATACTCCTAAAAAAATTAAAATTTTGTTATAGATATTTTAACTCATATATCCATAAAAAAGCTTTAATTATTGCGGTCTTTTAGCTTGCTGCAACATATTCATAAAATTTTCCATTCCTTTTTTGTTTGAAAATTTCTTTGCCAACTTAGCCGCATTACTAAATTGTTTTAAAAAGCGATTTACTTCCATTTGAGATAAACCAGCACCCTCTGCAATACGACGCTTTCTTGCGTTGTTTAACAAATCAGGATTTTCTCTTTCTTTTGGCGTCATTGATGAAATCATTGCTTTAATATGAATAATTTCTTTAGAATTATCCAAATCAATATCTTTAATATTTGCTGCCATAGATGATAAACCAGGTATCATACCAATGATTGATTTCATACTACCAAGTTTTTTAACACTTTCCATTTGATTTAAAAAGTCATTGAAATTAAATTCACCTTTTTTGATTTTTTTATTAAGTTTTTTTGCTTCTTTTTCATCTATAATAGCGGCAGTTTTTTCAGCCAAAGTCACCAAATCACCCTCACCCATGATACGATTAACAATCCTATCAGGGATAAATACTTCTAAATCAGCTACTTTCTCGCCAACACCAATAAATCTTAAAGGCACACCAATTTGTTTAGCTATACCTAGCGCAACACCACCTTTAGTATCTGCATCAAATTTACTTAAAATAATTCCAGTGATTTCTAAAGCTTCATTAAAGCTACTTGCTGTTTTAACTCCATCTTGACCACTCATAGCATCAGCTACATAAAATACTTCATCAGGATTTAAAATAGCTTTTACTTCTTTAAGCTCATTCATCAAAGCTATATCAATTGCCAGACGGCCGGCAGTATCTACAAGCAAAACATCATACATAGAATTTTTTGCTTTTTCTAAAGCTTGTTTAGCTACATTTAAAGGATTGCTTTCATTTTCTATGAAAAATAAATCGAGCTCATTAGCCTGAGTGAGTTGTCTTAATTGCTCTACCGCAGCTAATCTTTGCAAGTCACATGCAGCAATTAATACTTTTTTATTTCTTAGTTTTAAGTAATTAGCAATTTTTACCGTAGTAGTAGTTTTACCACCACCTTGCAAACCACACATCAAAACAACCGTAGGTGGCTTACTAGCAAATACAAAACCTTGATTTTTACCTTTAACACTAAGAATTTCTTCTAAATTTTTCTTAATTGAGTCTAAAAATTGCTTTTGGCCTATGCCATTAGTTTTTACATCATTTTCTACTAAAGTGAGTAATTCTTTCGTAACTTTATGATGCACATCTGCTTTTAAAAGGGCTTTTTTTAAAGTGTCAAGAGCATTTTTTAAAGCTTTTTCATCATCAACAAAACGAAGTTTATTAACCGCGGATTTAAATGACTCACTAACTATTTCAAACACTTTATTTTCCCTTTATTAAAATTTTAAAAAGCTAAATTATAAACCCTTTTAGCTTTAAACGCCTTTAAAAATTTAAATTTTTTATTTCAAAACCATAAGCATTAAAACTCTCATCAAGTAAAGCTTTAAATTGATAATCAAAAATATGCGTTTCATAAGAATGCAAATACATTCTAGGAGAGCTATTTTTTGCATATTTTTCATCGCCAATAATACCATGTTTTATATGATTTAAATGCACTCTGATTTGATGTGTTCTACCTGTTTTAATGACCGCTTTTATTAAAGTTTTTTTTGCATTTACCATTAAAGGTATAACCTGAGTATGAGCTTCTAAGCCAAATTTATCGATTTTACTAAAAGCTCCGGATTTATTTTTTATAGTAGTTATTTTTTCACAAATTTCAAGTTCTTCAGCAATCACTCCATCGACAATAGCTAAATAGCTTTTATAAACATTTTGTTTTTTATACTCTTGAATGCATTTTAGTCTAAATTCCTCATCTTTGCTTAAAAGCAAAACTCCACTTGTTTCTTTATCAAGCCTGTTAATTAATTTAGCATTATAAACACCTTCTAAATTCTCGCTAATTTCCCCATAAGGCTTATTTAAAACTATGATTTTATCATCTTCAAAAAGTATTTTTGCTTTTTTTATTTTTTGTACGACAAATCTTGTTTTTGAGCTCATCAAAGCTCTAGCTATAACAACCTTTTTTCCCATAGCAAAAACACAACCTTTATCAATCAAATCCTTTGCTGCATTATTAGAAATTTTTTCTTGCAGTGCAAGCAATTTATAAGCTTTTTCTTGCATCTAAACCTTCTTTTATACTTAATATAACTTCATTTAAATCATTTTGCTCTTTGACTCGTGCTTGTGATAATTTTTGCTTTAAAAAATCATTTATATCTTTTACACTCTCACAAATATACAAATCATCAACTTCTTGATATAAACTTTCTTGATTAAAATAATATTTCCCCGAGATAATAACATTATTCCATCTAGCCGCTTCTATAGGATTATGCCCACCTATATTATTTACAAAAGAGCCACACAAAAAAACCACATCACTAATCTTATAAAAACTTTCTAGCTTACCCAAAGCATCTAGCAATAAACACTTAGTCTTAAAAAAATTTGCAAAATCATTTTCGCTTAAAGTAAAGTCTGAAAATTTTTGCATATTATAATAATTTTTTTGACAAAAATCTTTTAAAATCCCCTCAACCTCGCCAAAACGCTCCGGATGTCTTGGAGCGATAATTAATCTATCGTTTTCTTCTAGTTTAATCTCATTAAGCAATAATCGTTCTTCATTTTCATGCGTACTAGCAAATATAATAACCCTAGCCTTAGGTTTTGAATAATTTTTCACTTGTTCTTGTTTTATATATGCTTTGATATTTTTATATGCTACAACATTTTTAGCACCCAAGCATTCTAATCTTTCTTTGTCTTTTTGACTTTGTGCAAACACAACATCAATATATTTAAAAATTAAACGATAAAAAAAGCTAAAACGCTTGTAGTTTTTTAAAGATCTATCACTAATCCTAGCATTTAATAAAATAACTTTTGCATTATAAAATTTAGCCATCAATACAAGCATAAGCCAAAGCTCTGCTTCAAAAATAATCAAAACTTTGCAAGGTTTCATCCAAAATGGTATAAAAATTTCAAATGGTAAAAAATTTACTTTTTTAGAATGTCTTAAAGCTTCATTAAATCCAGTTTGCGTGATAGTTGAAATTTTACAAGTTGGAAAAAGTTTTATTAAGGGAACAATGCTTTTAATCTCCCCAAAGGAGCAAGCATGAAAATATATATCTCCTTGTTCTTGTTTTAAGTTTTTGTAAAGAAAAAATCTAGATTTTAGAGATACTTTATATTTTTCTTTACAAAAACTTAAAATCAACAAAAAAGGAACTGCGATTACATATATAATCACAGCAAAAATGTAATAAAAAAAAATCAATTTTGATTTTCTTCTTTTTCTTTATATAAAATTCTTCCGCAATGCGGACAAGTTACGATTTCATCACCTTTTAAAACTGCTAAATAAGTTTTATCATAAATTCTCATAAAACAGCCATAACAAGCATGTTTTTTCACAGGAACTACAGCACTATTTCCCGCCCATTTTCTAATTTTCTCATAAAAAGTTAAAACTTTTTGATTTATTTCGCCAACCAGCTTTACTTTTTTATCATAAATCTCTAATCTTTCTTTTTCAATATCAACTAATACAACTTTTGTTTGAGCATCTATTTGATCCACTTCATTTTCAAGTTCAGTTCTCTTAGTTTGCAATTCTTGTATAAATTTTTCTTTGTTTTCTAAAATTTTATCTAATCTTTCTATCTCTTCATTTGCTGCATCAAGTTGCTCTTTAGCTATATCTTCTTCGATTTTTAAAGCATTTGCTTCTTTTTCAGTTTTCACTGCAGCACTTTTTTTGGCTATTTCTTTAATTTTCACACCAAATTCTGCAATATGGTTATTGTTTTGTATTTTTTGATTTTCTATATCTTTAATATCTTTTTCAAAACCTGCAATTTCTTCTTCAGTTTTATCAAGCAAATTACGCTTTTCTTTTAAATCCTTTGTAGCTTCTTCTACTTTATTTGCAAAACCATCTAACTCTTTATCAATTTGCGATAAAGCTATAAGTTGTTCTAAATATTTATTCATTGATTTTTTCCTTAAAAATATTGAAATGGATTTTTTGAAACTGATATTATAACTTCTAAATGAAATTTTTGCAAATCTTTTGCTAAAATTTCACCAAAGTATGACTCACTTTCATAGTGACCTATATCAATCAAATTGAGTTTATTATGATAACTTTCTAAGGCCTGATGATACTTAAAATCCCCACTTAAAAAACAATCTGCTTTTACACTAGAAATCAAATCTCCACCACTACCTGTACATATTGCTAAAGTTTTTATTTTTTCTTGATGAGCATTAACAACCCTAATATGATTAAGCTTTAAACACTTTTTAACATGATCAACTAATGTATCTAATTGAAAATCTACATCACAATAGATCAAAAATTCATTTTGTTCTTTGATCTTAAAACCCAAAATTTCGCTAGTAAAATAAGTATTTAAATGACTTAAATCAAAATTTGTATGCATAGCAATCAAGGCTATATTTTTTTGTATCATTTTTGTAAGAAGATTTTGCGGATAAAGCACTCCACTTAAATTCTTCAAACCTTTAAAAATTAAAGGATGATGAACTATAAAAAGTGAATTTTCGCTTGCATTTTCAATTAAATGCATATCTACATCAAGCGCAAGATAAATCTTATTTATGTCTTGATCGAAATTTCCAAGCAATAAACCACTATTGTCCCATGAACTTTGCGTATTAAATGGACTAATAGTATCTAAATAATCATAAATTTCTTTAATTTTCATCTAAACTTTCTTTATATACTAAAGCACAATTTTTAGATAATTCTCTAATTTTAAGCATAAAATCTTGTCTTTGAGTTACTGAAATAGCTCCTCTTGCATCAAGCAAGTTAAAAGTATGTGCTGCTAACATACAATAATCATATGCTGGTAAAGCAAGTTTTGCATCTAATGCATTTTTACACTCATTGTAAGCATTTTCAAATTGTACATTTAAAGTTTTTACATCACTTACTTCAAAATTATATTTACTAAATTCAAACTCACCTTGCTTATGAACATCTTTATAGGTAATTTTTTCGCCGTTAAATTCATTCCAAACTATGTCATATACATTATCTACATCTTGTAAATACATTGCAAGTCTTTCCAAGCCATAAGTAATTTCAGCACTAACTAAATCTACGCTTATACCACCAACTTGTTGAAAATAAGTAAATTGTGTAACTTCCATACCATCAAGCCAAACTTCCCAGCCCAAACCCCAAGCACCTAAACTTGGACTTTCCCAATTATCTTCAACAAAACGAATATCATGTGATTTCAAATCAAAGCCTAAATTTTCTAAACTTTTTAAATATAATTCTTGGATATTATCAGGACTTGGTTTAATTAAAACTTGAAATTGATAATAAGCACCCAACCTATTAGGATTTTCACCATATCTTCCATCAGTTGGTCTTCTACTTGGTGCTACATAAGCAGCCGCCCAAGGTTTTTTACCTAAACTTCTTAAAAAAGTTGCCGGGTGAAATGTCCCTGCACCTGCTGGAAAATCATAAGGTTGCATAATAGCACAACCTTGCTTTTGCCAAAATTCTTGTAAATTTAAAATCATTTGAGAAAAAGTCATTTTTCTTCCTTTAATTCTTCAGACTTCTCAGGCGAATTTGCATATAATTCCACTGTTTTATTCCACATCATTTTATATTTTCTTTTTAGAAATTCAACTTCATTACGCGCATATTTAAGTTGCTCGTTAAGATTTTCTATAGTTTTTCTATCCTCATCATAAAGCTCTTGCATAGAATAAAGAGCATCTTTTAAAAATTTATTTTCACCCTTTAAAGCTTCTAAGGTTTCATCCTTAGCATCAAGAACTTTTTCATGTAAATTTAAAATAGTCCCTATAGTTTTTTCTACAAAACTTTCTCCTGCCAAGGTCATAGAATTTACCATAACAGGTTGCTTTGAACTTGAAGGAACTACGCTAAAAGTACCTTGATTAGCTTCTATATAAATTTTACCTTCTTCTTCTTTGAAATTTAAAGCACCATTTGCCATCATTCCTTTTACAACATCTTCGGATAAATGAACTAACTGACAAAATTCTTTTAATTCCAAGTAAGTTTGCATATACGCTCCTTAAAGAAAAACTTCAATTGTATTAGAATCTTGGATTAATTTTTCTTGTTGTTTTTGTCTATCTTCTAATAATTTTTGCGCTAAAGACTCATCTTCTATTGCTAAAATTTGCACTGCCAAATAAGCTGCATTAATAGCCCCTGCTTTACCTATAGCCACAGTTGCTACAGGAATTCCACTTGGCATTTGCACAGTAGAAAATAAAGAATCCATACTAGCTAAATTACTTCCTGGCATAGGTATACCTAAAACAGGTTTTGTTGTATGTGCTGCAACAGCTCCTGCTAAATGAGCTGCCATACCCGCTGCAGCAATAAATACTTTTGCACCTTTTTCTTCAGCATTTTTGATGTATTCTTGGGTTCTTTGAGGACTTCTATGAGCTGAAGTGATCAAGACTTCATATTTTACATCAAATTTTTCCAAAATTCCTAAAGCTTCTTTTACTATATCATAATCACTCTTACTTCCCATCAATATGGAAACAAATTTCATTCAACACTCCTTCTTAAAAAGCTAAATTCTGGAAGTTTAAATGGTAAAGTAATTTCATTTTCATTACCACTATGAATTTCACTAAATTCTTTATTGTTTTTTGCTAATAATTGTTTAAACACTATGAATTTTTTTCCTTCATTTTCATATACTAAACCTAGTTTATTTTCCCCTAATTCTATATTAGAATCAACCGGAGCTAGAATTTCATATTCTTTGTTTAATTCTATCCTACCCTTACATTTAAAAAATTCACCATCTTCGCTAATAGCATGCACTTGATGGGTTCCTTCTTCTATACTTGTATTATGATTTATTGAATCGGTTTTTTCATAAGCTCTTGAAACTAAATATCCATCTGTAAAACCTCTGTGTTTTAAAGTATGAATTTCTTTTTCATACTTAGCCGCATCAAAAGTATTTTGCAACACATCTTGCACTGCCATTTTATAAGTTCTTGTAGTCAAAGCTACATAATACTCACTTTTCGTTCTTCCTTCTATTTTAAAAGCATGAATGCAATCTTCTTGCATAATTTTTTGAATATACGAGCTTAAATTTAAATCTTTAGAATTAAACACATGCGTGCCATTCTCATCTTCTTCAAGTCTAAAAAGTGTATTAGTTTCTGGGTTCTTTGCATAAAGTTCATAGTTAAATCTACAATCATTTGCACATGATCCACGATTACTCATGCGTCCACTTTGCACTGAGCTTATCAAACATCTGCCAGAATACGCAAAACACATAGAACCATGGACAAAACTTTCAAGCTCTATGTCACAATTATTTTTCAAATCTTTTGCATCTTTTAAACCAAGTTCCCTTGCTATAACAACACGCTTAGCTCCCATATCTTTATAAACTTGAGCGTCTAAGTAATTTAAAATATTAGCTTGGGTTGATACATGAAGATTGATTTCAGGTGCAAGCTCTTTAACCAAACGCATAGCACCTACAGAAGCTACTATAAAAGCATCAGGTTTCATTTCTTTTAGTTTTAAAATATGCCTTTTCAAACCTTCAATTTGCGAACTAAAATGAAATCCATTAATCGTTACATAAATTTTTTTTCCTTTTGCATGCGTATAATCAATAGCTTCTTTAAAAGTTTCATAATTAAAATCTCTAGCAGTTCTTGCTCTTAATGAAAAATTACTCACTCCTGCATAAACAGCATCAGCTCCATAAGCTAAAGCTATTTTTAATTTTGTAAAATTACCTGCAGGAGCTACTATTTCAGGAATAATCATTTTTTTCCTAAACTTGCGATTAATGCCTCAATATCATCATTACTTACAACATCTGCAGTTGTATCTCCTTCGATATGCACAGCAGATCCCACGCGTTTTTCATCATCAATTTTACCTTCAAACAAACTACTCATATATCTACTTAAAGCTCTCATAACATTAATAACACGCTCAATTTTTTGACGATGAATATCTTGATATTGCATAGCATCCATTGCCATCATAACTTCATCTTGTCCAGTTTGCAAACAACCTGTAATCTCATCTATGATATTTTTAGCATTGTTATTTATTTCAATAGCTTCTTTA
This sequence comes from Campylobacter sp. CNRCH_2014_2452, assembly GCF_025772865.1. Taxonomy (NCBI): domain Bacteria; kingdom Pseudomonadati; phylum Campylobacterota; class Epsilonproteobacteria; order Campylobacterales; family Campylobacteraceae; genus Campylobacter; species Campylobacter sp. CNRCH_2014_2452. The sequence goes on from NZ_JAKMSX010000001.1 coordinate 134,250, forward strand.
AAGCTTACCACATTAGGAAATTTTGCATTTAATTTTTCAAAAATTTCTATATTTTTATTTAAAGCATCACTGATTACACAAAGATCACTCTCAGAATTTGCAAAAAAGTCGTTAATAGCTTCTAATTTTTCCATCATCTCTGTGGCTTTTATTTCACTATCTCTTGTAACATCATCAAGTTGATGTACAACTTTATGTTCTTTACTAGGTGGTGGTGGTGGCCAAGCCATATCCGCTCTTGCTTTATAATCACCATTAATCATATCATTAACAATTTGCTTATTTTTTTCCTCATCTTCATAATCTGTATCTGGTTTTTCTTCTGTTTCTTCTACAGAATCAAGATCTAAGTCTTCAGTGCCATTCATTAAAGCATCTAATTCTTCTTGGGTCATTGTTACACCTTTTTTAATAAAAAAACTAATGCGAGATTATATTACAAAAAAATATAAATCAACATTAATTTTACCAACTTAATTATTTTTTTACACAAAATAATCTTTTTTTTAATTTGATTATAAAAAAAATATTAATTTAAACTTAATTTAAAAAAAATATACTACAATCTATAAAATAAATTAAAAAACCCAAAAAATAAAAAGGAGAAAAAATGGGTAAATTTGTAAATAACATTGATGAGTTTTTTAGTTATTGTCAAGAACATGAAGTTTTATTTGTTGATTTTAGATTTACTGATATGATAGGCACTTGGCATCACATCACTTATAATATAAAAGCAATTGATGATAAAACCTTTGAAAACGGAATTCCTTTTGACGCAAGCTCTTTGCATGGTTGGCAGCCTATAGAAAAATCAGATATGATTTTAAAACCTGATGTGAAAAGTGCGTTTTTAGATCCTTTTACAGCTGATCCTACTATCATAGTAATTTGCGATGTATATGATATTTACAAAGATCAAATGTATGAAAAATGCCCAAGAAGTATTGCTAAAAAAGCAATGCAGCACTTAAGCACAAGCAATATCGCTGACACTGCTTATTTTGGTCCTGAAAATGAATTTTTTATTTTTGATAATGTAAAAATAGTTGATTCTTCTCACTGTGCAAAATATGAAGTAGATACTGAAGAAGGTGAATGGAATGATAATAAAGATTTTACAGATAGTTACAATAGTGGACATCGCCCAAGAAATAAAGGTGGATATTTTCCTGTAAGTCCTATTGATTCTAGTGTGGATATTAGAGCTGAAATGGTACAAGTTTTAGAAAGAGTTGGTTTAAAAACTTTCGTACATCATCATGAAGTAGCACAAGGACAAGCTGAGATTGGTGTAGAATTTGGGAATTTAGTTGAAGCTGCTGATAATGTACAAATTTATAAATATGTAGTTAAAATGGTAGCGCATTTAAATGGAAAAACAGCGACCTTTATGCCAAAACCACTCTATGGAGATAATGGAAGTGGTATGCATGTGCATATGAGCCTTTGGAAAGATGGAGTAAATTTATTTTATGATAAAGAAGGATATGGAAAATTAAGTGAATATGCGATTAATTACATCGGTGGAATTTTAGCTAATGCAAGAAGTGTTGCTGCATTTACCAATCCTAGTTCAAATTCTTATAAAAGAATAGTTCCAGGTTTTGAAGCACCTTGTATACTAACTTATTCTTGCCAAAATCGCTCTGCAAGTTGTCGCGTGCCTTATGGTATTAATGAAAAAAGCGCAAGAGTTGAAATAAGATTTCCTGATAGCACTTCCAATCCTTACCTAGCTTTTACAAGCTTGCTTATGGCAGGACTTGATGGTATTAAAAATAAAACCATACCGGTAGGCCCTATGGATGAAAATTTATTTGCACTAACCCTAGATGAGATTAGAGAAAAAGGTATAGAGCAATTACCTCACACTTTAAGAGGATCTTTGGAAGCACTCATTAGAAAAAATGCCTTCTTAAAGCCTGTTATGAGTGATGTATTTATTGATGATTATCAACATATGAAATTTGAAACCCAAGTATGGCCTGTAGAAGCTAGACCAACTGCATATGAGTTTAAAACTTGCTATTCATGCTAATCTTGATGCTTTTTAGCATCAAGATTAAAATACTATTGTTTTATTATCATATATAAAAATCCTATCATCAAACACTAAATCCAAGGCCTTAGAAAAAACATTTTTTTCTACATTGCGCCCTGCTTGTTGCATAGCTTGCCAAGAATATTCATGAGTAACTGGTATAACATCTTGGGTAATAATTGGCCCCTCATCTAAGTTATTATTTACAAAATGTGCTGTTGCGCCTATAATCTTTACCCCTCTTTCATAAGCTTGCTTATAAGGATTAGCTCCTATAAATGCAGGTAAAAAAGAATGGTGGATATTAATAATCTTTCCCTCAAAATTCTCTACAAAAGATGGAGATAATATTCTCATATATTTTGCTAAAACAATATAATCAAACTCATATTGTTTTAAACACTCTAGTAGTTTTTTTTCATGCTCTTGTCTGCTTAAATCCTGTGCTAAAATAGTATGAAAAGGTATGTTAAATTTATCCACTAAAGGTTTTAATACATCATAATTTGCAATAACTGCCTTAATATTTGCATTAAATTCTCCACTAAATTGACGGATAAGTAACTCACCTAAACAATGAGTTTCTTTAGTAGCTAAAACAATAATATCTTTTTTTCTCTTTGAAGTAATTTCAATTTGTGCATTATCAGGAAGCATAGCTTCAAGCGTTCCTTTAAAAGCTTTTATATCAAGCTCACCTTCTAAATGTGCCCTAAAGAAAAAACGATTTTCTCCAACAAATTCATCATTTTTTATAATATTGATTCTATATTTAAAAATAACATCTGAAATTCTATAAATCAATCCTTTTTCATCGCTGCATGAAATTTTTAAAATATACTCATTCATTTTTACTCCTTTATATAGTTTTTTAATTCTTGTAATTTTCTTTTTTCAAGTTCAATTCCAAGTTCTTTCCCGCTAAATCCTTCCTTTAGTAAGTCATTGGCGCTAATTTTACTTTCAAAAGCATGATGATATAAATTTATTTTTTTTGCTTGTGTTATACGCTCATTATTCCAAAGCCCAAGCCATTTGCAAAGTGGTATTTTTAAAGCAATTTTAGCTAAATTAAAATCATCAATTTTACCTAAAATAAATTCTTGTTCGCATTTTTTTAAAAGCTCTTTTTTTAATTTTGTTTTTTTGAAAAATTCCTCTTTATTTATATGAAAAAAATTCAAATACAAATACAAAAACAAAGCCTCATCACAAATTAAATTTTGGCTATACTCTAAAAGTCTCTCAAATTCTTTATTACAGCTTTGATAAAAAAAGATTTTTTCTTCTAAATTTAAAATTTTAAAATACTCATAAGCTTTATTTAGTCTTGAAGTTTTAAAAATTTTATAAAGTTCATTATTAATACGCTCTTTAGATAAATCGCTTATATCCATAGTTTGCATTAATTTTAAACTTTCTTTTGCAATTGTTAAATCAAACCTACATGCAAAAGAAATTCCACGAAGCACTCTTAAACTATCTTCAATAAAACTTTTATCATCAATATGTCTTATAATCTTTGCTTGCAAATCTTGCAAACCATTAAAAAAATCCAAAAATTCAAAATCAAAAATATTTACCATCAATGCATTAATGGTAAAATCTCTTCTTCTTGCTCCTTCTTGCTCATTATTACAAACTTTAACTTCAAAACCTCTATGGCCTGTAGAAATTTTATTTTCATAGCGTGCTAGAGCTAAATCAAATTTTTTATATTTATATACAAAAAAACTTTTTCCTACTCCATTTGCACCAAGTTTTTGCATAAGCTCATCAAAAAGCATAGGCTCAATATCATAAATTTCTATATCATAATCATCACTAGATAAATCTAAAAAAGAATTCCTTACACAACCACCTACTAAATAAACCCTTTGTGTGTAAGGCTTAAGTATATTTTTAATTCTTAAAAAATCTTGGTCATTTTTTAAGTCTATCTTCAATCTTTGCAAGTAAAAACTCTAAAAAAGTAATGGTCATATCTAGTCTTTTTTCCATATGCTCATCTTTGGTATTTTTTAATCCTTCAAATAAAACCAAAATACGCTCTCTAAGATTTTTCAAGAAAAATTCTTCATTATTTATAATGCTTTCTTCTTTTTCTTCTAAAGCTTCAACCTTAATAGCGACATTTTGTTTATCATCTTTTACTTTTACTTCTAAATCATCTAGTTCTTGGATTAGCTCTTGTGTAACCTTACTAATTTCTTCTTTGATTTTTTTCTCTTGAGTATTAACATTTTTTTCTTGAGTAATTTCTTCTACCATAGGAGCAAATTCATCGTTTTTATTTTTTTTATTATCTAACTCCGAATTAACTTCACTAATAGCCATTTTTGCTAAATCTTCTATATTCATAGTTTTATCAACCACCTTTTAAATTCATTAATTTCTTCTTCACTTTTCATATTGACAAAAAAATCAAGCATATCATAATTTAAATCTTCATGATTAGAACGCAAGCCACTCAAACGCCTTATAGCATCAATGGCATTTTTATTTTGCGGATCTTGTTTTAATATATTTTTATAAATCTCCAAAGCCTCATCTTTTAAGCCTTGTGCTTCATAAATAGAAGCCTCTGTTACTGTATATCGCATTATTAACTCACAAAAATAAAATCCTAAAATTCTAACAAAAAAGGCTTTAATTTATTTTTAATTTTCACTTAATCACAGGAGCCTTATATGCCAAAAATACAAAAATGTTAAGTATTATAGCTACTATAATAAGCATAATAAAGCCTGAAGTGAAATTTCTAAAATTATCATGAAGCATGCCTATAATCCAAGGTGATTGAGCAGCTATTAAATACCCTATACCTTGTGACATAGCAGAAAGTTTAGCCGCTATGATAGAATTTGAGCTTTTGATAGCAATAAATAATAGCGAAATTGTAAAAACTCCACTAGAAGCAAAACCTAAAAAAATAGCCGCTAAAAACAAAATCGCTTTTACTTTAAAAAGAAAAATCATCATAAAACTTAAAAAATACAAAAACCCTAACATCACTATAGCAAAACTTTTAGCACGAGATCTAAGCTTTCCTAAAATGATAGGTAGTAAAAATGCCACAGGCATTCCTATGATTTGAGATAATAATAAAACATTAGAACCAAAGTCAATTCCAAAGCCCTTTTCACTAATCATCACACTAAGCCATGCAAAAAGACTATAAGATAAAAAACTTTGTAATCCCATTACAATAGTAACTTTCCAGGCTGTTAAGTTTAAAAAGATATTCACTTTATTAATATTTTTCTTTTTAGGGCGTAATAATCTTTTATTTTTCAAATGTGGAAAATAAAAAATCAAAGCAATTAAAGCCAATATAGCCCAAAAAAACATAGCTTGAGGTACATCAAAAAATTTAAGCAAAGGAAGTGATAAGGCCACGCCAGCAATTGAAGATAAGCCTATAATTGATCCATATAAACCCATTATCTTATAAGTATTTTTAGAAAATTTTTCTTTTACAAAAGAAGGTAATAAAACATTAGCTATTGCAATGCCTGCTCCTATCAAAAAAACCCCAGAAAATAAACCTATAGTTCCTCCATAACTTCTAATAACTTCTCCAAAGACAATCAAAATTAAGGCAAAAAACAAAGCTTTAATTTGTGAAAAATACGCTACAAAAAACGATATAAGACCAAAAGCTATTAAAGGTAAGGTTGTTAGCATACCTGCTAAAGTAGAATTGATATTGTAATATTCTTGAATATGTTCTATCATAGGACCTATGGAAGTTATAGGTGCTCTTAAATTTAAAGCAAGAGTAATCACAACTAAAATATTAATCCAAAAGAATTTTTTATATGAAATTTGTGTGTGCATGATTATTTTTGATTTAATATATTTTCAAGATATCTTTGTTTATCAGAATCGGTATTTTTTTGCACTACTTGTTTTTTTTCTTTTACAACTTCATTCTCTTTGGAAAAATAAAAGTGATCAATGATAAAAATAGAAGAAATAATCACAATTAAAGGAATTAAAAAAATCATAATCAATACTTTCTAAAAACATTACCATAGTATTCTAAATTATCTTTTTTTAAATTTTCATCAAAAGTATTTGCCTCAAAATTTGCTTTTAAAATTTTTTCTCTTTCTTCATCCAAATCCTGATACGAAAATACCATATTAATACTTATCACCCCATCAAGCTGTTCTAATTGTTTATATGCTTTTAACTCATCATCTAAATTTTCACTTTCTATTACCACTATAATTTTTTCTTCTTGAGCCAATTCCACACTACAACATGGTGTTTGTTGAATTTGCTCTTTAAGTTTTTCTAATTTTTCCTCTTTAGTTAAAATCAATACACTAGAAAGATTCATCTATACTCCAAAATATAATTTTATCTTCATAACCAGCACTAATAAATTCATGCTCGTTTAAAAATATAAGATATTCTAGCAAAAAATCTTTATTTTGGAATTTTTTTATTGTTTTTAAATTTTTAGTATCTATAAGCTCTATAATATTTTTTTCATTATCTCCAAAAACCGCTATAGAACCACTTTTATTTAGACTACAAGCATATATTAAAAAGTCTCTTTCTATGCTTTTTTCTTGATCATTTCGCACTATGCCTAATTTTCTATCAGTGCTACAACTTGTAATAATTGCATTTTTAAAATCAAGTTGATAAATATTATCTTTATGAAGATTTTTATAACTTTTTATTTTTTGCCACTTTTTCACATCAAAAAGTATTATTTCACCACTTTCAAAACCTGCTACTAATTGAGTTTTTGCCTCATTTAAAACCACATCACTTAAACTTGAGTTAGAGAAAGTAAAATTTTTTATAATATTTTTTGTTTTTAGATCAAAAAGCTCTATATTAGAACCTAGCAAGGCTAATAAAATAGTATCATCATCTAAAAACAAAGCTTTTTTTACTCCATCACTTAAAAGCTTATAGTTGTAAAGTTGTTTATTTTTATAAATACTAAGCCTTTTACTACCAAAATTACCTTCACTTAAAATCAAAATAGCCCCATTTAAGTAATCAATACTATAAATTCTAGGGCTAAGATTTTCTTCGTAAAAATTTTTAATCTTATCAAGTTGAGTGATTTTTTGCATTTTTTTGTCTTTAATAAAGTACTGATTTAATTCTCCATTATCAAGTCCTATAAGCAAACTACTATCAACAAGTTTTAAGGCATTTAAATTTGAATCAAGTTTAAGCTCATAACTAAATACATATACACTCATTAGTAAGATTAAAAATATTTTTTTCATAGTTTTATTTTACGCCTTCATTTAAAACATCTAAAAGATTAGATTTTTTCTTTAGTTCCTCATTTTTAAATTTAGCTTCAAAACTATTTCCTACTAAAGGTTTTGCATCGCTTTGTGGCACATGGCATTGTGTACAATTAAATCTTGCATCACTTATCATATCTTTAGTAGATTTGTTTTTTCTTAAGTCAAAATAATGGCTACTTGGAAGCGGAGTGGCTCCAACATCTTTAGCTATAGCTTTATCATGACAGCTTAAACAAATATTATTATCCTTAGTAATTGGAAGCATATCCTCTAAAGTATGTGGAATTAATGGCGGAGCATTTTCAAATGATCTCTCAATTAAAACAGATTCTCCAGCCATTGCTTGAGAATACTTTGCATCCAATAACTCTACATTTTCACTTTCTAAACTTGTTTTTCTTAAACCTATATCTTTTGAATCAACACTTTTAACAGCAAGTCCGCAAGCACTTATTAAAACAGCTGCTGCTAAGGATAAAAAGATTTTATTTTTCATTTTCTCTCCTTAAATTTATTATACTAAAACCTAAAGCATCATCACCGCAAACATCAATACATTTTCCACATCTTATACACTCACCTGATTTTACATCTTGATTTTCTTTACCTATCATCCAAAGCACTTGCTTTTCAGGACATATCCCAAGGCATTTATAACACTTAGTACATTTTTGTAAGTTATATCTTACTTTTAGTAATGAAAAATGCGAACTTAAAGCCCAAAAAGCTCCTAAAGGACAAAAATGCGAGCAAGTAAATCTTGGACTAAAAAATGTATCTATACAAAAAACAATCAAAGCTACAAAAAGCCAAGAAATACCGCCGAAAATAATTCCTCTTTGGATTATTCCTATATAAGAAAATTCCTCAAAAACAGGAAAGGAAAAAAGAAAAGAAAAAATCAAAACAAAAGCCAAAACATAATAACGCAAATTTTTATTTACATTAAAAATCCTTGCTTGATTAAAACCTAATTTACTTCTAATAAAATAAGCAAAATCAGTAATGATATTTACAGGACAAACCCAAGCGCAAAACGCTCTTCCAGCAAAAATAGCATAAAATAAAAATACTATCAAAGCACCACTTAAAGCCATTAAATCTACTTGCAAACTTGCTAAAGCAAGTTGAATAAACGCAAAAGGATCACTTAGCGGCACCGAAGAAAATAAAACTGAAGAGCTTAAATTTCCTTTTAATATAAAATTAAATACACCAAAAGAAAAAAAAGTTAAGATAGACAATTGCACTATTCTTCTTAAAATAAGATATTTCATAACAATTCTCCATCATTAAGATAATCTTTAGCCTTGTTTTTATTGAAATTTTTATCTGTGTTTACATCTTGCAAGCGTTTTTCATCTTTTTCATCCCAACCTTTGATGTAATTATCCCCAGCTTTTCCCAAGACAAATTCTCTAGGTAAAACTCTAATAGCAGCTTTTTGCGTTATACAGGCTTTCTCACAAATCCCACATCCCACGCATACTTCATGATCTACTACAGGTAATAAAAATGCGTGCTTTGCAGTTCTTTCATTGCGTTTTATTTCAAGCTTTAATGCCTTATCTATCAATGGACAGGCTCTATAACAAGCATCACATTGAATTCCCCAATAAGCAACACAACTTGCACTATCAATTATAGCTATACCCATTTTTGTTTTATAAATTCCATCATTTTGCTCTAAATATTTATGATCTAGCGCATTTGTAGGGCAATCTCTTATACAAGGTATATCCTCGCACAATCTACAAGGATTTTCTCTTGCTATAAAAAAGGGTGTGCCATTTTTAGCACTATTTTCTAAATTTGCTAGTTTTAAAACATCATAAGGACAAGCTTTTACACAAAGTCCACATCGTATACATTTTGATAAAAATTCTTTTTCATCATCTGCCCCAGGAGGTCTTAAAAAATACTCCTGATTTGAGCTAAATGCTAAACTTGCTAAAAATGCACTTCCGCTTCCTATACATAAAAGCTTAAAAGTAAAGGCTAAAAATTCTCTTCTATTTTTCATTTTTATGCTTTAGTAATTTTTACGGCACATTTTTTGAAATCTGTTTGATTAGACAATGGACAAGTTGCATCTAATGTAACTTTGTTTATATATACATTTTCATCAAACCAAGGCACATACACAAGCCCTTTAGAAGGTTTATTTCTACCACGAAAATCTACTCTAGCTTTTACTTTACCACGGCGTGATTGTACCCATACGATATCACCTTGATTAATTTTCATTGCCCTAGCATCATCTTCATTCATATAACAAAGTGCTTCAGGTACTGCACGGAAAAGCTCAGGAACTCTCATAGTCATAGTTCCACTATGCCAATGCTCTAAAACCCTACCAGTACATAACCAAAATGGATACTCTTCACTCGGTCTTTCAGGAGCTTTCATAAATGGTCTAAAGAAAATTTTCACTTTGTTTTTCAAGCTATATTTTTCTTTAGTCTGCGGAGCCAGCAAATCTCCTTTTGGCAGTTCTTTAGCGAATTCACCATAAAATGCAAAATCTGAATTTGGAGCTGCTTTTTTAGCATAATAATCAAATTTAGTATTAAATCTCCATTGTGTTTCTTTACCGTTTACCACAGGCCATCTTAAACCTCTTACTTTATGATAAGTATCAAAATCCGCTAAATCATGCCCATGACCTAAACCGAATTTGCGGTATTCTTCCCATAGATATTTTTGCACAAAAAAGCCATAACCTTCAAATTCTTTACCATCACTACCTATAATTTTTCTTTCATCGCCATTAACATCACTATTATCAAATCCTTTTGCAATAGAATCGTTTGCTTTGAAAGATTTTGCTTCTTTGTTTGCAAATAATACATCATATAAAGTGTCATCTTCACTATAACCCATAGCTTTAGCTTCTTCTAAAACACTTGGCAGAGTAAGTTTATCATTTACCTTAGTTTCACCCCAAACTTCTTTTAATTTAAAGCGTTTTGCAAATTCCATAATTTGCCAAGTATCACTCATAGCCTCACCTACAGGCAGCACTTGCTGTTTCCAGTGTTGAGTTCTTCTTTCAGCATTACCATAAGCACCCCATTTTTCATAAATCATAGCACTTGGTAAAATTAAATCTGCCACCTTAGCACTAATTCCTGGGTAGCAATCACTCACAACGATAAAATTATCCATTTCTCTAGCTGCTGCTATCCAGTGATTTGCATTAGCAGTGTTTTGCCAAGGATTATTTACTTGCACCCAAGCAAATTTGATATTTCCATCTTCTAAATCTCTCATGATTTTTAAGTATGGAGCACCTGGTTTAGGATTGATTGTTTTTGCCGGAACTTTCCAAATTTTTTCGCTAATTTCTCTGTGTTTAGGATTTGCAACGACCATATCAGCAGGTAAACGATGCGAAAAAGTCCCTACTTCTCTTGCAGTTCCACAAGCACTTGGTTGCCCTGTCAATGAAAACGCACCGCTACCTGGCTTAGCTTGTTTACCAAGTAAGAAATGTACCATATAAGCTTGTTCATTCACCCAAGTACCTCTTGTGTGTTGATTAAAGCCCATAGTCCAAAAACTTACAACTTTTCTATTTTTTTCTATATATAAATTTGCTAATTCTTGAAGTTTTTTCTTAAATTCTTCAATGCTTTCATCTTCATTACCTTTAGCAACTTTAGCAACATAATCAAGCGTATAAGGTTCTAATGCTTTTTTGAAATCTTCAAATGAAATTTCCCAATGCGCATCAGAAGCACTTTGGTGTTTCATTTCAAATTTATCACCTGTTTTTACTCCTAAATAAGCCAAAGATACCGCTTCTTCTTCATCTACAATAATAGCATTTTGTTTTGCTACTGTATCTTTCTCACTTGCTTTAAATTTAGGATGGTTTGGATTATTTCTCATTCCATAACCAATATCAGCATAGCCTGTTGTAAAGATACAATGTTTTTCAATAAATTCTTTATCCATAGCTTCAGGATGATTATAAACAATCTCTCTAGCGATATAATTCCAAATAGCTAAATCAGTATTTGGCTTGAAGATGATTTCAGTATCTGCTATATGAGAAGTTCTATTAGAAAAAGTAGATAAATTTACAATTTTGACTTTATCTAAATTACTTAATTTTCTATCACTTACCCTTGACCATAAAATCGGATGCATTTCTGCCATATTTGCACCCCAAGTAATAATAGTATCAGTAAGCTCTATATCATCATAACAGCCAGAAGGCTCATCAACTCCAAAAGTTTGCATAAAACCAACAACTGCACTAGCCATACAATGGCGTGCATTTGGGTCTATATTGTTTGATCTAAAACCAGCTTTTACTAATTTTGCAGCAGCATATCCTTCTTGTATAGTATATTGACCGCTTGCAAAAATTCCAATTCCTTCAACACCTTTTTCTTTGTAAGCTTTTTTAAATTGTTTTTCCATTTCATCAAAGGCTCTTTGCCAAGAAACTTGTTGAAATTTTCCATTTTTATCAAACTCACCTTTTGCATTTACGCGAAGTAAAGGTGTTACTAAGCGATCTTCTCCATACATAATTTTTGCATTAAAATAACCTTTAATACAATTTAATCCACGATTTACAGGAGCTGCTGGATCTCCTTTTACAGCAACAATTTTACCATCTAAACTTGCAACTAAAATTCCACAGCCTGTACCACAAAATCTACAAACAGCCTTATCCCAACGCCATTTATTCTCAGTATTAGCAAGTACACTACTTGGAACACTAAGACCTGCAACACCACAAGCACTAGCAATAGCGGTGTTTTTAATGAAGTCTCTTCTGTTCATTATATCCCTCGTTATTGTTTATTCAATGTATTTTAATACATCTAAAAAATATTACTACATTAATGATAAAATTTAAATTATAAAAAAGAATATTTTATAAGTATTTATAAATAGGAGTTTTTTAGTATATTTTTAAATATTTTTACATATTATAAACGCTAGTTAATTCTAGCGTTTTAATTGATTTACAATTCCAAGCATATCATCACTTGTAGTGATTGCTTTTGAGCCTGCTTCGTAAGCTCTTTGTCCTGTAATAAGATCAGTCATTTCCTCTACAAGTTGAACATTACTAAGCTCCACAAAGCCGTGTTTGATAACAGAAAAACCGTTCTCGCCCGCTATACCTGCAATAGGCGCCCCACTTGCATCAGTTTCTACTAAAAGATTATCCCCTAAAGCATGTAAACCTGCAGGATTGATAAAATTTACAAGTTCAATTTGTCCTATTTGAGTTTCAGCTGTATTTCCTGGCTGCATTACTGAAACTGTTCCATCGCTTGCAACATTTATAGCAATAGCATCTTCAGGTATAGTCATTTCCGGTAAAAGTCTATAACCATCTGAATTTACTATGTTTCCTTCAGCATCTTTAGTAAATTGACCATTTCTAGTATAAGCTATAGTTCCATCAGGCATTTGAATTTGAAAAAAGCCATTATTACCAGCAATTGCCATATCAAGACCTGAAGTTGATGTTTGTTTTAAACTACCTTCACTAAAAATTTTACTTACAGCTGTTACTCTTGCTCCAAGCCCTACTTCAATACCACTTGGATGTTTTGTGGTACTTGAGGTTGAAGTTCCTGCGTATTTCATCGTTTGATACATCAAATCTGCAAATTCTGCACGCGATTTTTTATAACCTACTGTATTAACATTTGAAATATTATTTGAAGTCACATCAATTTGTGTTTGTTGCGATACCATCCCTGATGCTGCTGTGTATAATGATCTTAACATTTTATCTATCCTTAGTTTTATTTAGTACTTGCTAATTTATTAATAGCTTCTTGATTTAAATCATCCATATGAGATGTCATAACTTTTTGATACATCTCAACCATTCTATTTGCCTCAATTAACCCTACCATTTCTGTAACTGGATTAACATTTGATCCTTGAGTAAAACCTTGCTTAATGGCATTTGAATTTGGTAAATCTCTAATCTTGTTTAAATTATCAATTTTATACATATTATCGCCATCTTTTTGCAAATCTCTTAAATCATCAACTTGTGCTACAAATAATCTTGCAATATTTTGATTAGCTGCACTGATAATTCCATTTTTATCCACATTAATAAAAGAAGTAGAATCTCCTATGCGGATGCCATCATTTTCGGGATTATTAAAATAATCACTGCTTAAAACTCTGTATCCTTGACGATTTACCAAATAACCCTCATCATCAAGTTGGAAATTTCCATCTTGACTTAATCTTATTTCGCCATTATTTGTTTTAATCAAGTAAAAAGTATCTTCGCGAGTAAGAGCTAAATCCAAAGGATTATGCGTCATTTTCATAGAACCTACACTAAAATTTGTATAGACATGATTAACCTGCGGAACTCTATCTATAGTTGTATTAACAAATCTTGCAGCATTTCTTGTGTGATTTTGTATAGGTAACTCATCTTGAGTTTCTTTAAAAATCCTTTTAAAATCTGCAATAACAACATTATCTCTTTTATAGCCACTTGTATTTACATTTGCTAGATTGTTAGTTACAACATCTAAGCGATTAAATTGCGTAACCATAGCACCAGTGGCTTGATAATACCCATTTTGCATTATTTTTCCTAACTAAAATCTTAATTTTTCACTAACAAAGCAAAAGTCGTTCCAAAATATTTTTATTTGTTTTTAATTAATTTTTAGGCATAATATTTAGTTTTACACTCATTACTTAAATACAAGGGGTATCCATGGCTAATGAAACTAATGTTTTAGAAGAACTTTTCAAAGAAAATTCTAAAGATTATATCACATATGAAAAACTTGTCAAGTATTTTACAAAGCTTCCAAACGCAACAAGTGCAAAAAAAATCCGTGATCTAATGGATAAATATAAAGTAGAATTAATCTCTTCAGCTGAAATTGCCAAAAAAAGAAATTTAGAAGAAGCAAAAAAGCTACAAGAGGAAAAACAAAAATTACAAGATACAAGTTTGGAAAATGAATTTGATTTAGCCAATGAAAATGATTTACTTGAGTGGAGCAGATCAGACTCTCCTGTAAGAATGTATTTAAGAGAAATGGGACAAATTGCTCTTTTAAACAAAGATGAAGAAATTGAAATTTCTAAAAAGATTGAGCTAGGCGAAGACATTATCATCGATGCTTTTTGTTCTGTGCCTTATTTGATTGATTTTATACTTGATTATAAAGAACCTTTAATTAATAGAGAAAGAAGAGTGAAAGAGCTTTTTAAAAGCTTTGAGGATGATGATAAAAGCGATGATGATAAAAGCGATGAAGAAATAGACTCTGAAGAAGAAAACGAAAATGAGGAAAATGAAAATTCTAATGAAAAAAAACCTAAAAAAACAAATAAAAAAGAAGATGAAAGAACTTTAAAAGTCATAGAAAGCTTTAAAGCATTAGAAAAAGCAAAAAAAGAATGGTTAAAAACTATATCTACTATTAATGCAGAAAAAAATGATGATGAACTATTAGATAAACTCATAATTGCTTTTAAGAAAAATATACTAAAAGAAAAACTAATGGATCTAGGTCCAACATCAAAACTTATTTCTGAAATAGTAAAATCTATGGAAACAGCATTAAAAAGCGATGAGGAATTTGATAAAGAATTAAAACGCTTAGAGTATCGCTTACCAATGTTTTCAGAAGAATTAAAACAAAGACACCAAGATATTTTAAAAGATATTACCAAACTTAGCAAAGAAGAAATTGCAGAGCGTGCCCTAGAAACTACCATGGTAAGCACTTATATGGAGATTAAAAAACTCATTCAAACTAAAGAAGCTAGTCAAAATTCTTTTGATTTAGAAAAAGATCAATTAAAAGAAATTCTAGAGCAAATCAAACGCGGTAAAAAAATATCTGATGAGGCTAAAACTAGAATGGCAAAATCAAATTTACGCTTAGTTGTAAGCATTGCCAAAAGATATACTAACCGCGGATTACCATTTTTAGATTTAATCCAAGAAGGCAACATAGGCTTAATGAAAGCGGTAGATAAATTTGAATACAAACGCGGTTATAAGTTTTCAACCTATGCAACTTGGTGGATTAGACAAGCTATTTCAAGAGCAATTGCTGATCAAGCAAGAACTATAAGAATTCCTATTCATATGATAGAAACTATCAATCAAATCAATAAAATCATTCGCGAGTATTTACAAAAAGAAGGTAAAGAACCGGATGTAAGTATTATTGCAAAAGAAGTAGGACTTAGTATAGATAAAGTAAAACAAGTTATTAAAATTACTAAAGAACCAATTTCCCTAGAAGCACCTATTAGCAACGAGGATGATGGTAAATTTGGAGATTTTGTAGAAGATAGAACCTCAATTTCACCTATGGATCACATCTTAAAAGATGATTTAAAAGAACAAATTGATGAAGTTTTAGATCAGCTTAATGATAGAGAAAAGGCTGTTATTAGAATGCGTTTTGGCTTAATGGATGATGAAAGTGATAGAACTTTAGAAGAAATCGGTAAAGAATTAAATGTCACAAGAGAAAGAGTAAGACAAATAGAAAGCTCGGCTATAAAAAAACTTAAACACCCAAAAGTTGGTAGAAAACTTAAAAACTACATAGAAGGTTGGAAATAATCCTTGCTAAAAAAGCAAGGATTAGCTATCCCTAAAAAGCTTCGTTGCTAAGTGCGTCGCCCTACTGTGATCAGTATCTTTTTTCAAGGTATTAAAAATTCTACTAATATACTCTTCTAAAGTTTGTTGAGAATTGTTGATTTTTTCTGTCTCATTTAAAACAACCTTACGATATCTTCCCTCGCTGTCTAACTCATAAGCTAAATCATTGTCGCTTAATTGTAGTTTTAAAATTTGAGCCAATTTTGCACGAGAATGCTCATCAAAAATAGGAGTCATTAATTCTAGTCTTCTTTCTAAATTCCTTGGCATCCAATCAGCGCTTGAAATAAAATAATTTGGTGTTGTATGTTTAAAATATAAAATTCTAGCATGCTCTAAATATTTTCCCACTATACTTCTAACTCTTATATTTTCACTATATCCTTTTACTCCAGGTCTTAAACAACAAATTCCACGCACAATAAGATCTATTTTAACACCTTTATTTGAAGCTTCATATAAAGCTTTAATCACATCACCATCTACCAAAGCATTCATTTTGGCTATGATTACTCCATCTTTTCCATAGCTTGCTTCAGTAGCTATCATATCTAAAATTCTTTCTTTGATTTGCTTTGGACTCATTGATAAAGTCTTTAAACGACGACTTTTACTATATCCTGAAAGTATGTGAAAAAAAGTTGTAGTATCTTGAGAATATTCTTCTTTTGAAGTAAAATAACTCACATCAGTATAAATTTTAGCTGAACTTGCATTGTAATTACCCGTACTTAAATGATTATAAATTTTTAATTTATCCCCTTCTTTTCTAATCACTTGAGCTACTTTTGCATGCACTTTAAAACCAGTGATTCCATATACCACATGAGCCCCTGCATTTTCTAATGATTTTGCCCAATGCAAGTTATTTTCCTCATCAAAACGCGCTTTTAATTCTACCATTACAGTAACTTGTTTGCCATCACTTGCTGCATCAATTAAAGCTTGAACTATGTTTGAATTTTTTTCTACTCTATAAAGAGTCATTCTTATAGAAACAACCTTAGGATCTTTACTTGCCTCTTTGATAAATTGATATACAGGCTCAAAACTCTCATAAGGCTGTATAGCCAAAATATCTTGTTTATCTATTGCACTAAATATAGATACATTATCCCCAAAAGGTGGTAAAATTTTTGGTGTATACATAGGATTTAGCAAATGTGTAAATTCTTTGTTGGAAATGATTTGCCATAATGAAGCTAAATTTAAAAGTATATTATACTCATAAATATCTTTATGAAAAATATTCATATGAGAACTTAAAAATTCAATCAACTGCTCATCTGCGCCTTTTTCTATTTGCAAGCGTATAAAAGCACCTTTTCTACGAAGTTTTAAACCCTGCTCTAAAATCAACATAAAATCATCAGCTTCTTCTTCTTCTATTTCCATATCTGCATTTCTAGTTACTCTAAAAGCAGCAGAAGATAAGAGCTTATAGCCAGGAAAAATATGCTCAGTATGATAGCGTACTATACTTTCTATAGGCACATAAATATTAGAACTTACTTGATAAAATCTTGGTAAAACCCTAGGTATGCGTATCATGCCAAATTTTAAAAGCTCAGGGTGCATAGGATCACAAAGTTTTACCGCTAAAGAAAATGAAAGGTTATTTAAATGCGGAAAAGGATGAGTTGCATCAACTGCAATAGGCACTATCACAGGAAAAATATTAGAAAAAAAATGCTCATTACATTGCTGTTTTAAATCCTCATCAAGTTCTTCGTATGAGCGAATAAATAAATTTTCTTTTTCTAAATCTTGGGTAATTTTAGTAAAATACTGCTCTACTACATATTTTTCTTCATGTAGATAATTTCTAATAGCTTTAAGTTGCGCAAGAGGAGTCATTTCATCATTGCTTGTTGTGCTTATTCCTGCCACAAAAAGTTGTTTTAATCCAGCCACTCTTATCATATAAAACTCATCTAAATTTGTACAGTATATAGCAATAAATTTAAGTTTTTCAAGCAAAGGAAGATCTTTAGAGCATTGATCTAAAACACGAGAATTAAACGCAAGCCAAGAAAGTTCTCTGTTAATATACATTGATGGTTGAATTTGCATGATATACCTACCTTTATTTCTAGATATTTATATTTTAGTATTTCTTTCATTAAAATTTATTTTATTTGTATAATAGTAAATATAATTATATAAAAAAATAACACTTTTTTTATCTTATTAAAAAAATAATAAATGATTAATAAATATATATTTACTTTTTTACCTTTATGGTGTTATATAATTATACACAAGTTCTTGTAACTTAAACTTCATTCAAAGGAGAGACTTTGAAAAAAGCAAACTCGAAACTTTTTGCTGTTTTCCTCTTCTTACTTGTAATTTTAGCAGGAGTTGGAATGTATACTTTCCATAATGCTAAGGGCACTTCTTATTTTAGCGATGCTAGTGAAAGCTGTAATAATTGCCATATTATGAACGAGGTTTATAATGATTATTTAAAAGCTTCGCACTCTAAAGAAGTTGATGGTAAACCAAGAGCAACCTGTAATGATTGCCATTTGCCACATAGCTTTTTTGAAAAATGGATTGCTAAAGCTCAAAGTGGCTTAGGACATGCTTATGCATTTACTTTCAAACTAGATTCTTTACCTACACATTTGAGTGCAAATGCAAAAAGTAAAGAAATAGTCCAAAATAACTGTATAGAATGTCACAAAGAAATTGCGAGTAACACTATCAACCCTACCCTAGATCCACATAAAGATAATGCTTTAAGTTGTGTATCTTGCCACCAAGGTGTTGGTCATAAGAGAGGATTTTAAATGAAAGGAGTATTTAATGAATAACAAAGGCATTTTATATAGTGCTATAAGTGCTACTATAGTAGCTATTGCAGGTGTATTATGGCTTAATCAGGACATTACAGCTAAAACAAATGATTCAGTAGGTGGGATCATTTCACAAGAAATTGTAAAACTTGGTGATGAAAATCCTACTTTTGATTACTGGGGAAAGAACTTTCCTGATTATTTAGACATGCACACAGCAGTAGAAAAACAAACACCTAATGCAACAGAATTTGGTGGAAATTTAGCTTATTCAAAGCTTATTCGCTATCCACAACTAACTATTCTTTGGGCAGGTTATCCATTTAGCATTGATGCAAATGAAGAAAGAGGACACTTTTGGGTTCAAGTAGATCAAATGGATACAGCTAGAAATAATAAAGATTTCTTAAATGCACATGGTTTTACAGGATTTGGCGGTCAACCAACAGCTTGTATGAACTGCCATAGCGGATGGACTCCATGGCTTTTAAACAACACTGCAAAAGGCGATTGGGTAGCATTTAACTCTGCAAAATATTGGACTATGGTTAAAACTATCCCAGCTGTAAATGGAGCTAAAGAAAACTCACCTGAACACAGCGGACCTCATGGTGGAAAAAGAATGGGTGTAACATGCGCAGATTGCCACAACCCAACAGATATGAGTTTAAGACTTACAAGACCAGCTTTAATTAAAGCATTAATTTCAAGAGGTTATGAAGCAGACGAAAAACAAGGTGTTAAAGCTTCAAGAAGCGAAATGAGAACTTTAGTATGCTCTCAATGTCATGTTGAATACTACTTCAAACCAACAGGCACTAAAGTGAAAACTATAGGCGAAAGTATTGCTAATGATAGTTCTAAAAAATGGTGGAATGGCACTCAAAAAACTTACGATGAGTTTGATTCTTGGAGAGATGGTAACAAGCCAGTTGAAATCGAAGTTGATGGTATAGAGCTAGCATTTCCATGGAGTGAGTGGAAAAAAGGAGAGCCATTTAGAATAGAAATGATTGATGATTATTATGAAAAAAATAGAGAAAATTTTCCAAGTGATTGGGTTCATAAAATCACAAAAGCACCAATGATTAAAATTCAACACCCAGAAAGCGAACTTTATAGTGGTGGAGTACATGCTGCAAATGGTGTAAGTTGTGCAGATTGTCATATGCCTTATATTAGAAAAGGTGCAAAAAAAGTTACTAACCACAATATTACTTCACCTTTAGTTGATATTAACTCAGCTTGTAAAACTTGTCACACTCAAAGCGAAAGCTATCTAGCTAAACAAGTAAAAGATATTCAAAATTCAGTAGCTCATGATTTAAGAACAGCTGAATATTCTTTAGTAAGCTTGATTAAAGATGTAGAAACTATTCGTGCAGAACTTGGAAAAATGCCTAAATTTCAAACTGATGGCAAAGCAGATGATGCTAAAATTTCGGCTGAATTAAAAGAAGTATTAGAACTACATAGAAAATCTCAAATTAGAGCGGACTTTGTAGGTGCTGAAAACTCAACAGGTTTCCACAATCCTAGAGAAGCTTCAAGAATGCTTTTACAATCAGTTGATATGTCAAGACAAGGACAAACTAAGCTAGCAGAAATTGCGGCCAAAAATGGCATTAAAGATTTCAAAACTTCAAATTTAGGTTTTGAAGATATTCAAAAATTAAATCCAGGTGAAATTCACTATAAAGTAGATCTAAATGGCAATAAAGCAGGTGATCGCTACTATAAACACCAAGAAGTAAATGGTAATCCACCAGCAAAACTTCTTGAAGATGATAAAAATCTAAAACCTTATAATTATAAAGTAATAGATTAATCAAAATAAACCCTCACAATCGAGGGTTTATTCTTTTATCAAACTTACATCCTCACCTTTTAAAATTTTATTCATAGTATTCATAGCACACATTTTTCCACACATTGAACAAGAATTAAGCTCTTCAGGTTTTCTTTCATTAAACATTTTCTTAGCCTTTTCTCCATCAATTGCTAATTTAAACATTTTTTCCCAATCAATATCTTGTCTTGCTTTACTCATTTCATCATCTATTTTTCTTTCTTTGGGAAGCTTGGCTATATCTCCTGCATGAGCTGCTATTTTAGTTGCTACTATACCATCTCTTACATCTTCTAAATTTGGAAGTCTTAAATGTTCAGCAGGAGTTACATAACAAAGTATATCAGCGCCAGCTGCTGCTGCAACTGCTCCACCAATTGCTCCACTTATATGATCATATCCTGCACCTATATCAGTAACTAATGGTCCTAAAACATAAAATGGAGCTCCATTGCAAATTCTTTTTTCAAGTTGCATATTAGCTTCTATTTCGTTAATAGCCATATGACCAGGCCCTTCTATCATTACTTGTACATCTTGAGCCCATGCTTTTTTGGTTAGCAATGAAAGTTCTATAAGTTCAGCAATTTGAGCTCCATCACTTGCATCATGAGTACAACCAGGTCTTAGTGCATCACCCAAAGAAAGTGTCACATCAAATTCCTTACATATAGCAAGCAAATCATCATAATATTCATAGAATGGATTTTCAGCATCATTCATTTGCATCCAAGCATAAAGAACTGAACCTCCTCTTGAAACTATATTAGTAATCCTATCACACTCTTTAAAAACCCTAGCAGCACGAGAATTTATCCCTGCGTGAATTGTCATGAAATCCACTCCACTTTTAGCATGATGATATACTACATCTAAAAAATCTTTTGCTTTAATATCTTTTAAATCTTTTTCCAAAAAACCTACCGCATCATAAACAGGCACAGTTCCTATCATAGCTTTTGAAGTAGCAATTAGCTCATCTCTAAAACGACTGGTTTTACCATAATTACTAAGATCCATAATAGCTTCTATATTAAATTTGTGAGCCAATTCTACCTTTTTCATCTCTTCACTATAATCTACACAATCATTTGAAACACCTAAATTTACATTTACCTTTGTTTTAAGTCCATAACCGATACCATTTGGATCTAATGCTTTATGGTTGATATTTGCAGGAATGATGATTTTTCCACATGCTATATTTTCAAGTAAAAAACTTTCACTTACTTGTTCTTTTTGTGCAACAATTTGCATTTGCTTTGTGAAAATTCCTTCTTTTGCATAAGACATTTGAGTTTTCATTTGAATTTATCCTTGAAATAATTTTGGATAAATGAAGGGTATGTGAGTAGTTGATAAATTATCCCAACGCTAGTATTACCTAGTTCTGGTGCGGTCTAAGCTTTTAGCTTACTCTCAGCCTGTATCACAAGCTCCCGTCATTTATGCAAAAGAAGTATAGCAATAAATACAAAACAAAGTTTATTTTTTTGTTTGATTTTTAGCTTGCTTGCTAAAATGTAACAATTCTTCAGTAGTTTTAATGTAAAAAGGAATTTTTTTAAGACAGTATTTCAAAATTTCACTTGCGGCCAAAGCATCACTTAAAGCTCTATGATGCTTACTTTCAATACACAAAAACTCTTTTAGAGCATCAAGGCCGTATTTGGGACTTTCAATGCATTTTTTAGCTAAATCAATAGTACATAATCTTCTATTTAAAAGCACTCCAAAATCATTTTCATACATAGCTTTAGATATAAAATGATAATCAAAACGCACATTGTGTGCTACAAAAATGCTATCTTTTAAAAATAACTTAAAATCATTTAACACAGCTTTCAAAGAAGGAGCATTTTCTATCATATCTAAACTAATCCCAGTTAATTCTGTAATATTTTCAGGTATGCTATCTACTTTTACAAAACTCTCAAATCTATCAATTTCTTTATAATTTTGAATTTTTACAGCACCTATTTCTAAAATTTGACCACTTTTTATCCCGCCAGTACTTTCAATATCTACAACACAAAATATCTCATCTTTTATTTTTGTATTTTTACTTTTTAAACACAAACAATTTTGTGCATTAAGCTCTACCCCTAGTCCTAAAAGCTCAAAAATATATAAATCAAAATCATAGTGGTTTAATTCTTCTATTTTTGCAAGTTCTCTTAAAACCCAAGGAAAAGGTTTATTTTCTTTGCTTAGTTTGATGATTAAATCATCGATTTGTTGTTGGCTCAAAATTCAAGCTTTAAAGAATTAATTGCTGTTTTTTTATCTTGCGAAGAAAAAATATAACTACCCGCGACCAAAATATCAGCTCCTGCTTCATCCAAATCAGGTGCATTTAAGCCATTTACCCCACCATCAACCTCTATAAAAACTTTAAGATTTTTCCTATCTATCATTTCTCTCAACTGGCGAATTTTATTATACACCAAAGGTAAAAAACTTTGCCCGCCAAAGCCTGGATTAACACTCATTAAAAGCACCATATCTACAAATTCTAAAATATGTTCTATGCTTGAAACTGGAGTATGTGGATTTAATACAATAGCAGGATGAATGCCGTTTTTTCTTATATACTCACACACCCTAATAGGATGGTTTTCAGCTTCTAAATGAAAACTAATAAATTTTGGTTTTATAGGTATAAATAAATCTACAAAACTACTAACATTATACACCATTAAATGCACATCTAAAGGTACTGAAGTAATTTTTGAAATATTTTCAATCACACAAGGACCAAAAGTAAGATTTGGCACAAAATGTCCATCCATCACATCAATGTGCAACAAATCAGCTCCCGCTTGAGATACTTCTTTAATCTCATTTTCTAAGTTTAAAAAATTTGCAGACAATAAACTTGGCGCTACATACATTATATATCTCCAATAAAATAAAAAATAATTTTATCATACTTATTATCAAATTTTCTTTATGTATTTTTAATAATATTTGATTTTTTTAAGCTTGCTTTAGATATAATGCTAAAAATTATTTTTATTTCATAAGGAAAAATTTATGTCAAGAATTTGCCAAATTACAGGAAAAGGACCTATGGTAGGTAACAATGTTAGCCATGCTAACAACAAAACTAAAAGACGCTTTTTGCCAAATTTAAGAACAGTTCGTATTACTTTAGAAGATGGAACTACTAGAAAAGTTAGAGTTGCTGCTTCAACTTTAAGAACACTTAAAAAACAGAGTAGCAAATAATCCTTAATATAAACGAGGAATTATTATGTCTTTTTTGAAAAAGCTACAAAAATTCCTCAATTGGTCCCCTTCTCCAAAACCTTCAATCAACCTCAATGACGAGCTTTACGAGCAACTTAGATTTTTAAGAATTCCTCTTATTGCTGTCGTAATAATGACACTAATTGGAGCTTTTGGTTATATGCTTACAAGTAATTATAATCTCAATGATGCTATTTACCAAGCTGGTATGACATTTACCACTTTAGGCTACACTGAAGTCAATCCCATACCAACAGCGGGTAGAATTTTTACCGTTATATATGTATTATTAACTTTTACAATATTTACTTTTTGCATGGGTTTAGTGATAGAAATAGTAAAAAAAGGAATCTTGTCTAAAATAATCAAGGAGAGAAGAATGCTTCATAAAGTTGCAAGATTAAAAAATCATTTTGTAATATGCTATCACAATGATTTTACCATAGAACTAGCACAGCAATTCAAAGAAAATCACATTCCTTTTGTTGTTGTTGATGAAATAGAAAATTTTAGCGAGATAGCTGAAAAATATAATTATTCTTATTATATAGAAAGTGCTCCACATACAAATATAGCCTTTTTAAAGACCAATCTTTCTAGCGCAAAAGGTGTAATTACTCTTAGCAATAACATAGCAGATAATATAGCCATCATTGCTTCAGTGAGATTGTTTGAAAAAGAATTACAAAGAATCAATCCTTATTTTATACTAGCTAGCTCAAGCAATGAAGACGAAACTGAAAAACTAAAAAAACTTGGAGCAAATTCCATAGTTTCTGCTACAAAATTGGTCGCACAAAGACTTAGTGCTATGTCAGCAAGACCTGATATGGAAAATTTATTAGAAAATTATCTTTACAAAAAAAATAGCCCTATTGATTTAGAAGAGGTTAAAATTCCTGACGAGTCATGGGTAAGATTTAAAAGACTAAAAGAAATCCATTTAAGAGATATGGCAAATGTTAGCATAGTGGGAATTTTGGAAAATAAAAAATTTACCCCTATGCCAAGAGGAGACACTTTAATAGGCACTGGTGCAAAATTGTTAATCGTTGGTACAGCAGATAGTATAAAAATAGCTAAAAAGATTATTAAAAATAAACAAAAACCTGACGAGTTAAAATACATTTAACTTATTTAAGCTATAATCAATAACAATAAAATTTCAAAAAAAGGAGGCTTACATGCTACATGAATTTAGGGATTTAATCACCGAGTTAAAAGGCAAGGATATGCATTTTGATAAGTTGTTTGAAGAGCACAACAAACTTGATCACAAAATCAAAGATGCAGAAGAAGGTAGAATTCATCTAGATAGCTTAGAAATAGCAAATCTAAAGAAAGAAAAGTTAAAATTAAAGGATGAATTAAATACTTATTTATCAAATTATAAAAAATAATTTCTACCGATTTTTTTAACTTTTAAGGATTAAATATGTTTAGGAAAAAAAGTCAATTATCACAAGACTTTGAAAATTTACAAAATAAAATCAAAGAACTAGAAGAAGAAAACAAAAGACTTCTTTCAGAAAAACAAGAATTAATTAAAAATTATGAAAAACAACTTCAAGGAAATTGCGGAAAAACTGAACTTGAAACAAATCTTTTGGAAATGCTATTAAATGGTGTTTTAAAAGGTATTGCAAATGTTCAAAGTGATATGCAGGAAAATGTTAATAAAGCGGAAATGATTTCTCAATATTCCGATTCCTCTTTAAAAGATATGCAAGAGTTAAATTCAATAACTCACTCTATCATATCTTCACTTCAAAGCATTATAGAATCAGCTAATCGCTCAAGAGATACAGCGGGAAATTTACACCGCAGCGTTGATGAGATCACTAATGTTATTAACTTAATCAAAGATGTATCCGATCAAACCAATCTTTTAGCACTAAATGCCGCAATCGAAGCTGCTAGAGCAGGAGAACACGGCAGAGGCTTTGCTGTTGTTGCTGATGAAGTAAGAAAACTTGCTGAAAAAACACAAAAAGCAACTTCTGAAGTAGAATTAAATATTAACCTATTAAAACAAAATGCTGATGAGATGTATGGACAAAGTGAACAAGTAGAAAAAGTATCATTAGAATCTAATGAGCATATAGTAAAATTCTCTAGTAATTTTGCTCAATTAATTTCTAATGCAAATTCAACTAGTTCTCACGCTAAAAGCATTACCTCTGAAATATTCATATCACTAGCAAAACTAGATCATATTGCATTTAAATTAAATGGATATAATGAAATTATTCATGCTTCAGGAAAAACTTTATCTGATCATTTAAGTTGCAGACTTGCAAAATGGATTGCTGGTATTGGTAAGGAAAGATTTTCTGGCGGAAGAGCTTTTGGTAAGTTAAATTTACCACATCAAAAAGTACATGAAAATATGAACCAAGCCGTTGCTTTAGCACATAATGAAGATACAAGTGATAAACTAGTACAAAATCAAATTTTAGATAAATGCTCTAATGCTGAAAAGGCTTCTGAAGATTTATTTGGAATCTTTAAAGAAATGCTTGATGAAAAAGATCTAAATATTGAAAATAAAGAGGAAAAATAAAAAGAGGTAAGATTAATTCTTACCCTTAAACCACAAATACGCATACTCAAGTAAAGGAGTTTTTATAGGATTTTCTTTAGAAAATTTTTCAAAATCTTTTCTTTTTATCCATACTGCTTGGATATCTTCTCCCTCAATTCCACCACCATTACCAATTTTATTATCTTCATTAATTTCAGCAAAAAATAAAAATTGTCTACTAACACCTGAACCAAAACCTGTATAAAATTCCCCTATTTTTTCTACAACCTTAGGAGCATAACCTAGTTCTTCAATACATTCTTCTTTAGCTATTTCCTCTAAACTCAAATCTTTATCAACAAGACCTGAACAAAGCTCTATGCTAAATCCCATCTCGTTTAAATTTAAGTTATTGCGTTTTTGATAATCCCATAAAGGAATTCTAAATTGCTTTACAAAAACAAAAGAATCTTTTTGAGTATGATATAAAAAAACAGAAACACTATCTAATGCTTCTATAAAATCCCAAGTGTATTTTTTGTTATCTTTACCTATATAAGTATATCTTTTAGGTTTAATATATTTTGAGTTAGAAAATTGCTCTTCTTGTAAATTTTTCATGTAAAATCCTTATAATTTTACATCTATTATAACAAAATAAAACGAGTATGAAAAAATATGAAAGAATTTAAAAGAGTTGCTACAAAAAGCAACTCTATAAAGAAAGCTAAAGAATATAAAGGCGGTTATTACATCATACCACCCATGCCTCCCATACCACCCATGCCACTCATATCAGGCATAGCAGGTTTGTCTTCTTTAATTTCGCTAATTGTAGCTTCAGTTGTTAAAAGCATGCTAGCTACTGATACCGCATTAAGCAAGGCTACTCTTTCTACTTTAACAGGATCGATAATACCGCTTTCAAGCATATTTACATATTCACCTTTTGCAGCATCAAAACCAGTATTTTCTTCTTTACTATTTTCTACTGTATTTACAACTACACCAGCATCAAATCCAGCATTTTCAGCAATTTGTCTTAAAGGTGCTCTTAATGCTCTTTCTACAATAGCTGCACCAATAGCCTCATCGCCTTGCAAACTCAAGCTGATTTTTGATTTTGCTTTGATTAATGCAGCGCCACCACCTATTACTATACCTTCTTCAACTGCAGCTTTTGTAGCACTTAATGCATCATCAACTCTATCTTTTTTCTCTTTCATTTCAGTTTCAGTAGCCGCACCAACTTTAATCACCGCTACACCACCGCTTAATTTAGCTAATCTTTCTTGTAATTTTTCTCTATCATAATCTGAACTTGTTTCAGCAATTTGAGCTTTGATTTGGTTAATTCTTGCATCAATATTTGCTTTTTCACCTGCGCCATTTACAATAGTTGTATTGTCTTTATCAATAATCACGCTTGAAGCTTGACCTAAATCTTGAATACTAGCACTTTCTAAAGTTCTTCCAAGCTCTTCAGAAATCACTTCACCACCTGTTAAAATAGCAATATCTTCAAGCATAGCTTTTCTTCTATCGCCAAAACCAGGAGCTTTAACTGCTGAAATATTTAAAACACCTCTTAATTTATTTACAACTAAAGTTGCCAAAGCTTCGCCTTCAATGTCTTCAGCTATAATTAAAAGTGGTTTTCCTGTTTTTTGAATTTGTTCTAAAATTGGCAATAAATCTTTTAAGTTGGCAATTTTTTTATCAAATAACAAAATAAAAGGATTTTGCAATTCAGCTGTCATTTTTTCAGTATTTGTAATGAAATATGGGCTTAAATAACCTCTATCAAATTGCATACCTTCAACTACATTTAATTCATCATTGATTGATTTTGCTTCTTCAACAGTGATAACACCATCTTTTCCAACTTTTTCCATAGCATCAGCGATTAAATTTCCGATTTTCTCATCTGAATTCGCAGAAATTGTTGCAACTTGAGCTATTTCTTTTTTATCTTTAACTTCACGAGAAAGTTTTTTAAGTTCAGCTACTATAGCTTCGCAAGCTTTATCCATACCTCTTTTAACTTCGATAGGATTAGCACCTGCTGTAATATTTCTCAAACCTTCTTTAAAAATAGCATGCGCTAAAACTGTTGCTGTTGTTGTTCCATCGCCTGCTTGATCAGCTGTTTTACTAGCTACTTCTCTAACTAAAGAAGCACCCATATTTTCTAAAGAATCTTTTAATTCCACTTCTTTAGCTACACTCACACCATCTTTTGTGATAGTTGGAGCACCAAAACTTTTTTGGATTAATACATTACGACCGCGTGGCCCCATAGTGACTTTTACAGCATCATTAAGTTTTTTAACACCTTCATAAAGTTTATTTCTTGCTTCATCTGAAAAAAATATTTCTTTTGCCATTTTTTATCCTTTTTTATTTAATAATCCCTAAAACATCTTCAACATTAAGAACTAAATACTCTTCATTATCAAGTTTAATTTCAGTTCCACCGTATTTTGCAAACATTACTTTATCATTTACCTTAATATCTTCTA
Source organism: Campylobacter sp. CNRCH_2014_2452 (assembly GCF_025772865.1). Classification (NCBI taxonomy): domain Bacteria; kingdom Pseudomonadati; phylum Campylobacterota; class Epsilonproteobacteria; order Campylobacterales; family Campylobacteraceae; genus Campylobacter; species Campylobacter sp. CNRCH_2014_2452. Next base: position 163,177 of record NZ_JAKMSX010000001.1, read on the forward strand.
TTTCTTTGCTTACTGCAACAACTTCACCATTTAATGGTTTTTCTTTAGCATTATCTGGTATAATAATCCCAGAAGCAGTAGTTTTCATTTCTTCTAAGCGTTTTACTAAAATACGCTTTCCTAGAGGTTGAAAATTCATTTTTTATCCTTTCTAAAATGTGCCATTTTTAGCACTCTTTGTTTTTGAGTGATAGAATTATACATTAAAGAAAGTTAATTGTCAATAAATTAAGTAAAATATATCATATAAGTTTAGTCTATATCACTAAATTTATATGATATATCATTATAAAGGTTTCTCATGAAAAAAATTCTTTACATTCTTTTAGGTGTAGTGTGTATAGCATTTCTAGCTATATATACATTATTATTTACAAGCATGGGTAATGGTTTTTTAAAGCCAAGAATCGAAACGATTATTGCTCAAAAAAGCGGTATGAATGTTAAATTTGAAAATTTTAAAATTAGTTTTTTACAACTTGACATTAAAGCAAATATTGATGATAAATTTTTTGCTAACATAGAAGGTGGTATATCACCTTTAAGACTAGGATTTGATTTAAACTATCTTTTAGGACTCAAACAAAATTATATTCAAGAACTTGGCTTAAAAAGCGATAAAGATTTTACATTTAAAGGTAGTGCTGTAGGTAAAAGTAGTAATTTTTCAGTAAAAGGCAATGGATTTTTGTTTGATTCTAATCTTAGCTTAGATGCAAAAATTGTTGATTTTTCTCCTATAAATCTTGAATTTATTGGCAAAAATATAGATTTGGCTCAAATTTTAGATTTTGCTAATCTACCAAGATATGCTCAAGGAAAAATTAGTATTATAAGCGATATACAAGCTAAAAATTTAAAACCAAATGGTAATGCTTTGATTAATTTTTACACAAGTTCTATCAACAATACTCTAATTGAAAAAGATTTTAATCTAAGCTTACCAAAACAAAGCTATATAAAAGGTGAAATAAGATCTTTAATCCAAAGCAATGAAGTTATTTCTAAAAGTGAAATTTTAAGTAACTTCTTCAAACTTTATACACAAAAAAGTATTTATGATATAGCAAAACAAAGCTTAACTAGTGATTTTGATATCAAAATAGATGATTTTAATCAATTTTCATCTCTAGCCAAAATGAAACTCCAAGGTAAAAGTCAAATTCAAGGTAATTTACTTTTTGCAAACAATCAATTGCAAAAATTAGATGCTGACTTACTTGGATTTGGTGGTAGCTTAAAAGCTGTTTTAGAAAATAATAATCTTAATATCAATACAACTAATATAGAAGTAGCAGAACTTTTAAAAACCATATCCATACCTGCTTTTATTAATTCTAAATTAGTTTTAGATTTAAAAGCACAAGGGCTTGATTTTAAAAATTTCAATCTAAATACTAGGTTAAACAATGCAAATATAAATGTTATGGAATTTAAAAAACTAAGCAATCTTGATTTTCCAAAAACAAATTTTAACTTACAAGCTAAAGCAAATGTGAAAAATTCTTTGATTGATTATGAAGCTTTACTTGATTCAAACATAGCAAAAATACCTCATCTAAAAGGTTCGTATAACCTTACAAACAAAGATTTAAATGTACAAATTAGTGCTTTTATAGATAATCTTAACAAATTAAAACTTTTAACCAAACAAGATCTCAATGGACCTTTAAATTTAGATGCCAAAGTTGATCTTAAGTCAAATCAAATTCAAAATCTTGATGCAAATATTAAAATCATGCAAGGGCTTATCAATGCAAAATCCAATGGAAAAAGTTTACAAGCAAAGATTGATAATATAAAATTAGAACAACTTTTTCCTTTGATAGGACAAAAAGTTTTAGCATTTGGTAATGTAAATGCAGATATTGACTTAAAGTCACTTGATTTTAACAATATTAATGGTGATTTTAAAGCAAATATTAATTCTTCTTTTAATGAAGTAGAATTATCCAAGCTTTTAGAGAAAAAATTTCCAAAGAATACTTCAGCAAAAATCAATCTTGATGGAAAAATTTCTAAATCAGTCATTGATTTTAACGCTAAAGTTTTAAGTTCATTTGCAAATATTAATTCATTAAAAGGTAAATTTGATCTTAATCAAATGGCTCTAGCAAGCACTTATAATATATCATTACAAGATTTTTCTAAGCTAGGATTTTTAGTTGATAGAAACTTAAAAGGCAAGGCTGATTTTGAAGGAAAATTTGATTTTAAAAACGCTTTAATAGATGCAAGTATTAATAGTAAAAATATATTTAACGGCTCATTAAATGCCACTTTAAAAAATAATATTTTTAACGCTAAAATGCAAAATACCGATCTTTCAAATTTAACTCAAAGCTTAGATTTACCTGATTATTACCAAGCAAAATCAAATTTAAGCATTGATTATAATCTTTTAAAAGAAAGTGGTGTAGTGCTAATGAATTTAGCCGATGGGCAACTTAAGAAAAATCTCATCACAGGTGCTTTAATGTTACTTTTACAAAAAGATATCACTCAAGATGTATATCGCAACGGTGAAGCCAAAATAAATATCAACAAAAATCTTATAGATTTAAATTTAAACCTAGTGGCTGATAGAAGCAATATAAATATTAGCAAAGGTAAGGTTGATACAAAAAGTACCAAATTAAACATTCCTTTTAATATCGTCATTGATAGAGCAAACTTCAAAGGTGTTATAAAAGGAACAACGCAAGATCCAAAAGTAAGTCTTGATACAAAAAGTGTTGTAAATTCTATTGTTAATACAATAGGTGGAAATGCTAGTGATGGTGCTAAAAATACAGGTAAAAAAGTAGATCAAGCAATAGATAAAATTTTTAACAAACTCTTCTAATAAATCTAGCCTTTAAAAAAAGGCTAGATTTTTATTAAAATAAACCAAATTTACCATCTTTTTTCTTATATAACACCCTCATTTTTGCATCTATGTCATTAAAAACTAAAAATATATCTTTACTTGCTTTTAATTTTTCCAATGCTTCTTCAATTTCCAAAGGCTTATATAGCTCAAGTTCTGTTGGAACTATCTCATCTTCCTCAATCAAGCTCGGTAATACTAAATTTTCTTTTATCTCATCTTGATGTTTATGGGTAATATTTTTATCATGCAATCTTCTTAAAACCTTAGAAATTCTATCAATAGCTAAATCTATAGCAGCATATAAGTCTTTATCTTTTTGCTTTACAACCACTGTATTAATACCGGCTAGATTAATGCTAAATTCAGCCCAAAATCCTTTCTTTCCATGCCTTTCATCAGCACTTATAACACAACGCGCAGAAATCACATCTAAGCCATATTTACTTAAAGCATCAAAGCTTTTTTCCACATACTCTTTTATAGACTCAGTTAGCTCAAATTGCTTTCCAACTATACTTGTATTCATTACTTCTCCTTTTTATGAAGTTAAATACATTATAGCACTTTAATCGTAAAAAAATAACTTTTTAAATAAAAAATAAATTTAAAATTTTAAAGGATCTAGAATAAGCACACCATCCTCTGAAAGTTTTTTACCTTGAAAGTGTGTTTTACAAAAAGAAACAATTAAAGCATGAAAAATTTGATAAAGCTCATATAATTTACATTCTTTTTTTAATAAAACACACAATTCTTGTTGATTTTTAGCTATGTCTTTTTTTAAAAAATCTGCCAACTCATCATAACTTTGACACTCATAGCCTAAATAATTAGCTATTTTTGCACTATAAGCATCAACTACTAAAACTTCTTTTTTGCATATATAATTTAAAATTCCATCAGCACTTTCTTGACCAAAACCCTTAATATCCAAAAGCCATTCTCTATCAACTTCTTCTTTAAAAAGCTCAAAAGAATTAAAATATTGAAAATATTTTTGAGTAAAATTTTTAATATATTTTGCCTTAGTATTATAAAATCCACTTGGCTTTATTAAAAACGCTAAATCTTGGGTATTTAAATTTAATAAATCTTCTATCTTAGTAATATTTGCTTGTTTTAAATTTATCAAAGCTTTCAATACATTTTTCCAGTTTGTATTTTGAGTTAAAACTACAGAAATTAAAATTTCAAACTCACTTAAAGTATTATTTTCTAGCCATTCAAAATCTTTATAATCAATATTTGCATTAACTAAAGCTTTAAAAATTTCATATCCACTCATGCTTTTTCACTCTTTCTTAAATGCATCAAAATAGCCTCAATTACATCATCATCGTCTTTACTTTTTGCTTTAATGACTTCTTTGCTCTCATCATCTTTTACAAAACAAATATTTTGTTCATAATTGCTCACTAATTTATAATGTTTGCTAGCTAAAATTTTTATGATGATTAAATCCAAAAACTGCTTTGTGAAGATATCAGGCCTTCCAAAACGATCATTCATCTCACTTTCTATCTCATAAACTTCATTAGCACTCATACACTTACTAAGTCTTCTGTAAAGTTCTAATCTCAAACGATCTTCACTAATATACTCACTATTTAAAAAAGCATTGATATTAAGCTTTAGATCTATTTTTTTCTCTTTAATTTCTTCTTTTTTACTTAATTTATTAATCTCATCTTCTAACATTTTAAGATACAAACTATAACCAATTTGTTCTATATGTCCACTTTGATCCACACCTAATAAATTTCCACCACCACGAATTTCTAAATCATGATAAGCAAGCACGCTTCCTGAACCTAAATAAGAATTACTCTCTAAACTCGTAAGTCTTTTTAAAGAATCTTTTGTGATTTTTTCCTTATCTTCAATCAAAAAATAACAATATCCTTGCTTGGCACTACGCCCTACTCTTCCTCTAAGTTGGTGTAAATCAGCCATACCAAAGCGATCTGAATTTTCTACTATAATAGTGTTTGCATTTGCCAAATCAATACCACTTTCAACTATAGAAGTACAAAGCAATAAATCATATTCTTTATTTTCGAATTTAATCATTTCTTCTTCAGTAATTTTTGCATCAATTTTAGAATGCAAGATTAAAATTTTTAAATTTGGAAACAAATCTAAAAGATATTTTTTACATCCATCAATACTTGCTATATGATTGTGTATATAAAAAACCTGTCCTGCTCTTCTTAATTCTCTTGAAATAGCTTCTTTAACCAAAGCATCACTACTTTCTCTAACAAAGGTACGCACATCCAAACGATCCTCAGGTGGAGTTTGTAAAACACTATATGATTTTAAAGAACTAAGAGCCTGATTTAAACTTCTTGGTATAGGCGTTGCTGACATAGATAGAATATGTGAATTTTTACTTAGTTCTTTGAGTTTTTCTTTTTGTTTTACACCAAATTTATGCTCCTCATCTATCACGACTAAACCCAAATTTTCACACTCAACCCCTAAAAGAGAATGCGTTCCAACCACTACACAAGGCTTATTTTCTTTTAAAAATGCTAAAACTTGTTTTTTTTCTTTAGCACTAGCAAAACGATCTAGCTTAAAAACCTCTATATCAAAAGAATCAAATCTTCGTTTTAAGGTTTTAAAATGCTGGGCTGAAAGCAAAGTAGTTGGCACAAAAAATAAAGCCGTATAACCACTTTTTACACAAGTAAATATAGCATTCATAGCAACTTCTGTTTTACCAAAACCCACATCGCCACTTAAAAGCCTATCCATCACCTGCATACTTTTTAAATCTTGAGTGATTTCTTGACAAACTTGACTTTGATCTTTAGTGTAAAAAAATCCTGCCTTATTGATAAATTCATCTTGTAATTCTTGAGAAATTTTTAATTCTTTTGCTTTTATCAAAGCTCTAGCCGCTGCTAAAGAAACTATATTTGAAGCAATGGCAAATAATTTTTCTTTTAATCTTTCCTTGATTTTTAAAAAACTTCCTTTTCCAAGCTTATCAAGTAAAGGCACGCCACCACTTGCACCGATATATTTATCAATCATATATAAATTTTCAACAGGTAATAAAAGCTTATCGTTATTTAAATACCCAAGAGCGACAAATTCTTTTTTTGCTCCTGCTATTGCAATAATCTCAAGACCTAAAAATTTAGCTACACCATAATCTTCATGCACAACAAAATCCCCAACTCTAAGTTCATCTATTACCAAACTTGCTTTTCTAACTCTTTTATTTTTTTCTTTTTTATTTAAAGATATGATAAGCTCATCTTGAGTACTTAAATTAATTCTTTCTTGGGATATTTTTAATTTAATATTTGAAAATTCTTGTAAATTTAAAGCTTTAAACAAAGCTTCATTTTTTGCTAAAATAATAATTTTTTTATCTTTGTGAAAAGTGAAAAAATCATAATTATAAGAACTTACCAAATCTTTATAAAATTTTGGTTCGGGTAAAATATTTTGATTGATTTTACTAATATCTTCTTCAAAATCATTTACATCAAATTTTTTTATGCTTACAAAATTTAAATCTAAATAATCACAAAAATCATCAACACACCAAAAACCTAAAGAATTAACATCATTTATAATGCTTTGACTTTGGAAATTTTGAATTTTTTCTTGTAAATTTTCATATTGCTCTTGACTAAAAGCACTCAAAAAAGGACAAATTTCTATATTGGAGAGTTCAGTAGGGATTGATTTTTGTGTATGTATATCAAAATATCTTATACTTTCTATCTCATCTGAAAAAAGTAAAATTCTGAAAGGTTGTTCTTCATTAATCGCAAAAATATCTATAATATCCCCGCGTATTGAAATTTCACCCTTATCTTGAACTATATCTACAAACTCATATCCACTATGTAAAATTTCTTCTTTAAATTTCTCTAAAGCAAGAAGTGAATTTCTTTTAAGAATAATGTTTTTTAGATGCTTTTTACCTGGTAACTTTTGCAAAATTGTTTTTATAGGAGATATTAAAATTTTATTTTCATTTTCTTTATGATAAGCATTTAATACTTTACAAATTTCAAAAAGTTCTTTAGAAAAAGAGCGTAAATCGCTACCAAATTCTGCTCTAAAATCAGGTAAAATAAAAGTTTTTAATTTTAAAAATAAGCAAACTTGAGCTAATTCATCTGCTTCTTTATCATTCTCACAAATTATTAACTCAGTTTTATTACTTAATAAATATTCATATAATTTAGCTTGCATTTTCTGAATTTTCTATACTCACATCAATAGTTGCAAACTCTTCTTCTTTTTCAATTATTTTACTACTTCCGTTAAATTTCCCACCATTTTCAATACTTAATTGTTTAACTATGATATTACCATTAAGCACACCGCCAGATAAAATTTCTAAAGAATCAACTTGCATTTCTCCCTCAAAAACTCCATTGATTACTATTTTACTTGCCTTAACTTGTCCTTTTAAAACACCACTTTTACCTATCACTATCACATTAGAAGAATTAATTACTCCTGTAATTTCTCCATCTAAATGAAGCATAGAATCAAAATAAAATTTTCCTTCTATTTTTGCTCCGTTTGAAATGACTGTAGTTTCGGATACTGCAGCAATAGAGCCTTTATTAAAGATTGCCATGGCACTCTCCTTTCTTTTTCAAAAATTTGTTCATAGTTTTTTCGGTTTAAATCTATAAAAATCTTAGGATCTAAAAGTTTATTAATAAATCTAACCTCATAATGCAAATGCGGCCCCGTAGAAAGACCTGTATTTCCTGTATAACCCAACAAATCACCTTTTTTTACAAATTGCCCTGCTTTGACAACATCCTGACGCGTCATATGCGCATAAACCGTTTTAAAACCAAAATTATGGATCAAAATCACTGAGTAACCATAGCCATTATTGCTATATGCAGCGTATTCAACCACTCCATTTGCAGGCGCATAAATAGGAGTTTTTAAAGCTGCTCTTAAATCAATACCTGGATGAAATTCTTTTTTATTTAATATAGGATGATGACGCCATCCGAAATTACCTGTGACTCCATTATCTTCTATCACATGACCATTTGGAATTTGTGTTAAAAATAAATAAGCTTGATCATTAGTAAGTTTGACTTTTTCTAATCTTTCTGGTATATCTAAACTTTCATCTTGCTTTAAGCCTAAATTATCCTCAATATCTGCAAGTTGGGTTTGGAGTTCATCATATAAGGCTGTTTTTTCCTCTAAACTTTTTTGCATACTCTCATTTTGAGAAAACAATTTAGTATTCTTTGAAGATAATATTTCTTGTTCTTTTAAAAGCTCTGAACGCTTATCTGCTAGATAATTAATATATAAAGCACCTAAAACTATAACAACAAAAACAAAAGTAGTAAAATAAATTATTACTTTTTTTATAATCTGACTTAATAAAAAATGTCTAGAACCATTTACATCTGTAATAGTTAGCGTAAATTTATCTTTCATTATAGCCTCTTAAAAATTTTTCTACCAATACAAAAGAACCAAAAACTAAATATAACTCATCTTTTTTTATTTGTTCAAATTTTTGATAAACAATATCTAATTTTTCTAAATTTTCTAGCAAAACAGAACCCGCCAAAGGTCTATCTTTACTTTCATAATCATAAATTTCAACTATTTTTATTATAGGTTTTAAAACCTTTAAAATTTTATAAGAATCTTTATCTAAAAAGCAATTATAAACTAAATGAACTTTTTTTTCCTTGAAAATTTCAACTAAAGCTAAAGCCGCCATTTCATTATGTCCTACATCAATAAAAATATTTTGACTTATTTGCTCGCACCTTCCTTTTAAATCAAGTTTTGGTAGATTTTTGATACTTTGAATTAATTCTTTTTCATTTTTAGCACAAATTTTAGAAAAAGCTTCTAAAGCTAAAAAAAGATTATCTTTTAAAAAAGTCGCAAAATTATATTTTTGAATATATTCTTGTACATAAGGATAAATAAAATTATTTTTTTCTAGCAAACTGATACTTAAACTAGCTCGTTTTAAATTTGCTATTTTTTGAGCCAAATTTAATACTTTTGCTTCTTGCTTATGATTAATTAAAGCTTTGGCACTCATGGCTTTTAATTTTGTTCTTGCTATTTCTTCTAAATTTTTACCTAATAAATCTTGATGATCAAATCCTATTTTAGTAAAAATACTAAAATCTATTTCAAAAACACTTGTCGCATCATACTCCCCACCTACTCCGGCTTCTAAAATCACATAATCACAATCTTTAAAAATAAAAAAAGCTAAAAAAGTAGCGTATTCAAAATAACTAAGTTTTTTCACATCTTCCAAAAAAACACTTTCTAGTTTTTCATGCGCTTTTTCTAAAAGTTCATTGCTTGCAATTTTGCCATTTAACCAAAATCTTTCATTAAATTCAAAAATATGTGGACTTGTATAATGACCTACTTTATATCCTTGCTCTAAAAGTAAAAGCGCTAAAAATCTACCCGTACTTCCTTTACCATTAGTGCCAATAATTTGGATATTTTTAGTTTTTGGAATAAATTTTTTATACTTCTCATACATGCTAAACATAAAAAATCTACTAATTTTTTGCACATACATAGTTTTTTGTGAAAGTGTTTGTTGAAATTTCATGCTAAGCTTTTTGGATTAATTCTTTTAAAATATCACCATCTGGAAATTCTTTTTTTTCTATGCAAGAAGATGATAAAATAAGTTTAACTACTTCTTCTTTATAAATGAATTTATAATCATCTATAAGCTTTAAGGCTTTTTCTATAAAAATCTGAGCACTTTCTAAATTTTTACCTGGAAGTATAACCAAATAAGAACTTTCATCTAAAATCCAAATTTCACCCATATCTTTACATAAATCTTTAAGTATCTTTTTAAACTTTCCACTAATTGCCTTAAAACTATCAACACCATAAACATTAATAACATGCTCTATATTATTAATTTTAAAAAAACATAATGCATAATTAACAGCATAAAGCTTATAGTTTTCATCAAGTTTTTTAAGTTCTTGAGCAAGACTCCACTGCTCTCTTTGCTCATCATCACTTGTAGCTTGAATTTGAGTTTTAATTTGCACTATTTGCTCGTTTGCATACAAAAGTTTATCTTTTAGTGTATCAAAATTAATTTGAACATTACCATTTTCATCTTTAGTTAAAGCATTAATAAATTTCACATCTTCTTGGCTGTTATCATAAAGCTTTGATACCATTTCATTTAAGCTTTCTAAGTGCTGATTAAAAAAAGAAAGGTTTTTTTGTATATAATATTTATCTGTTGCTTCTTTTTTTTGCAACATTAAATAATACTCATGTGCAAATTCTTTCCTGGCAATTAATTTAGGATTTTCTTTTAAATTTTGTTTAAACTGCTCAAGCTCTTTACTTGCTCCAAACAAAGACTCCAAAGAAGCTAGTAAAAGTTCAGCCTGCTTCTCATAAGATCTCTCCTTTAACATAACAATGAGTTTTTCAACTAAAGTGTGAAAATCCAAAAACGCTCGAATATTAAATTCTTCTAATTTTTTTAAAAGCTCATAATCCTCATAAGATTTTTCAAGCTCTCTCCATTTAGCTCTTAAAAGATATATGGTTTCTAAATCCATAGCTTGAGATAATCTGTGTTGAGTAATTTTTGCTAGTTCTTTGATTTTTTTATCTTTGCTAATACTAAGCTGATGCACAATCAAATCAAGCAAAGCATAAACATCTTCATATTTTCTACTTACTTGCCTATTAAGCCTAGAAACTAAAAACATCAAAAACTCATCAATAGTTCGAATACTTTTTCCTTTTAGCTCTTGCTTATAAATATCATCTAAAAGATTAGTATATTTTTCTATCCTTGCTTTATTAAAACTCATCACTCCCGCTTTTTTAGCACATTCTTCAAATACCTCACTATAATTTTCAGGAGTTGGATGCAACTTACGCTCTTTTAATTTTATCAATGTTTCTTTTGCGATCTCATTGATATGACTTGCCATTTATTTATAACCCCTAATAGCTATGATAGAAACAAATTCATCAAAAGCCTCACTTGATGCATTTTTAATTGCTTCAAATCTAGCTTGATCGCTAATAATAGAATTTGGATTAATATCAAAATTATAACTTCCCTTGGTATTTACAACTTCTTCTTTACCATTTTTATAACGCATAAGAAATTCCAAGTAAAGCTCTGCTTTATAATTAACTACATAACCATTTCTATCATACACCATAGGATGAAATTCTAACTTTTTCATCGTAACTATAATAGAACTATCTGCATTATGCTCATCTATGACTTTTCTGCCAAGCTTATTAAGCATAGCTTCTCTTAAAATATCTGTTATATAAACACTATTTTCGGGATCTTGTTTACTAATATTGATTTTCAAAAATACATTTTCACCCAAAACCCTACTTGCCATTTGAGATGATGGGATATATCCACAAGATATAATAAAAAAAGCAAAAAAAGATATTAAATATTTTTTCATTTAACCACCAAATTTACCAATTTCTTATCAATATAAATTTCTTTTACAATGGTTTTTCCTTCTAGCCATTTTGCAACATTTTCTTTAGCCAAAGCTAAAATCTCATCTTCTTTAGCCTCTGAATTTATTTCAATCTGCGCTCTTTTTTTACCATTAACACTAATAGCTATATTAAAACTATCTTTTACAAAAACTTCTTCTTTTATTTTTAATACTTTAAAATTTTCACATTTAAACAAATGCTCGCTAAGCTCAAAACAAACATGAGGGATAATAGGCTCTAAAATATTTAAAATAATATAAAAAGCTTCTTTTAAAACTTCTTTATGATTTATAGCATTTAAGGCATTTAAAGCTTCCATACATGCAGCTATTAAGGTATTAAAGGCAAAACTTTCTTCATAAACTTCAAAAGATTTTTTCAAAGCTTCATATACTTTTAATCTAGCATATTTTTCTTCTTTATTTAAACTTTGATGATCAATTTCTTGTAATTTTCCACATTCTAAACTCATAGCCTTTTCATAAAGCCTATTGATAAATTTAAACGCACCCTCTAGCGCACTATCGTTCCATTCAAGTTCTTTAGCAGGTGGTGCAGCAAACAATATAAACAATCTTGCACTATCTGCTCCATATTTTTCTATAATATAATCAGGATCTACTACATTACCCTTAGATTTACTCATCTTAGCACCATCTTTAGTGACCATTCCTTGGGTTAAAAGTCTATTAAAAGGCTCATCATCTTTTAAATAACCCAAATCTCTAAGTGCTTTTTGGAAAAATCTAGCATAGAGTAAATGTAATATCGCATGTTCAATCCCGCCAATATATTCATCAACATTCATCCAATAATTAACACTTTTTTCATCTACCGCTTTTTCTTGCCATGTTTTATCATCACTTGCAAAACGCGCAAAATACCAAGAACTTTCAAAGAAAGTATCTAAAGTATCGCTTTCTTTTTGTGCTTTTTTACCACATTTTAGACAAATGCACTCTTTCCATATTTCATGCTTATCAAGTGGATTTCCCTCTCCATTTATAATCACATCTTCAGGCAAGGTAATAGGTAAATTTTCTATTTTTTGAGGAACTATGCCACAAGAATTACACTTAATCATTGGTATAGGAGCACCCCAATATCTTTGTCTAGAAACACCCCAATCACGAATTTTAAAATTGGTAACCTTTTTACCAATACCCAAAGATTCAATTTTTAAACTAATTTTTTCTCTAGCATCATTACATTCTAATTGATCAAATTCGCCACTATTGGTTAAAACACCTTCTTTTAAAGTGTAACATTGTGCGTCATTTTCATCTTTATAAATTACTTTTTTTATAGCTAAATTATAAGTTTTTGCAAACTCATAATCTCTTTCATCATGAGCAGGCACACTCATAACAGCCCCACTACCATAATCACTTAAAACAAAATTAGCTACCCATAAAGGAATTTTTTCTTTACTTAGTGGATGGATTACATGAAGATTTAAAAAATATCCTTCTTTTGGTGCAGCTTGTCTTTGGCGGGGTGTTTGATTTTGTATATTTTGAATTTTTATGATAGTATCTTGATCTAGTAATTTTTTATCAATTAATTCGTTTACTATTTCATGATCAGGTGCTAAAGCAATATAAGACACTCCATAAATAGTCTCAGCTCTTGTTGTAAAAACATTGATCTTTTTTGCACTGATTTTATCATTTTCTTCTATATCAAAATCAAAACTAAGTCCTGTGCTTTTACCTATCCAATTTTCTTGCATAGTCAAAACCTGACTTGGCCATTTTCCTTCTAATTTTTTAAGATCTTGCAATAATTCATCTGCATAAGCGGTAATTTTTACATAATATCCTGGCATTTTTTTTCTAATGACTTCATGTCCACAACGCCAACATTTGCCATCTTCAACTTGCTCATTTGCTAAGACTGTTTTATCATTCTCACACCAATTAACTTCAGCTTCTTTAGTATAAACAAGTCCTTTTTCATACATTTTGATGAAAAATTCTTGCTCAAATTTAGTATATAAAGGATCAGAAGTAGCAAACATTCTTTTTTTAGAAAAGGAAAAGCCCAAAGAAGCAAGTTCATTTTGCATATAATCAATATTTTCATAAGTCCATTTCTTAGGATGAATACCGTGTTTTATCGCAGCATTTTCAGCAGGCATACCAAAACTATCAAAACCTATAGGATGTAAGACATTAAAACCTTTTTTTCTATAATATCTAGCCATAGCATCACCTATGCTATAGTTTCTCACATGTCCCATATGAATTCTACCACTTGGATATGGAAACATAGATAAAATATATTTTTTTGGTAAAGAAAAATCATCTTTTGGCTCAAAATATTCTTTTTCTTGCCAAATTTTTTGCCATTTTTTTTCTATTTTACCTGCCTCATATGCCATTTTAACTCCTAATTTTCTTCTTGACTTTTTACTGAATCAACTATAACTAAAATCATTGAAAAGATATTAGCTATCAAAGCACCAATTGCTAAAGTATAAACCATAACATTAGCTTCTGGATTAATTTGTATTAAAGCAAAAGCTGGAATTAAATGCAAATCAGCCACTAAAGAACTAGCAAATAATTCAGCTGCTAAGAAATTTCTAACTCCGATTTTCAATAAAGTAGAAATTAAATTCACACAAGCTGCAATAAATAATGCAACTTCATTTTGATCATATAAAAATCCTGCGGTTGTAGTTAAGCTCATTAGAGCAAAAAAGATATAAATAACCTTACCCCAATTCATTTTTACACCGTTCCTTTTTCATACATCGCTCTTAATTTCTCTTTTTCTTGTTTTTTCTTTACTTTTTCTAATTCTTTTTGACGATACTGCGTAACACTAAATTTGAACCATAAAAGTGCTGGACTTGCTACAAATATAGAACTTGCAGTACCTGCCACAATACCCACTATCATAGTTAGAGCAAAACCTTCTATCATAGATCCACCAAAGAAATAAAGCACTACAACAGTGATTAAAGTTAAACCCGTTGTTAAAGTAGTTCTTGATAAAGTTGCGGAAACTGATTCATTAATAATTAAATCAAGTTTTGAATTTTTACTTGTTTTAACACCTTCTCTAATCCTATCAAAAATAATAATCGTATCATTTAAAGAATATCCAAGCACAGTTAAAACAGCCGCCAAAATATCTAAATTTACATCTATTTCAAATAATGCAATAGCACCTAAAGTAATGACTATATCATGAATTTCACACACAATAGAAGCCATAGCAAAACGCCATTCAAATCTCACTGCCAAATAAATCAAAATAGCAATCAAAGAAATTCCAACCGCCATAAGACCTTTATTACGCAGTTCATCTCCTACTTTTGGACCTACTACATCCACGCGGCGCACTTCAAATTTGCCTGTATCTTTTAACAAATTTGCAATACTTACTCCAATATCACTTCCCAAGCTATCGCTACTTCCTGAAAAACGAATAATAACTTCATTAGCACTACCAAATTCGGTAACACTAGCTCCTTTTAAATTTTCATTTATAGATAAAGCTTTACGAATTTCAGCCAAGGGTGCTTTTTGCTCATATTGAAGTTGTATCAAAGTTCCACCGGTAAAATCAATACCAAAATTCAAACCCTTAGTAAAAAGGATAAAAATAGAACCAAAAAATAAAATAAAAGACAAAGAGATGGCTGCAAATCTCATTCTCATAAAATCATAAATATGCTTTTGACTAAAAAATTGCATTAAGGTCTCCTATATCCAAACCATAATCTTGTATTATTGCTTTTTTCCATACGGTTCATAAACATTTCAAACATACCATGAGTTCCAACAATAGAAGTAATCATTGAAACTAAAATTCCAATGCTTAAAGTCACCGCAAAACCTTTTACCGCACCTGTTCCATAAGCATAAAGTACTACTGAAGTAATAAGCGAAGTAATATTAGAATCTAAAATCGCGCTCATTGCATGCTTATAACCATTTTCAACACTTTGCCTTATACTAGCACCCTCTCGCAATAACTCCCTAATTCTTTCATTAATAATAACATTAGAATCTACTGCCATACCTACAGTAAGCACAAGTCCTGCCATACCAGGTAAAGTTAAGGTTGCACCAAACATAGCCATTACAGCAATAATCACTAAAATATTTGCCACTAAAGCAATATTAGCAAAAATTCCTGCTATACCATAATACATCACCATAAATGCAATAACTAATATAGAAGCACCTGCTAGGGCTATCATACTCATTTTAATACTATCAGCACCCAAAGATGGTCCAACACTTCTTTTTTCAAGCATTTTAACCGGTGCTAAAAGTGCCCCACTTCTTAAAGCAATGGCCACATCATGAGCTTCTTCAACAGTAAAGCTACCACTAATTTGACCACTACCTCCACCTATTCTTTCATTAATTCTTGGAGCTGAATATACTTTATTATCTAAAACTATAGCTAAGCGTTTGCCTACATTATTTCCTGTATAGTCTCCAAATTTTTTAGCACCTTCTGAATTTAAGGTAAAATTAATAACAGGAAGATTATTACTTTGCGCAAAACCTACTTTTGCATCTGTTAGCATAGAGCCATCAAGAATAGGTATAGATTTTACTAGATATTTAATTTGAGGATTTTTTGCATCTTCAAAAATTAAATCTCCATATTCAGCAGCTTGAGCTGGAGTAAGATTATTTACCTGATCCATTCTAACATCATCTACTTCCATTAATTGCAAATGTGCAGCTTTTGCAATAAGTTCTCTAGCTCTAGCCTCATCTGCAGCAGTTTTAATACCTGGAAGTTCGACTAAAATTTTATCCTCACCTGATCTTGCTACATTTGGCTCTGCAAGACCAAATTGATCAAGTCTATTTCTAATTGTTTCTACAGCTTGCAAAATAGCTTGCTCATGAGTTAATTTAATTTCTTCTTGGGTTAAAGAAAGTGTGTAGTGTAAATTTTCGTGCGTAATAGCCAAGCCTTTAATGTCTTTTAACAACAAATCAACCTTAGCTACATCATTTTCATCCAATAAACTAAATTCAATACTAGTATCATTTACTTTGATTTTATCAACAATAATATCTTCTTTATTGATAGAATAACTAAGAGAAGAGGCTATGGATTTAACCTTTGACTTAACTGCCTCTTCCACTTCTACACCTAATAACATATGCAAACCACCTTGCAAATCAAGTCCTAGGTTAATCTTAGCACCACTTTGGGTTTGCATAAAAGAAGGTATAGAAAAAACAAGCCCTATAAGAAAAACTACAAAGAAAATAATACTTCTATAAGTAATTTTTCCACTACGCATCAATTTTCTTTGCTATAAAATCTCTAGAAATTTTTACAACTACATTTTCATCATTAAGCTTAACTTTGATAAAATCCTCTTCTGGTTTTACCACCTCGCAAATTATCCCACCATTTGTGATGATTTTATCTCCTTTTTCTAAAGATGAAACCATCAACTTATGGTCTTTTGCTTGTTTTTGTTGTGGTCTAATAACCAAAAAATAAAAAATCGCAAAAAGCACAATGAGAGGCAACAATGAAGTCCAAATATTTCCGTTTTCTGCCATTTCTTCCCCTTTTTTTTAAGTTCATAAATTCTAATTCTACCACTTTTAAAATAATAAAAGCCTTTTTTTCTGCACTTTTATTGTCAAATTTTATTTATTTTTCTTTTTTTGAAAATTTACTTTTCGAATTTATCTCACCGTTTTTAAGCATATATGGTTTAATTTTATTACTAAGAAACAAAAGTAAAGCAGGATATTTTTACACCGGTTTTTTTATAGGAATTTTATGGTTTTGGTGGATAGGTTTATCATCAATTTATTTTAATTTAGCTTATTTAATTCCTTTAGAAATTATCTTAATTGGATTAATTTATGGATTTTTGTTTTTTATATGTTTTTTTCTTAAATATGATTTTTTAAGACTTTGTGGAATTTTTTTACTTTGTTTTATTCATCCTTTTGGCTTTGATT
This sequence comes from Campylobacter sp. CNRCH_2014_2452, assembly GCF_025772865.1. NCBI lineage: Bacteria > Pseudomonadati > Campylobacterota > Epsilonproteobacteria > Campylobacterales > Campylobacteraceae > Campylobacter > Campylobacter sp. CNRCH_2014_2452. The sequence continues at coordinate 180,535 of NZ_JAKMSX010000001.1, forward strand.
GGCTAAATTGGGGTGTTTTAAGTGTATATGGAATCTTTGATGCAAGTTACCAAGGTATTATAGCTATGTTTTTGATTGCTTATTTTTATTATGAAAAATATATTTCAAGATATTATAAAACAGCAATTATTCTAATCCTTATTCTAATCGGTGCTCAATATAATCAAAAACAATCGCAAACGCTAAATTTAGACTATAAATTAATCCAAACTAATATCTCCCAAGATCAAAAATTCATACAAGAAAATTTACAAACTCATTCTAAAGATATATTTTATCAAATCAACAAGACTATAAAAGAAGGTAAAGAAATAATTATTTTTCCTGAAACTGCTTTTGCTTTTGCATTAAATAAAGCACCAAGTTATTTACAAGCCTTAAAAGATTTATCAAAACAAATCATCATCATCACAGGTGCTATAAGCACTACACCTAATCATCTATACAATAGTACTTATGTATTTGACAATGGCAACATACAAGTTTTTAACAAACATTATCTTGTACCTTTTGGAGAAGAAATTCCTATATTTAAAAACTTTTTTAAAAAACACCTTTTAAATATTGATGAATTTTCAAAAGGAAAAGAATTAAATCAATACACTCTAAATAACCAGCTCATCACTAATGCTATCTGCTTTGAAGCTACAAAAGAAAAACTTTACAAACACTCAAAAATCATCATCGCTATTTCAAACAATGCTTGGTTTAATTTTTCAAGTGAGTATAAATTACAAAATTTTCTAATGCGTTTTTATGCAAATAATTATAATGTAAGTATATATCATGCAGTTAATGGAAAAGAAAATGCGGTAATTAAGCCAAAAGAAGTATTGATTTTAAAGATAAAAGAAAAACTTTTAAAGCAAAATGAAGCTTAAAAGCTTCATTTTATAATGCCTTAAATTCATCAAGTGCGTCTAATTTTTCCCAAGGATAATCAGCTTGACCCACTTGACCACGAGCAGCTACATCAGCATACATGAAAGTATCTTTACTTGGTTTATCAAGATTGAATTTATTTTTAATCCAATTTGGAGTTAATGGGAAAGTTTTCATCACAAAATCACTTAAAATATCATCATCTAATCTTGTATTTGTTCCCATGCAATCCACACTTACAGAAGTTGGTTTAGCCACACCTATAGCATAAGAAAGTTGCACTATACATTTTTTAGCAAGCCCTGCTGCTACGATATTTTTAGCAAGCCATCTTGCAGCATAAAGTCCACTTCTATCAACCTTAGTATAGTCTTTAGAAGATTGTGCACCACCTCCTATTGGAGCATAGCCACCAAAGCTATCTACTATGAGTTTTCTTCCTGTTAAACCACTATCATGTAATGAGCTGTGATTTACATATTTTCCCGTTGGGTTGATTAAAATTCTTGTTTTTTCTGGGCAAAAAAGCTCTTTTGGTAAATTTGAATCCAAAATCAAATCCATCACCAAAGCTCTTAAATCTTCTATTTTCATACTTTCAACACAAGGAGCTGAAACTACAATAGTATGGATACTTTGAGGTTTGCAATTTTCAAAATTTTCTTTATTTGCATAATCAATTGTAACTTGAGTTTTAATATCTACTCCAAGTTTATCAGGATTGTTTTTTGCAAACTCATATACTTTATCACAAAGCATTCTAGCATAAGAAATAGCTGCTGGCATATATTCTTTTGCTTCATTGCTTGCAAAACCAAACATTATACCTTGATCACCTGCTCCAATCTCTCCATCTTCTTGATCAACACCTTGATTGATATCAGAACTTTGCTCATTTAAAAATACCATTACATCTAAATCATCAGGGTGTAAACATTGTTTTTTGCTAAAATGCGGATTTCCATTGTAACCAATATCTGCTAGAGCTTTTTTTACAATATTTTCATAATCTTGTTTTTCTAATTTATATTTTGATTTAATCTCACCACCAATTACTACTTTATTTCCTGCTACAAAAACCTCACTAGCAACCCTTGAGTCTTTATCATGAGTTAAAAAAGCATCCACTATAGAATCAGCTATAATATCAGCACATTTATCAGGATGTCCTGCGCTAACAACTTCAGAAGTAAATAAATACATATTTTATATTCCTTATCATAAAAAATTCTAGCTTTATTTTAACACAAGCTAACTTAAAAATCAAAAAGCTTATTTAAGCTTTACTTTGCTAGAATAAATTTAAATTTATCACTACAAAAAAGGTAAGAAATGAGTTTATTTTCTTATGCAATCAAACGCTATAAAGATGGAAATCTTATTTTACAAATTTGCATAGGTATTGTTTTAGGAATTTTAGTAGGTATTTTTTCTAAAGATTTAGCTATTTTTGCAAATATTTTTGGTGCTTTATTTACAGGTGCGTTAAAAGCTATAGCACCAATTTTAGTTTTTATTTTAATTTTAACAACCATTTGCACAAAAGAATTTAATCATGGAAGTGAGAAAATAAAACACATTATTTTCTTGTATATTTTTGGAACCTTTTTAGCTTCTTTAAGCGCAGTTAGTATAAGTTTTGTCTTTCCTGTAGAATTAATATTAACCAATGTTGAAAAAGCTTCCACTACAAGCCCTGCGCATATAGGCGAAGTATTTAAAACCTTACTTTTTCAAGTAGTAGACAATCCGATCCATGCCTTATCTTCAGGAAATTATTTAAGCATATTAGCTTGGGCTATTGGTGGAGGTTTTGCTCTAAGACATTGCTCTAATGATGCAAAACAACTTTTTACTGATATAAATGAGGGTGTATTAAAAATTGTTAAATTTATAGTCAAGCTTGCTCCTTTTGGAATTTTTGGACTTGTGGCTAATTCAGTTGCCCAAACAGGAGCAGCAGGACTTTTAAGTTATGTTAAATTATTAATAATTTTAGTTTTGACTATGTTTTTTGTAGCTTTTGTGATTAATGCTTTAATTGTCTTTGCTTATACAAAGAAAAATCCTTATCCTTTGATTTTTATTTGTTTAAAACATAGCGCTGTTTTTGCATTTTTCACAAGAAGTTCTGCAGCAAATATTCCTGTAAATATGGCACTTTGCTCCAAATTAAATATCAACAATAACCTATATAGCATTTCTATTCCACTAGGTGCTACGATTAATATGGCAGGAGCAGCTGTAACTATAGCTATACTAAGTCTTGCAGCAGCTCACACAGTAGGTATTGAAATAAATTTTTTACAAGCTATGCTTTTGAGTGTTTTAGCTGCATTTGCAGCTTGTGGAGCTAGCGGGGTTGCTGGAGGTTCGCTCTTACTTATACCACTTGCTTGCTCTTTGTTTAATATTGATTATGACATAGCTATGCAAGTAGTTGCGGTTGGTTTTATCATAGGGGTTATCCAAGATAGTGTTGAAACTGCATTAAATAGCTCAACAGATGTTTTATTTAGTGCCATTTGTTCAGATAATGAGCTTAATTTAAAAATTTAAGGAGGACTTATGAGGCATTTAATTACTACAAAAGATTTTAACGATGATGAAATCCTGGCTTTATTTAAAGAAGCAAAAGAATTTTTGGATGAAAAACCGCGTACATTTTTAGAAGGAAAAAGTGTTACAACAATTTTCTTTGAAAATTCAACACGCACTCAATCAAGCTTTGAAACAGCCGCAAGAAGACTAGGTGCTAAAGTTTTAAAATTAGATGTTTCAAGAAGTAGTTCAAGCAAAGGCGAAACACTTTTTGATACTGCTGCAAATTTAGATGCAATGGCACCAAGTGCTATTGTAGTTAGACACAAAAACTCAGGTGTGCCTCATACTTTAGCAAATTATACTCATTGTCCTATAGTTAATGGAGGTGATGGTAAACACGCTCATCCTACCCAAGCTTTACTTGATCTTTTTACCATAATGGAGCATTTTGATTATAATGTCAAAGGTAAAAAAATAGCCATAGTAGGAGATATTAAAAACTCACGCGTTGCTGCTTCAAATTTAGAATTATTACCTCGTTTTGGTATAGACATTACCCTAGTAGCCCCACCTCATTTTATGCCAAATTATCCTATTAAAAAAACAAATAAACTAAAAGAAGTTATTGATGATGTAGATATTATCATGAGCCTTAGAACACAAACTGAAAGACACAATATTCCAACCTATGCATCGCTTAAAGATTATGCAAATGATTTTTGTATTAGCAAAGATTTAATAAAAGATAAAAATCTCATTATCTTACATCCTGGTCCTGTACATAGAAATATCGATATTAGCGATGAAGTAATGGCTGATAAAAGATGTAAGGTTTTAACTCAAGTTAAAAATGGTGTTGCCATTAGAATGGCTGTATTAAAAAAACTCATTTTAGAAAGCTAAAATCATGCAAAATTGGAACTTAAGTACATTATTTAAAGATGAGCAAGAATTAAATCTTTTTTTACAAAAAACCCAAGATGAAGCTTGTGAATTTAAAAAACAATATGAAAATAATCTTCATAGTTTAAGCAATGAGCAATTCTTGCAAGCTTTAAAAAACTATGAAGAATTAATCTTAAAACTTTCTCACATACTAACCTATGTGTATTTAAATTTTGCTCAAGATACTACCAAAGGTGCTTTTTATGCAAAATATGAAAATTTAAGTAAAAAAATAGAAGAAAATCTTTTATTTTTTGAACTTGAATTTTGCGAGTTAAAAGAAGAAAAAAGTAAAACTTTCATCACATTTTGCAAAGATTATGAGTTTTATTTAAATAATCTTATCAAACACAAAAAACACAATCTTTCTAAAAAAGAAGAAAGAGTTATCCTAACTCTATCAAGTACAGGTTCAAATGCATTTGCAAGATTATTTGATGAAACCTTTAGTGCTTTAAAATTTAATTTTGAAGGACAAAAATTAAGTGAGGAAGAAATTCTAAGCAAGCTTTATGATAAAGATAGAAACATTAGAAAAAAAGCTTCAAAATGCTTTAGCAAAACTTTAAAAAAACAAAACAAGCTTTTAGTATATATTTTTAATATGATTAAAAGTGAACTTGCTAATATTTGTGAGTTAAGATCTTATGAAAGTCCAGAAACCCCAAGACATATAAGAAATCAAATTTCTAAAAAAAGTGTTGATGCGCTTATTAGTGCTAGCGAGAATAGCTTTGATATTGTTTCTAAATTTTATAATGCAAAGAAAAAAATTCTAGGGTATAAAAAGTTAAAAGATTATGATCGTTATGCACCTATTGGAAAAGAAATGCAAGTTGATTTTGATCAAGGAAAGGATATAGTTTTAAAAGCCTTTGAAAAATTTTCTAAAGATTTTTATATGATAGCAAAAGAAGCTTTTGAGAATAATTGGATTGATATCTATCCTAAAGAATTTAAACAAAGTGGAGCATTTTCTCACTCAAGCACGCCGCTAAGTCATCCTTTCATACTTTTAAACTATACCAACCAAAGACGCGATCTTTTCACCCTGGCACATGAGCTAGGCCACACTATACATCAAAAACTTTCTTATAAAGTAAGTTTTTTAAATCAAGATACACCGTTAACTACAGCAGAAACTGCTTCAGTGTTTGCAGAAATGTTGATTTTTGATTATATTAAAGAAAATTTAGACAAAGAAGAGCTTTTATCTTTATATGCAGCAAAAATTGAAGATATTTTTGCTACTCTTTATAGACAAATTAATTTTACTACTTTTGAACGCAGATTTCATGCTAAAAAAGAAGAACTAAGCGCTCAAGAACTAAGTGAAATTTGGCTTGAAGAATCAAGAAAAATGTTTCAAGATAGCGTAGTTTTAACCAAAAACTATGCTCTTTGGTATTCTTATATACCACATTTTATACACTCTCCATTTTACTGCTATGCTTATGCTTATGCACAACTTTTAGTTTTAGCACTCTATGGTCTATATAAAAGTGGTAAATGCTCTAATTTTACTTCAATTTATATCAAATTTTTAAGTAGCGGGGGAAGTAAAAGCCCAAAAGAACTTGTAGCTATGTTTGGCTTTGATATAGAAAGTGATGAATTTTGGAATATAGGCTTAGAGCAAGTTAGGATACTAGTAGATGAATTTTTAAGGCTAAGTAATGATTGATAAAATTTTAAATAATAAAAATTTTATAACTTTAATGCAAAAAAGCATTTATGAATGTTTGCAAATTTTAATCCAAGAAGATATTGAGTTTAATATCATTGTAAATACTAAATTTGTTACACTCGAACCTCCTTTACCACCAGAATTAGATGTAGTGAGTAAAAATCCTTATTGTCTTTTTGCACTTGGTGGTTATACTTTTAAATCCATAGTTTTAACAAATGAGCATATAGAATTTCATGCAGGTTTTGGGCCTGATGATTTTGCAACCTTTGTGAAAGTGGATTTAGGGGCAATTACTCAAATTCAAGTTGAAGATAATATCATTTTTGTCAATTTTTCAAACTATTTTAAAAAGCAAAATGATCAAAAGTTAAAAGAAAAATCCATGAATGCTTTTTTAAACAATCCCAGCAATAAAGATTTATTTAAAAAATGAGTTTTTTTGAAGGTTTAAATGATAGCCAAAAAGAAGCTATCATGCATATTGATGGAGCTATGCTGATACTAGCAGGTGCAGGTAGTGGAAAGACTAAAACCATTACCACTAGACTTGCCTATTTAATCGATCATGTAGGTATTCCTGCGCAAAATACCCTCACGCTAACCTTTACAAATAAAGCTGCTAATGTAATGAAAACAAGAGCCTTAGCACTTTTACAAGATCAAAATTTACATAATCCCCTTTTATGTACTTTTCATAAATTTGGTTTGTTATTTTTAAGACTTTATAGCGAAAGAATTAATAGAGCAAATAATTTTGTCGTTATCGATACAGATGATAAAAAGAAAATACTAAAAGATTTAGCTAGCGAAAATTTACAAAGCTCTTTAGCAAGCATAGGTGCTTATATTTCAAATTTTAAAAATCAAAGCAAAAGCGCTCAAGAAATACGCAAAGAATTAGAATTTTTAAAAGATGAAAAAAACAAAAATTACGAAGAAATCATTCATTTATATGAGCAATATGAGCATTTTTTAATCCAAAATAATTTCATGGATTTTGATGATTTACTCATGCTAACTAATAAAATTTTAGAAGATGAACAATTTGCACAAGAGCAAAGTCAAAAATATACTTATATAACAGTAGATGAGTATCAAGATACTAATGCCTTACAATATCAAATTCTAAAAAAACTTTGCGTGTCTCATGAAAATATTTGTGTGGTGGGTGATGATGATCAAAGTATTTATGGTTGGCGCGGGGCTAAAATAGAAAATATCTTAAATTTCAAAGAACAATTTAACAATGTAAAATTAGTCAAATTAGAGCAAAATTATCGCTCAACTAGCGCTATTTTGCAAGCTGCGAATGAGCTTATAGAACATAATAGAAAAAGACTAGGAAAAACTTTAATTTGCACCAAAGATGAGGGCGAAGAAATCACAATTTTACAAAATGATGATGAGAAAATTGAAAGCTTTAAGGTTGCAAGAGAAGTTTCAAAACTTTTAAACTCAGGGATTAATCCTAGTGAAATAGCCATACTTTATAGAGTAAACGCCCTATCTCGTGCTCTTGAAGAAGCTTTTAGCAAAGAAAAAATTCCTTTTAAATTGCTAAGTGGAATTCGTTTTTATGAAAGAGCTGAGATTAAAGATATTATTTCTTATTTAAGATTACTTTCAAATTTAAATGACGATTATTCTTTTAAACGCATTATCAACCGCCCTAAAAGAAATTTTGGTAATGCAAGTTTAGAAAAGCTAGAAAATTATGCCAAAGAAAATCATTTGTCTTTATTTGAAAGCCTATGTGCTTTGCAAGGAAGTGGATTTTTTAGCAAAAAAACAGACAAAGAATTAGAAAAATTCATACTAAGCATACACAAAATCAAAGAAAAAGATGATTTACTTGCAATGATTTTAGCCTTAGAAGAAGAATTTAAAATCAAAGAATTTTACAAAGATAACCCAGAAGGCGAAGATAAACTTTTAAACATAGATGAACTTTATGCTAACTTAAAAGATAAAATCACTCATGGAAATTATAATGGCTTAGATGATATTTTAAATGAAATTTCTTTACTTAATGAGCAAGATGGACTTGATAAAGAAAGTATTTGTATTATGAGTATTCATGCAAGTAAAGGACTTGAGTTTGATTATGTTTTTATCATAGGCTTAGAAGAAGGATTTTTTCCACTCACTAGCGAATCAAGCAATATAGAAGAAGAAAGAAGACTTGCTTATGTAGCAATCACTAGGGCCAAGAAAAAACTTTATTTAAGCTATGCTAATTCTAGATTTTATAAAGGAAGTCGCACAAGATTAGAAAAAAGTAGATTTTTTGGCGAGAGCAATGTAATCAAAAAAGAATTAACACTAGATCATCAAAAAAATTGCTACAAAAAAGGCGATTTAATCAAACATAAAATTTTTGGCATAGGCAGAGTCACTGGGGTAAGTAAAATAGGTGCTGAAGAAAAACTCACGATTAATTTTGGAGGCATAGAAAGAATGATAATGTCAAGTTTTGTGGAAAAAGTGATATGAATAAACTTTTTGTAGCTTATAAACCAAGCGGTATGAGTTCTAATGCTTTTTTAGGCAAACTCAAGAAAAAATATAAAAATAAAAAAGCAGGTTTTTCAGGAACACTTGATCCTTTTGCAAAAGGTGTTTTACTCATAGCCTTTGATCAATACACAAAACTTTTTCGTTTTTTTGATAAAAATCCAAAAGTTTATAAAGCAACACTTTGGCTAGGTGCGCATTCACTAAGCCTTGATAATCAAAATATCAAAGAAATCAATCTTATAAATCCTTTTGAAGAGAAAGTTTTAGAACAAATTAAAAATGAACTTTTAGGTAAAATCACCTACACCCCACCCGCATTTTGTGCAAAAAAAATAGATGGGGTGCGCTCTTATGAGCTTGCAAAAAGAGGTTTTAAAGTCAATTTAAAGCCTTGTGTTATGGAAATTTTTTATACTAAAATTTTACACTATAGCCATCCCTTTTTAACCATAGAAATAGCAGTTAGTGAGGGTTCTTATATACGCTCTTATTGTGAATTATTTGCTAGAAAACTTGGTATTAAAGCCACACTAAGCTCATTAGAGCGTTTAAGCGAGGGAGGGTTTTTTTATGAGAATGAAAAAGAGTTAAATCCTTTAGCTTATTTAAATCTTAGAAAAAATACGATAAAATATCCCCAAAAATTACACAATGGACAAAAAATATTTTTGGACGATTTGGAAATTCAAGAAGAAGGTAGCTATATTTTAGAAGAAAAAGATTTTTTTTCTATCATTTCTATCCAAGATAATCAAGTGCAATATTATTTAAATAAGGTATTAAAATGTTAATTTTATCAAGAAAAGAAAATGAAAGTATAAAAATCGGAGATGATATAGAAATCAAAGTAGTTCAAACAGGCAAAGGCTATGCTAAAATAGGCATCGAAGCTCCAAAGTCTTTAATGATACTACGCAAAGAGCTTATCGAGCAAGTAAAAAGTGAAAATTTACATGCAATTAGTGATGAAACGATAAAACTTGACGATCTGAGTAAAAAGCTTAAAAAATGAAAGCTTACGCAAAAGCTAATATTTTTTTAAAAATCATAGGAATTGATTTAAGATCTTATCATTTATTACAATCACGCTTTGTTTTGTTAAAAGATATTTTTGATGAGTTAAACTTTAGTGATGAAAAAACCAAAGAAGGGTTTGAAATCACTGGAAATTTTACTCAAGATACCATCATACACAAAGCTTATAAAGAATTAGAAAATTTAGGTTTTTCTAATGAATTAAATGATTTTTTTAAAGACAAAAGTTTAAAGCTTACCAAAAACATTCCCATAGGTGGAGGCCTTGGTGGAAGCAGTACCGATGCGGTTGTATTTTTATTAATGATCAACGAAACTTTAAATTTAAAACTCAATCAACAACAACTTAAACAAATCTGCCAAAACCTTGGCTCTGATTTAATCTTTTTTTTAAGCGGATATGATAGTGCAAATGTTAGCGGGTGTGGCGAGATTGTAGAATATTTTGAAGATGATTTTGCCCAACTTGATTTTACTTTTCCAGCTATTGAATGCTCAAGTGCAAAAGTATATAAAGCATTTGATGAAAGTTCATATGATTTAACAGCGAATTTAAATTTAGCCAAAACACTCAAAACACTCAAAACAAGTGAAATTTTAGAGTATAAAAATACTGATTTAAACGACTTATTTGCTCCTTGTGTAAAAATTTATCCTAAAATGCAAACTTTTCTTAATGAGGCTTATTTTTTAAGTGGAAGTGGAAGTGGAGTTTTTAAGGCTAAATGATGAAAAAAACTATAGTAAAAAACAAAAAAGCTTTTTTTGATTATGAAATTTTGGAAAAATTTGAAGCAGGTATTGTTTTAAAAGGTTCTGAAGTAGTGGCATTAAGAGCTAGTAGAGCAAATTTGAAAGATTCTTTTGTGCGTATTATCAAAGGTGAAATTTTCTTACTTAATGCTCATATTTCTCATCTTAGCACTACACATTCTTTTTATAAGCATGATGAAAAAGGTGCGCGAAAACTTTTAATGCATAAAAAGCAAATCGATAGGCTTTTTGGTAAAATTAGCATCCAAGGCTTTACTATAGTGCCATTAGAACTTTATTTTAATGAAAAAAATAAAGCAAAAGTCTTAATAGCCTTAGCCAAAGGAAAAAACTTACACGATAAAAGAGAAAGCTTAAAGAAAAAACAAGCAGATCTTGAAGCAAGAGCTGCTATGAAAAATCATTATTAAAAAAGGATTTTGATGAAAAAAATTACTTATTTATTTTTTACATTTGCTTTTGCATTTTTAATAAGTGCTTGCTCAAGTGAAGAAAAAATCGAAAATGAATTTGCATTTGCTGAGTATAAAATGGGTGATGAAATTCTTTTAAAAAGTGTCAATGGTGGCGAGAAAACCCTAGTAAGAACACAAAATGGTTTTGTAGTAAAAGGTGAAGAGGGTAAAATTTTAATGTTTGATTTTTTTGGAACCTTTTGCACACCTTGTCAAGAAGAAGCCACTCATCTAACAAGTTTGTGGCAAAAAAATGCTGACAATTTTATCATCATAGGACTAAGTCATTTTGAAAATGTTAGCGATCAAGCTGTAAAAGATTTTGCCATTAAATATGGGGCGTATTATTTCTTAAGCAATTCTAAAGAAAATGATAGAATTGTTGCACAAGCATTAAAAGATATCAACTATCAAAGCATGGAACAACTTCCTTTTAAAGTAGTTTTAAAAGATGGAAATTATCAAGATCTAACAGATTTTTGGAATAAAGACTCAAAAAGTTATGTGAAATATTATCTTGGAAAAGTTTCTACTGAGATTATGCAAGAAGATATTACTAGGATATTAAATGAGTCTAAAAAATGAAATTTTAGAACAACAAAAACTAGCAGAACCTAAAATGTTTAAGGTTTTGCTTTTAAATGATGATATTACCACCATGGATTTTGTAATTGAAATTTTAATGAATATTTTTCATCATGATTTTGAAAAAGCAAGTGCAATTATGCTTGAAATCCATCATCAAGGAAGCGGAGTTTGTGGCATATACACAGAAGAAATTGCACTTAGCAAAAAACAGCAAGTTGACATGGCAGCAAAAAATAATGATTTTCCACTCCAAACAAGGATAGAAGAACAATGAAATATAAAGAATTGATTGACTCATTTATACCAAATGCAAGACATTTAAGCTTTATCAATCATCATGAATTTATCACTTGTGAGCATTTGCTTTTTGCTTTAGTTAAGCTTAGCAATGATTTTAAAAATCTACTTGAAGAAATCGGAGATGGTGATTTACAAGGCTTTGAAAATGAATTAAAAAATTATCTAGCTAAAAATAATGAAATTTTAAAAAAAGAAATAGAACCTATTTTTTCTGTGATCTTGGAAAATATATTACACAAGCTAAATGCAAAAAATCAAATAAGTGTGATTGATTTTATCATCGCACTTTGCAAAGAAGAAAAAGCTTATTCTTATAATATCTTAAAAAAACACCTAATAGAAGAAGAAAAAATAAAAGAATTGTTACAAAATGCTGAATTTGAAAATTTAAAAACCCATACCATAGAGCTAGTTGAGCTTGCAAAAAAAGGCAAAATAGATCCTGTTATAGGTAGAAAATTTGAACTTGAAAGAATGATGCAAATTCTAAGCCGTCGTAAGAAAAATAATCCTATTTTAGTTGGTGAACCAGGTGTTGGTAAAAGTGCCATTATAGATGGGTTAGCGCTAGCTATAGCTGAAGAAAAAGTACCAAAACATTTAAAAAACTCAAAAATTTATAGCCTTGATATGACAAGCTTGCTTTCGGGGACAAAATATAGGGGTGATTTTGAAAAAAGGTTAAAAGATATCATTAAAGAATTAGAAAATATCCCTAATGCTATTTTATTTATAGATGAAATTCACACCATAGTAGGAACCGGCGCAAGCAATGAAAGTCATGCAGATATGTCAAATTTATTAAAACCTGCATTAAGTAATGGCAACATCAAATGCATAGGTGCAACTACTTTCATAGAATACAAAAATACCTTTGATAAAAACAAAGCTCTAAGTAGAAGATTTGCAAAAATTGATATAGATGAGCCAAGCGAAGAAGAGTGTTTTTTGATCTTGCAAGGCTTAAAAAGCAAATATGAAAATTTTCACAAAATCAAAATTAGTGATGAAATTTTACAAACAAGCATAAAACTAGCAAAACAATTTTTACATGATAAATTTTTACCCGATAGTGCAATTGATTTAATTGATGAACTTGGCGCAAGCTTTGCTTTAGAAGATAAAAAAAGTAAAAAAATAGTAAAAATAAAAGATTTAGAAAATACTTTAGCAAGAATGACACATTCTCATAAAATTTATGAAAGTGATCAAGGTAAAATCTTAAAAAATTTAGAGCAAAACTTAAAGCAAAATATTTTTGGACAAGATGAAGCCATTAAAGCTTTGTGTTCTATTTTAAAACAAAGCTATGCGGGGTTAAAAGGCAAAAATACCCCAAAAGGCGTGTTTTTATTTACCGGTTCAAGTGGAGTTGGTAAAACCGAACTTGCAAAAAATTTAGCACAAATTTTAAACCTTAATCTTGAAAGATTTGACATGAGTGAATACTCGCAAAAACATGATGTGAGCAAACTCATAGGAACTTCAGCAGGTTATGTGGGCTATGAAGATGGTGGCTTGCTTAGTAATAGTATTAGAAAAAATCCATTTAGCGTAGTCTTATTTGATGAGATAGAAAAAGCTCATCCTGATTTAACTAATACCTTTTTACAAATTTTTGATAATGCAAGTTTAACAGATAATAGTGGATTAAAAGCTGATTTTAAAAATACTATTATCATTATGACTTCAAATTTAGGTCTCAAAGAAAGTAATGAGCTTGGTTTTTTAAGCAGCGATAAAGAAAAAAGTAATAAAGCCATAAAAGATTTCTTCGCACCTGAATTTATCAACCGTATAGATAAAATCATTCATTTTAATGACTTAAGTCAAGAAATTTTAGAACAAATCGTTCAAAAAGAACTAGATTTAATGGCAAAAAATTTAAACAACATCACCATGGAAGCTGATAAAAAAGTAAAAGAATTTCTTGCTAAAAAAACTAATAATAAAGAATTTGGAGTAAGATTATTAAAACGCATTATTGCTGAAGAATTAGGAGAGAGATTAAGTGATGAAATTTTATTTGGAAAATTAAAAAATGGTGGTAAATTAAAACTCAAACTTTCCAAAAATGAAAAAATTGAATTTGTATTCTAAACTTTTAAAAAGCCCTGATGATGCGCCTGTTTTTATTAGTGAAAAACTAGAAGTAGATTTTATACCTCATGCTTATAGCTTAGGGCTTTTTCCATGGACTAGCAATCCTGTTACTTGGTGGTGTCCTTCTCCTAGAATGGTACTTTTACCTGATGAAGTGCGCATACAAAAAAGCATAAAAAAAGCTTTAAAAACTTATGAAATAAGACTTAATTTTGATTTTAACTCGCTTATAAGTCATTGCGCAAAAAGAAAAAAAACTTGGATAAGTCAAGAATTTATACAAGTTTATACAAAGCTTTTTGAGCAAAATTTAGCTCATAGTGTTGAAGTTTATGAAAATGATATTTTAATCGGCGGTTTATACGGACTTATAATAGGTAAAATATTTTTTGGTGAAAGCATGATAAGTCTTAAAAAAGATACCTCAAAAGTAGCCCTAATAAGACTTTGTGAGCTTTTAAAACCATATGATTTTTTAATAGATTGTCAAGTGCCTAATGAGCATTTAAAATTTATGGGTGCTAAAGAAATGACAAAAAAAGATTTTTTGAAAACACTAGAAAAAAAAGTTTCACTTGAAAGTGGCTTTAAAAATTTCAAAAATTTACTATAAAAAGATATACTTATACATAAATAAAATTGCATAAATATTTTGGAATGATTTTTGCTTTTAGTCTATAAAAGCTTTATTTTAAAGGAAAAATTATGATAAGCCCTTTTAAGTCAAAAGAACTTATTGTTGATGCTTTAGCAGGAAGAAACCTAAGAAGTCAAATGATTAATTCTAACCTTGCAAATGTTGATACTCCTTTTTATAAAGCAAGAGATATAGAATTTGAAACTGCTTTAGTTAATAGAGCAAATGAAATTTTCAAAAGAAAAGATACTAAAGAGCTTGAATTAGCAAGCACAAATACAAATCATCAAAAACCTTGGAAATTTCCAGATCCTAATAAATCAACTATTTATTTAAGAGATGGACATTTGGCAAGAAATGACGCAAATACAGTAGATCTTGATGTAGAAACTACTGAAATGAGCAAAAATACTATGATGATTTCTGCTTTAGATGGTGTTTTAAGAAGACAAAGTAATATTTTTTCAACCATCATAGAAACAAGCTCTAAATTAGGCTAGGAGAAAAATAATGGCTTATTTAAGTGATTTTGATATTAGTGGATATGGACTTAGTGCTCAACGCTTTAGAATGAATGTAATTAGCTCAAATATAGCTAATGCTAATACTACTAGAACAGCAGAAGGTGGTCCATATAGAAGAAGAGAAGTGATTTTCAAAGCAACTGATTTTAACGAATTGCTAAACAAGCAAATAGCTAAAGATAATAATTTTTTAGAATATGAAAATCCTTTAAACGATCCTGCTTCACAAAAAGATGCAAAACCTGCTATAATGAGCGTAGTAGTTGATAAAGTTGTAAGAGATGATAAAGATTTTCGTATGAAATTTGACCCATCTCATCCAGATGCGAATGAACAAGGTTATGTTGCTTATCCAAATATAAATCCTGTTATTGAAATGGCCGATTTAATAGAAGCAACAAGAGCTTATCAAGCTAATGTAAGTGCCTTTACTAGCACCAAAACTATAGCACAAAGTGCGATAGATTTACTAAGAGGTTAAAATAAATGAACACTATTAATGGTATAAATCAATTTAACAATGTTAATAACAAAAACAATAATAACAACACAAGCAACATAGGAGATGAGTTTTCGAGTTTATTAAAAAATTCCATCAACGATCTTAATAAAACTCAAGAAACCGCCGAAGCTGCTATGGTAGACATTGCAACAGGTGAAGTCAAAGACTTACATCAAGCTGCAATTGCGATTAGCAAAGCTGAATCAAGTATGAAATTTATGCTTGAAGTTAGAAATAAGGCTATAAACGCATATAAAGAAATTTCAAGAACTCAAATTTAATATATGCTTTCAAATACCATTAGAAATAGGGTTTCAAAAGTAGCTTTTGCTTTTTGTATGGCTCTGTTTTTTATGGCCTTATTTTTACTTTCTACTTTTTTTCTAACCTCAAAACGCCATATACCAAACACTCAAAAAGAACAATATTTTTCCGCTCTTAGAGGTAATATCATCACAAGCGATAATTTTACCGTAACTTCTAGTAGGCAAATTTATAGAGCTGAAATTGATCTAAGGAGCTTAAATCCCGATAAAAAGGATTTGTTTTTAACTCTTTTTCAAATTTATAGTGGCGCAAGTGATGAACAAATGCAAGATATAAAAAAAAGAATGCTTGCAAAGAAAAAAAGAAGTTATAATTTTATTTTACTCCAAGATATTAACTCAAAAGACGCAAGTTATTTAAAAGAACTAGCTAAAAAACTTTATACTCAAGGTTTTTTTAAATCTTTCACAAATAATAATGGCAGAGTGGAGACAAGAGGGCTTGATATTATAGAACATAAAGAAGATCGTGTATATATGCCAAAAGATTCACTTACTCCAATCATAGGCTACACAAGAACCTATATGGATGAGCAAAGTGAAATTTTTAAAAATGTCGGCATAAAAGGTTTGGAAAAATACTATAATGAATGTTTAAATCCTTTGCAAAATGCTAAAATTCAAGGTTTAAGAGATATAGGTGGTAATATCATCTTGAATTTGCATTCTTATGAACAACGCAAAATAGATGGTTGTAATTTATACTTAAATATTTCCTTAAAACTTCAAAAAGGTTTAGAAAAAGCTATCGATAAAAGAAATGAAGATCTAAAAGCCAATGAAATTATAGTTGCCATCATGGAAAGTAAAAGCGGAAAAATTCTAGCACTTGCTAGCTCAAGAAGATACGATCCGCAAAATCGCGGAAAAGATCTATCTGTGCTCAATGCAAGCGCCATAGAATATGGCTATGAAGCAGGATCTGTTATAAAACCTTTTATATTTACCACTGCATTAATGCTTGATAAAATCAAAGTTGATGAAATCATTGATACTCAAGGTGGACAATACAAACTTGGTCGTTTTACTATACGTGATGATCACAAAAAAAATAAAATGAGCATGGAAGAAGTTATTACTTACTCTTCAAATGTCGGTATGATTAAAATTGCCCAAAGATTAAGTAATCTTGAAATCATCTCAGGGCTTAGAATTTTTCGTTTTGGAGAAAAAAGCGGTATTGATCTTCCTTATGAGCAAAAAGGAGAAATACCAAATCCAAAAAGATTAAGAGAAGTTGAAAAATCTGTATTAAGTTATGGTTATGGCTTGAAAACAACTTTTATACAACTTTTAGCTGCTTATAATGTATTTAACAATGATGGAATTTACATCACCCCGCAAATTGCAAATAAAATTTATCAAGATGGGCGTTTAATAAAACTTGATGATGAAGTTAAAAAAGAAAAAATTCTTTCAAGCAAAGCTGCCAAAGAAATGCAGCAAATTTTAATTAATGTTATAGAAAAAGGAACCGGTAAAAAAGCACGAACTCAAGGTATCATTATAGGTGGAAAAACGGGTACAGCTAGGATTGCTGAAAGAAAAGGCTATACTTCAAATCGCTATAATGCCTCGTTTTTTGGCTTTGCAAATGATGAGAAAAATACCTATACCATTGGAGTTTTAGTAAGACATCCTACCAAAGCTTATAGTTATTATGCCGCACAAAGTGCTTTACCTATGTTTAAAGATACAGTAAATCTTTTGATTAAAGAAAGTTATTTAAAACCAATAGAAAACAAAAACAATGACATTAAAAAATAAAATTACAATAATAATCTTTTTTTATATTGATTTTTTGTTTCGCTTATTTAAAACATTGAGTTTTATTATTTATAACTTTACTTGTGTTTTTAGCCATATTATATTAACTCAAACTGCAATCAAAAAAGATAATCCACAAACCAAAAACAAAAGAAACTCTTAAATATTTGATACTATCAGATATTCCGCTTAAAAATATAAATACAAGCAATGTTGACAATATTGAAGGAGTGTTTTTAGGATATAAAATCCAACAAGCTCTAAATAACTACAACAAAAAAGCTTAAAAATTCATTGCTGGGATGTTTCAAATGTATTATGGATGGAATATGCATTTTTTTGTGAATCTATTTTCAAAATTCCTTTTTTCAAAAACTCCAAAATTTAATCAAGATTTAAACAATTGGAATATTGATAGTGTTATAAGCGCACAAAATATGTTTAGTGGATGTATAAATTTCAATCAAAAACTATCAAACTGGAATTTAGAAAATATCCCGAGAAAAAATATATGTTTTTTAATACCGCTATAAAACATTAATATAAAAACTATATTTTACTTGATTTAAAATAAACTCTATAAACTCATCACTATCATTAGGACATTTAATAAGCTCATAATCGCTTTTTGCTAAGTGCCTATATTCAACTCCAAGCTCAAAAATTGTTTCAGAGCAATCTATACAAAAAGATATAGGATAAATCAAAGCTTTTTGATCTAAACTTTCTAAAATATCACTTGTGTTAGGCTCAAGCCATTTAACTGGACCTAGTTTTGATTGATATGATAAAATGATTTGGTCAAATTTATTTTTAAGTTTTCCTTTTAAAATATCCACATGCTCTTGCACATGTTTTTCATACAAATCACCTTTTTTAATCACTGAAAGCGGTAAAGAATGCGCAGAAAAAATCAAAGTTTTATAATCGTATTCTCTTTTTTTTTCTAAAATATGCTTTATAATCATTTCATTATAAAGTTCATCTTTATAAAAAACATCAATGATTTTTACATTAACTTGGTTTTGGATATTTCTTAGCTCATTTTCCACTACTTCTAAAGAACTAGTTACAGTGGTTTTAGAATGATGGGGATATAAAGGAAATAAAATAATTTCGTCATTTTGCTTAAAATCATATTTTGAAAAAACCTCATTTGCAAAAGGTGGTACATAAAGACTAATAAAATCGAATTTATATTCTCTAGTTTTAGAATTTAATTTATCACATAAACTTTGTGTGATTTGAGTAAGTGGGGATTTCCCACCCATTTTTTCATAGTTTTGTTTCATAGCTTTTAATCTTGATTTTCTTATCATAAAGGCTACAAATTTTCTTAAAAAAACATTTTTTATCCCTAAAATATAAGGATCATTAAACATATTTTTTAAAAAAACTTCACACTCGTCAAGTTTATTAACCCCGCCCATATTTAAAAAAAAGACATATTTCACTATCAAACACCTTCTAAAATTTCTTGTACCCTCAAAGCATCTTCAATGCTAGCCAAATTTTCACAAACCCCATTTTGTAAAAACTCAAAAAAAGCCTCATGCTCAGCATATAAAGGAGAATTTTTATATAAATTTGGAATTTTTTGCATATTAATAAAAAGTTCAAAATTTTTAAGATCAAGTTCATAAGTATGTTTTTTACCTAAAAGTGTGATCTTTCTTATAATGCATTGTCCATTCCAACTATCATGGATATTTGCTAAAATATTTTCCAATTTTAAACCTATCATTACCTCATCTTCAAATTTATCATGATGAAAGCTTTTATAAATATTTGCTTTTAAAATTTGTTCTTGACTTAAAAATCTAACTAAGTCAATATCATGCACACTAAGATCACTTAAAACACCCACATCATTTATTCTTTGTGGATAAGGAGAAATTCTTTGTATGTTAATACTTATAATATCATCTTCTAAAAGTTTTTCTTTTAAAGTTAAAATAGCCGGATTAAATCTCTCACAAAAGCCCACCCCTACTCTGACTTTATTTTCTCTAGCTTTTTGCTCTAAAATTAAAATTTCATCTACATTTAATGCCAAAGGCTTTTCTATTAAAACATTTTTTATTTTAGGAAAAACCTTTAAAGCTATATCTAAATGCGTATGAGTAGGCGTAGCAATGATAACGCCATCAAGATTTTGTGCTAAAAAATCATCAAAATTTTTATGAAAAAAGTGTTTAAATTTATCTTTACAGAAAGGATCATAAAGATGAATTTCTTTTACTTTTAAATTACGCTCGAGTTCTCTTAAATGGTTTTTACCCATTTTACCAAGGCCTATAAGCCCTATTTTCATTTAAAAGCCTCAATCACTCTAATTTGGTGTTCTTCTTTTAAAAACGCACTCATAGGTAAGGATAAAATTTCATCACTTAATAGCTCTGTATTTGGCAAATCACCTTTTTTATAAGCAAGATAATCGAAAGCTTCTTGCAAATGAAGCCCCAAAGGATAATGCACCGCAGTAGGTATACCTTGCTCTTGTAATTTTTGCATGAATTTTTCTCTATTCTTTACACGCACGCTATATTGAGCCCAAGCACTCACAAAATCATCTTTTCTTGGCGGTAAAATACAATTTTTTAAATTTTCATCATAAACTTTTGCTATTACTTCTCTTTTTTTAATCTCTTCATCTAAGTATTTTAATTTCACATTTAAAACAGCCGCTTGGATGGTATCAAGCCTTCCATTAATACCGATGTATTTATGCTTATATCTTTGCACTTGTCCATGATTTAAATAAATTTTTATTTTTTGCGCTAATTCATCATCTTGGGTAAAAATCGCCCCGCCATCTCCATAAGCACCTAAAGGCTTAGACGGAAAAAAACTCGTGCAAGATATATCAGCTATAGCACATGATTTTATACCCTTTTGACTAGCTCCAAAACTTTGCGCACTATCTTCTATCAAAGCAATGTTTTGACTTTTACAAAGTTCTTTTAAAGCAAATATATCAGGCATAAGCCCAAAAATACTCACAGCAATTACAGCTTTAGTTTTAGGCGTGATAGCGCTTTGAACTTTTTCTAAGCTAAGATTATAATCTTTAAAATCAATATCTACAAAAACAGGCTTAGCACCGATTAGAGCAACCATTTCAGCCGTAGCTATAAAGGTAAAACTTGGCACTATTACCTCATCATCCCTACCCACACCCAAAGCCATCAAGGCTAAAAATAACGCGCTTGTACCACTTGAACAGCCTATTGCATGTTTAACACCTACATATTTAGCCAAATTGTTTTCAAATTCTTCTAATTTTGTACCACCTATAAAAGAGGTGCTTTGTAAAACTTCACCAATAGCCTCATCGATTTCATTTTTATAAGCATTATATTGAGCATTTAAGTCTATAAAAGGAATTTTCATTATATTAACCTTATAAATTTAAAATCATGATTATAAGATAGTTTTACTTAATTTAAAGTATTTTTGGTATTATTTTAAGTAAAAAACTAGCTAGGAAAATCTATGGATATAAGAAAAGAATATTTAGAATTTTTTAAATCAAAAGGACACGAAATCACTCCTTCAAGCCCTTTGGTGCCTGATGATGCAACTTTACTTTTTACTAATGCAGGTATGGTACCTTTTAAAAGCATATTTACCGGAGAAGTACCACGCCCTAATCCTCCGCGTAAAACAAGCTGTCAAACTTGTATAAGAGCCGGTGGAAAACATAATGACTTAGACAATGTAGGCTATACGGCAAGACATCATACTTTCTTTGAAATGCTTGGGAATTTTAGTTTTGGAGATTATTTTAAAGAACAAGCCATTGCTTATGCTTGGGAATTCGTAACTGAAGTTTTAAAATTACCTAAAGAAAAATTATATGTAACCGTTCATGAAAGTGATGATGAAGCATATGAGCTTTGGCAAAAGCATATAGAAAAAGAAAGAATTTATAAATTTGGCGATAAAGATAATTTCTGGCAAATGGGCGATACTGGACCATGCGGGCCTTGTAGTGAAATTTTTTATGATCAAGGCGCTGAGCATTTTAATTCTAGTGAAGATTATATGGGTGGAGATGGAGATAGGTTCTTAGAAATTTGGAACCTAGTTTTTATGCAGTATGAAAGAAGTGCAGATGGAACGCTTACTCCATTACCAAAACCAAGTATTGATACAGGCATGGGGCTTGAAAGAGTTAGTGCTATAAAAGAAGGAAAATTTAGTAATTTTGATAGTTCTTTGTTTATGCCTATTATTGAGAGTATTGCAAAACTTTGCGGTAAAACTTATACTTATGAAAGCGGAGCTAGTTATAGAGTAATTGCTGATCATATAAGATCAAGTGTATTTTTACTTGCTCAAGGAGTTGGGTTTGATAAAGAAGGCAGGGGCTATGTTTTAAGAAGAATTATGCGTCGTGCCTTAAGACATGGATATTTGTTAGGTCTTAAAAGAGCTTTTATGTATGAGCTTGTAGATGTAGTTTGTGAGTTAATGGGTGGGCATTATACTTACTTAAATGAAAAAAAAGAATTTATTAAAGAACAAATCAAACTAGAAGAAGAAAGATTTTTAAGCACTATTGAAAATGGTATAGAAATTTTTAACGAAGAACTTAAAAAAACTAAAGATATTTTTAGTGGTAAAGTAGCTTTTAAACTTTATGATACTTATGGTTTTCCGCTTGATTTAACCCAAGATATGCTAAGAGAAAAAAATCTTAGTATAGATGAGGCTAAATTTAATGAGCTTATGCAAGAACAAAAAGATAGAGCTAAGGCTTCTTGGAAAGGAAGTGGGGATAAAGCAGTTAGCGGGGACTTTAAAGTTTTATTAGAAAAATTTGGTAAAAATGCTTTTAGTGGCTATGAAAATTATGAAGAAAAAACTAAAATCATGGCTATTTTGGATGAAAATTTTAAAATCATAACCGAAACTAAGGCAGGAGATATAGCGTGGTTAATGCTTGAAAAAACTCCATTTTACGCAACAAGTGGAGGGCAAAGTGCTGATATAGGTTTTATCAATGAAAATGAGGTTTTAGATACACAAAAATTCTTTGATATTAATCTTAGTCAAGTGAAATTAAAACAAGATCTTAAAACAAACGATGAAGTGTTAGCTTGCATAGATACTAAAAAAAGAGAACAAATTGCTAGACATCATAGTGCGACACATTTATTACACCATGCTTTAAGAGAAATTCTTGGCTCACACATTAGCCAAGCAGGCTCTTTAGTAGAACACAATAAATTAAGATTTGACTTTACTCATCCAAAAGCTCTAAATAAAGAAGAATTAAAGCAAATAGAAGCTTTAGTAAACACTTACATCATACAAGCAAATGAAGCTAAAATTGAAATTTTAGCTTTAGATGAAGCTAAAAAAAGCGGTGCAATAGCTTTATTTAGTGAAAAATATCAAGAAAAAGTAAGAGTTTTAACCCTAGGAGCTAGCAAAGAGCTTTGCGGTGGTACTCATGTGAAAAATAGCTCTGAAATAGGAAGTTTTTACATCATCAAAGAAAGTGGTGTTAGTGCTGGGGTTAGAAGGATAGAAGCGGTGGTAAGTAAAGCTGCACTTGATTATGTTAGTGAAAATTTAAAAGAGCTTAATCAAGCCAAAGAAGAATTAAAAACTCAAGATATTTTAGGCTATGTAGCAAAATTAAAAAATGAAATAGTCAGTTTAAAAAATGAATTAAAAAATTCAAACAAAACAGAATTAAACTCTAAAGAACTAAATGGCATTCAATATTGTGTACAAAAAATAGATAGTGGTGATATAAAAACTATGATAGATGAGTTTAAAAATAAATTTAACAAAGCTGTAATTTTACTTTTACAAGAAAAAAAAGGTAAGATTATCATAGCAGCAGGTGTTAAAGACGCTTCATTAAAAGCTGGCGTTTTAGTAAAAGAAATTGCACAAATACTTGGTGGAAACGGTGGCGGTAGAGATGATTTTGCAACAGCTGGCGGTAAAGATACAAGTAAAATAGAACAAGCACTTGATCATGCTAGAAAAATCATAGAAGAAAGTCTTGCTTAATGCTTTATTTAGCTTCAAGTTCGCCTTCACGCGTTGCTTTATTAAAAGAAGCAAATATCGCTTTTGAGCAAATTATTATCGATTATGATGAGAGTTTAATAAAAAAAGATAATCCAAGCTCTTATGTGCAAAAAATTGTTTTAGAAAAAGAAAGACAATTTTTTACAAAATATCCTGACTTAAAAAATGTTTTATTTGCTGATAGTATAGTTTGTACTCAAAATATCATTCTTACTAAAGCTAAAAGCGACAATGAGGCTTTTAATATGCTCAATTTGCAAAGTGGCAAAAGCATTAGCGTTTTAAGCGCGATGATTTTAGTTTTAGAAGATAAAAAGATTTCTAATCTTAGCAAGTGTGATTTGATTTTGGATAAATTTGATTTAAAAGATATGCAAGAATACATTGATTCAAAACTTTATCAAGGTAAAGCCGGTGCTGTGATGTGTGAGGGATTTCATAAAAAATATATTAAAAAAATCATAGGCCATCAAAGTACAGCACTAGGGCTTAATATAGAACTTTTGAAAGCATTTTTATGATAAAAATTTTAAAAATATTTCTTTCTTTTTGTATAGTATGTATGGTTGGAGTTTTTATATTTATTGCATATTTGTTTTCTGATTCTGATTTAAATCAATACACCTTTAAAGATTACAAACCGCCTCTTACAACACAAATTTTTGATAAAAATGGAAAATTAGTTGCAAATGTTTTCGAGCAACACCGCTTTTATGCTCCTTACGAAGAACTTCCACCAAGACTTATAGAAGCTTTGGTAGCCATTGAAGATACTAGCTTTTTTGAACATGGTGGGGTTAATATAGATGCAATTTTTAGAGCAGCTATTAAAATCATAAGAAGCGGTGGAAAAACTATGGAAGGAGCTTCCACTCTTACTCAACAATTCATAAAAAATACAGAATTAACTCCTGAGCGTACTTTGAGCAGAAAGCTAAAAGAAGCTTTGCTTGCATATAAGATAGAAAATACTTTAACTAAAGAGCAAATTTTAGAAAGATATTTAAATTTCATCTTCTTTGGACATGGATATTATGGAGTAAAAACTGCTGCGCTTGGGTATTTTAGAAAAAATTTAGATGAGCTTAGCTTAAAAGAAATTGCCATTTTAGTAGGTATGCCAAAGGCTCCAAGTACTTATGATCCTACCAGACATTTAGATCTTTCTTTAGCTAGAGCAAACAGCGTAGTACAAAGGATGTATAATCTTGGTTGGATTTCTAAAGAAGAGTATGAAAATGCCTTAAAAGAAATTCCAAAAGTATATGATGATACCTTAACGCAAAATGCAGCTCCTTATGTTACTCAAGAAGTTTTAAAACAACTAAGTGGGATTAAAGACTTAAAAAGTGGTGGCTATAAAATAGAGCTTGCCATTGATCTTGATGTGCAAAATATTGCAAGAGAAGCCTTAAAATTTGGCTATGATGAAATAGTTAAAAGAGATAAAGATGCAAATTTAAGCACACTCAATGGAGCTATGATAGTAGCAAATCATCAAAATGGAGACATTTTAGCCTTAATTGGTGGAGTAAATTACACAAAAAGTAATTTCAACCGCGCTACTCAAAGCTTAAGACAACCAGGGAGTTCTTTTAAGCCTTTCTTATATCAAATTGCCATTGACATGGGCTATTCTCCTATGAGTAAGGTTGCTGATATTTCAAGAATTTTTGAAAGTACTAAAAAAGATGAGAAAGATTGGAAACCTAAAAATTATGGTGGAAAATTTCTAGGACTCATAAGTTTAAAAGAAGCGCTAACTGGCTCAAGAAACCTAGCTACCATAAATTTAGCTCTTGCCCTAGGACTTGATGTAATCCACGATAAGCTTCAATTTATGGGCTTTGAAAACATACCAGTTGATTTATCTATAGTTTTGGGTAGCTTTGGAATTTCCATTTATGATTATGCTAAACTTTACACGGTATTTGGAAACTATGGTGTGCAAAAAGACTTATTACTCATTAAAAGAGTAATCGATAAAAATGGTAAAATAGTAGTAGAATTTAATTCCGGAGAAAGAAAAATCAGCGAACCTGAACAAGCCTTTTTAGTCAATGATATGATGCAAAATGTTGTAAAAAAAGGCACTGGGCGTAATGCTAGAGTAGAAGGGATTGAAATAGCTGGAAAAACAGGCACTTCAAATAAAAGCATTGATGCGTGGTTTTGTGGCTTAACTCCTGAAATAGAAGCTATCATTTGGTATGGAAATGATGATAATAAGCCTATGAAACAAATAGAAGGTGGGGCAAGAACTGCTGCGCCGGTTTTTAAAGAATTTTTAACAAAATACTTAGAACTTTATCCTGATAGCGCTAGAAAATTTATCATCCCAAAAGGGGTTTATCAAGGAATTTATGAAAAACAAAGAGAGTACTACACCAATACTTCTCCATTTCCAAAAAACAACCCTGCTCTATCTGAAAATAATGAGGTAATTTTTTAAAAATATTTTTTATAAAATAATAAAAATTATCCTTCTATTTTCCTTTATATGTTTTAATATCACAAAATATATAAAGGATGCTTCATGAATATCACAAACGAACAATTATATAACAAAAGACGCCATTTTTTAAAACTAGGTGCTGGAGCTTTAGTTAGTTCAGCTTTAGTTCAATCTGAATTAATGGCATTAAATTTCTTTCCTGATCCTAACAATGAAAAATTAAATTTAAGTGAAGAAAAAATTGCAACTAATTATGTTAATTTTTATGAATTTTCTACTGATAAAAAAAGAGCTGTTGAGCTTGCAAAAAATTTCAACACAAATGGTTGGAAAATAGAAGTTAGCGGGGAAGTTGAAGAACCTTTGACTTTAACTATGCAAGATTTATTGGCTTTTCCATTAGAAGAGAGAATTTATAGATTTCGCTGTGTTGAAACTTGGTCCATGGTGGTGCCTTGGGTTGGTTTTGAATTGCGTGCTTTAATAGAAAAATGTAAAGTTAAAAGTGAGGCTAAATTTATAAAATTTACCACTCTTTTTGATAAAAATCAATTTGCTGATCAAGCCTCATTTTTTCCAACTCTTGATTATCCTTATGTAGAGGGCTTAAGATTAGATGAGGCTATGCACCCACTAGCACTTATGGCTGTGGGCATGTATAAAAAGCCTTTATTAGGACAAAATGGAGCACCAATTCGCCTTGTAGTTCCATGGAAGTATGGTTTTAAAAGTATAAAATCTATTGTAAAAATAGAATTTACCAAAGAACAACCTAAAAGCACATGGGAGCTAGCAAACCCAAGAGAGTATGGATTTTATGCTAATGTTAATCCAAATGTTTCCCACCCTAGATGGTCTCAAGCAAATGAGCGTCCTTTGGGAGAATTTTTTACAAAGCCTACGCAAATATTTAACGGATATGAAAAAGAAGTGGCACATTTGTATAAAGATATGGATTTAAAGGTTAATTTTTAATGAGTAAAAAAAACTGCAATATCATAGCATTTTTATTTTTTATTTTAAGTATATTTTATAGTTTCTATCAAATTAAACAAGAATTTGATATTGTAAAATCTATTTATTTTTATAGTGGTGTATTTGGCTTAATCTTTTTTGGATTAAGCCTATTTTTTTCACTTTTAAAGTATAAACACACAAAAGATTACCCTAAATTTTTAGGTTTTTATGCATTTTTTTGGGCTATAGTGCATTTTATAAATTATTTTGCTTTTGGAAAAAATTTAAATTTTATAATTTTTTTAAAAGATACTTTTAATAAAAATTTAGAATTTAGTGGCTTTATAACATTTTTTCTGCTAACTTTAATGTTTATTAGTTCTTTTAAGTTTTTTAATAAACTCATAAAAATAAGAAAATTAGCTTATATTTGTTTTTTAATAGCATCTTGGCATTATTTTTTATCTGCAAAAATTCCACAAATATCACATATTTTAGCTCTGAGTATAGCTGTGTTGTTTTTACTCACTAAAATATGGAAAAATTATAAAAAGAGAAAAAAAGTAACCTCATTTTAAATTTTCACAAAACAGCAAAAGACATTAAGCATAATAATATAAATATTTTTTTAAAATAAGACTTGATATATCTTAATTTTAAGGAAAAATAATGCAAAGACGAGATTTTTTAAACGGAATGGCTTTGACTATACTTGCGGGAATGACTCCATTGCAAGTTCTTTATGGTAAAGAAGCTAAAATAGAAGATTTCACTAAAGAATACTACCCACCAAAATGGCTTGGATTAAGAGGTAGTAATAATGCAAGTTATGAATTTGCTCATATGTTAAGAGATGGTGAAAAATTTGATTTTAGCGCTATTAAACCAAAACAAGAATATGATTTAGTTGTAGTTGGAGCAGGTATTAGCGGTTTAGCAGCAGCCTGTTTTTATCAAAATAAATTTGGCAAAGATAAAAAAATTTTAATTCTTGACAACCATGATGACTTTGGTGGACATGCTAGAAGGAATGAAATACAATTAGAAGATGGAACTATTTTAAGCTATGGTGGTAGTGAAACTTTTCAATCTCCAAATGCTTTGTTCTCAAAAGAAGTAATAGACTTATTAAATTCTTTAGGAATTGACATTGATGAATTAGCAAAACGCTTTGATGTAAATTTCTATCCTGATTTAAAACTAAGTAGAGGGGTGTATTTTTCTAAAACTGAATTTGGAGTAGATAAAATAGTAAGTGGCAATCCTAGAAAAGTAATTTGTGATGATATACCAGAAGGTAGACACAATGGTAGAAGCGTTGAAGCTTTTATCGGTGATTTTCCATTAAACGAAAAAGACAAAAAAGATTTAATTGCTTTATTTAAAAGCGAAAAAGACTACTTAAAAGGCATGAATAAGCAACAAAGAGATGAATATGTTGCAAAAACAAGCTATAAAAAATTCTTAGAAGAAAAAGTTAAACTTTCTCCACAAGCTGTAAAATTCTTTGAAGGTATGACAGATGACTTTTTGGCTTTAGGAATTGATGCTGTTTCTTGTGAAGACGCTAGAGCTTCTTTTTTACCTGGTTTTGATAAACTTGGTCTTGATCCTATAGAAGGAGAGGCATTAGCTGAAATGGAAGAGCCATACATTCACCATTGTGCTGATGGCAATGCTACAGTTGCTAGATTAATGGTTAGAAGATTAATTCCTGAAGTATCTAAAAAGGGTAAAGATATGGATGAAGTTACTTTGGCTCATTTTGATTATTCTAAACTTGATTTAGCTAAGAATAAAGTTCGCTTAAGATTAAATAGCACTGTTATAAATGTAGAAAACACAAAAGATGGAGCTTTAGTAACTTATGTTAATAAAGGCAAAAATTACAGAGTAAAAGCTAAAAAAGTAGTTATGGCAAACTATAATAGCATGATCCCTTACATCATTCCAACTCTTCCTCAAGAACAAAAAGATGCTTTAAGTAAAAATGTAAAAACTTCACTTTTGCATACAAATGTTATTATAAGCAACTGGGAACCTTTTATAAAACTTGGCGTTCATGAAATTTATTCTCCAAAAATGCCTTATGCTAGAACCAAGCTTGATTATCCTGTGGATATGGGAGGATACCACCACCCAAGAGATCCTAAAAAACCAATTTGCGTTCATATGGTATGTTCACCTTTAGTGTTTGCTTCTATGCAAGGAATTGATCTTGAGGGAATGGATGCAAGAGATAGAGCTAGAGTAGGTAGAAATTTATTATTTACTATGAGTTTTGAAGAACACGAAAAAATTATCCGCGATCAACTTCAAGGTATGTTGGGTTCTGCTGGATTTAATCACGAAAGAGATATAAAAGCTATAGTTGTAAATCGCTGGGGACACTGCTATTCATATACAGAGAATAGTCTTTTTGATGATAGCGAAGAAGCACAAAAAACAATAGAACTTGCAAGAAAACCTTTTGGAAACATTACCATAGCTAATTCAGATTCTGATTGGGATGCTTATATGCATGCTGCTATTGATCAAGCATATCGCGCTGTTAATGAATTATAAAATTTAAACTCCATTTTTGGAGTTTAAATTAATTTAGCGTAGTCTTATTGAATTTAAAACAACCATTATAGAACTAAAACACATTGCTAAAGCTGCCAAATGCGGACTAAGACTTATAAATGACACAAGACCTGCCGCAATGGGAATACATAAAGCATTATAAACAAAAGCCCAAAAAAGATTAAGTTTGATGATATTTTTAGTTCTTTGAGAAAGCTCAAAACAATAAGCTATTAAAGATAAATCATCTTTTATCAAAATCAAATCTCCGCTTTTTTTAGCAAGCTCACTTGCTTTAGAAAAACTTATGCTTGCGCTAGCTAAATTTAAAGCAGGAGCATCATTGATACCATCTCCTATAAAAAGAACTTTTTCTTTTTTGATTTTTTCTTTTATGAAATCAAGTTTTTGCTCAGGTTTTAAATCAGAATAATATTCATCAACATTAAGTTCATTTGCTATTTTAGTAACACTTTTTTTATTATCACCACTTAAAATAATACTTTTTATACCTTTTTGTTTTAAATTTGCTATCAAATTTTTAGCTTCGTTTTTAAGTTCATTTTTTAAACAAACCCCACCAAGACAAATATTATTTTTTGCAAAATACAAACATATAGGTGCTTGATCTTCAAATTCTTGCAAAAATTGCTTGCTTTTTTGTATATCAACACTATTTTCAAGCATTAATTTTTCATTGCCTATTAAATATTTATCATCATTTTCCTCATAAAGCAAACCACTACCCACTAAAACACTTAATTTTCCTTGTAAATTTAAATTTACATTCAATTTTTTAGTAAAAGCCTTTGCGATTGGATGTGAGCTTAAATTTTCAATTTGCGTGAGTTTTTGAAAATTTTCTTGAGTTAGATCATGCTTATAAACACTTAAATCATCTTGACTTAAAGTGCCTGTTTTATCAAAAATAGCAAGTTTTATACTAGCTAAATTCTCTAATACCGCTGGATTTTTTACTAAGATAAAATTTCTTGCACCATTTGCTAAAGCACTAACTATGGCTATAGGGGTTGCTAAGCCCAAAGCGCAAGGACAAGAGATTAAAAGAGTGGCACAAGCATGTAAAAATGCTGCGTTGACTCCTTCTTTAAAATACCAAAAAACAAACACAAAAAGCGATAAAACAATAATACAAGCTACAAAATAAGCTGAAATTTTATTAGCTAAATTTGCTAAAGGTGTTTTGATATTGCCTGCTTTAAAAACAAGATCTTTAATTTGTTCTAATGAGCTTTCAATCGCCTTTTTACTAGCTTTAATCTTTAAGCTTCCATTAATCAACACACTTCCTGCTAGAATTTCATCATTTTGCTTTTTCAAAAGTGGTAAAAATTCTCCTGTTAAAAAACTCACATCAACCTCAGCCTCGCCTGCTATAATCACCCCATCAACAACAACGCTTTCACCCTCTTTTACTAAAATCACATCATTTTCTTTTACAAAAGCACTAGGTATGCTTTTTATACTTGCATCTTCTAAGATTATATTAGCTTTTTTAATATCTATATTTTTTAGTTTGTTTTGATATTCTAAGGATTTAAATTTAGCCTTTTCTTCTAAGTATTTACCTAATAATACAAAGCTTACAATCATCGCTCCGCCACTAAAATACAAATAACCATCTTTACTAAATACCTCAAAATACACAAAAAAAGAATATATAAAAGAAGTAAAAGCACCTAAGGATATCAAGGTATTCATATCTAAATTTTTATGTTTTAATCCTTTAAGAGCGTGGATAAAAAAACCTTTTCCACAATAAAAAATCGCTACCATAGATAAAAACATTTGAATTAAAGCAGAAACATTTCCTTGAACAAACATTTCAAAATACATCACAATAGAGCTTAAAATTATACTCATAATAAGCTTTGTTTTCATATTTTTAAGCTCTTTGAGTTTAAATTCGTATAAATTTTGCTCTTCTTGTAATATTTCAAAACCCAAAGCCTTAATTTTTTCTTTGATCTTTGCTTCTAAAGATAAATCTTTAAGCAAAAACACTCCACTAGAATTGACATAAGAAACACTTACATCTTCTACCCCATCAATTTTTGCACAAACTTTTTCTATAGCATTAGAGCAATTAACACAGGTCATATTGCCTATTTTTAGCTTTAACTCATGCTTCATCTGTCTCAAAACCTAAATCTTGCAATTGTTTTTTAAACTCTTCAACTTGCTCTACTTTTAAATCAATCTCTATGCTTTTATTTTCAACACTTATTTGCATAGCACCAAATTCATCTTCCAATGAAGCTTTGATTAAATTTACACAACTTTGACAATTAATATTTTTAGTTTTTATAATCATTTATTCTCCTTTTTCTCTGTATTCATATTTATGAGTGTGAAAAATTTTATTTTTTATAAATTTAAAACCCATTTTTTCATAAAGCATTTTTGCATTTATATTTTCATCTTCTACGATTAATGAAAGCTTTTTGCCATTTTTCAAAGCTTCATTGAAGGCATATTCAATCAATTTCTTAGCAATACCTTTCCCTCTTGCCTTTTCATCCACGCAAATACTATCTAAATAAAACTCATTATCACATTCTTTTAAAACTTTTTCATTAATTCCTAAAAATTCTAAATGCTCATTTAAAGGTTTATCTAGCTCATCTGCCAAAGCCCCATCATAAAAACAAATCACACCTAAAATTTCATTATCTTCTTCATAAACATATATATTTTCATAGCTTAAACGATTATTTTCTTGAGTGAAGAAATTTTCTAAAACCTCTATGGCTTTTTGATGATCATTATAGCCACTAAGTTTATATATAAAATGATCCATTGCCAAAGCAAGCAATTGTATACATTTTTTAACATCATCTTTCCTAGATTTTCTGATCACTCTTTTGCTCCTTTAAAATCAAATTTAGACTTCTTAGTTTATACTTTTAACTTTAAAACAATATAAGAAAGAGAGAATTTATGGGAAGAGCGTTTGAATATCGCAGAGCCTCTAAAGAAGCAAGATGGGATAAAATGAGCAAACTTTTTCCAAAACTTGCAAAGGCTATACAAGTAGCAGCAAAAGAAGGCGGAGCTGATCCTGATATGAATCCAAAGCTTCGTAGTGCCATAGCTACTGCAAAAGCTAATAATATGCCAAAAGACAATATCGATGCAGCTATTAAAAGAGCAAGTGGAAAAGATAGTGCTGATATTAAAAATATCCACTATGAGGGAAAAGCAGCACATGGAGCTTTAATCATTGTTGAGTGTATGAGTGACAATCCTACACGCACAGTGGCTAATGTAAAAGCAATTTTTAGCAAAAATGGTGGAGAAATTTTACAAAATGGCTCTTTAACTTTTATGTTTTCACATAAAGCTGTTTTTCATCTTGAAAAATATGATGGAGATTTAGAAGAACTTGAACTTGAACTCATTGATGCAGGACTTGAAGAACTTGAACAAAATGAAGAAGAATTACTAATTATAGGTGATTACACTGCTTTTGGTGAACTTAGTAACGCCATAGAAAAAAAAGACTTAGTGCTTAAAAAAGCAGGACTTGAATATCTTGCTAATAACCCCGTAAGCTTTAGCGAAGAGCAACTTCTTGATATTGAAAAATTGCTTGATAAATTAGAAGATGATGATGATGTACAAGCAGTTTATACCAACATAGAATAGGAGCAAAAAAAATGCTTAAAAAAATCGACATAAAAGATGCAAAAAAATACAATTTTGCTATCATTAGCACCGAAAAAGGTGATATGAAATTAGAATTATTTCCCGATGAAGCACCACAAACTGTGTGTAATTTTGCCAACTTAGCCAATGAAGGTTTTTATGATGAGCTTGTTTTTCACCGCGTGATTCCAAATTTTGTAATACAAGGTGGCTGCCCTTATGGTATAGGTTCAGGTGGCCCTGGTTATGAGATAGAATGTGAATGTGACGATCAAAAACACAAGCACTTAAGAGGTAGCTTATCTATGGCTCATGCCGGTAGAGATACAGGTGGTTCACAATTTTTTATTTGTCACAGCCCACAACCTCATTTAGATGGAGTGCATACTATCTTTGGACAAATCAATCCTGAAGACAAAGAAAGTTTAGAAGTACTAGATAGCATTAGAGCAGGAGATAAAATCAAAACTATCCAAATTTTAGAAAAACTTTAATTTTACATCTCCTTAAAATTGTGCTATGATTTTTTAAGGAGATTAGTTGTGCATTTTATTTTTATTTGTATTCATCTTATCTGTGCTATATTTTTTATAGCCTATGTATTTTTTGATGTTTGTGTTTATTGCTTTGCTTATAAACACGAAAGCAAAGAAGATTGCGATAAAATTAAAAAAGCCTATACCAAGTCAAGTATTTTTATTTTTGCTAGTATTTTTATCTTACTTTTATTGAGTGGTTTTTATCTTTTAAGTTTTTATGAATTTAATTCTTTTTGGGATTTTTTTGCAAGCAATTTTGGAGTATTTTTATTTATCAAGCTTTTGCTACTAATAACAATGTTAGCTTTAACTTGTTATTCTTTGTTTTTTATAAAAATTTTAAAAAGAAAAGATCCTTTAAAATCTCACTTGATTGCATTGATTTTATGCATTTTAATAGTCATTTGTGCAAAAGCCATGCTATATTTTTAAAACATTAAAACTAAATTTATATCATTAGTTTAAAAAATTAAAGGGTGTTTATGCTTGGTGATATTATAGATTTTTTACTTACTCTTGCAAAAGATTGGGGTTATTGGGGGATTATCTTTCTTATGTTTATAGAAAGCTCCTTTTTTCCTTTTCCTAGTGAAGTAGTGATGATACCTGCTGGATATTTAGCTCATCAAAACGAACTTAACTTTTGGCTATGTCTACTTTGTGGGACTTTTGGAGCTCTTTTGGGTGCTTTATTAAATTATTACTTATGTTATTTTTTAGGGCGTAATGTTATTTTAAAAATATGTAAATATTTTGGAGTTAATGAAACAAAATTTGCTCAGTTTGAAGCCTTTTTCAATAAACATGGTGAAATATCAACATTTAGTGGTAGATTAATCCCTGGATTGCGTCAATACATTTCTTTACCTGCTGGACTTGCAAGAATGAATTTGAAAAAATTTATATTTTATACTAGTTTAGGAGCTGGAATTTGGTGTTTAATTTTACTTATATTAGGTTATATTTTAGGTAAAAATGAAGACTTACTTAAAGAATATCTACATTTTGTTATTATTGCTTGTATTATTTTTATAAGTATGCTTTTAGCTATTTATATTTATATACAAAAAAAGAAAAATCGCACTTAATTTTTTTTAACTTCCTTAAATTACCTAGTGCATATATTTTTAATATTTTTACAAAAATATTTTAAATTTATAAGATTTTATATTTTAATTTTGATAAAATCTTTAAAAACTATTTTAAAGAATATTTATGCAAAAACCATCAATTCAAAATTTAACTAATTTTTTAATCGAATATATTAGCGTTTTTCTAAGTGCAGGAACTTACACAGCAAGAGTAGCAAAATGCGTTGGAAGGATAGCTAATGCGTATGGTTATGAAATTAATATGAATTTTTTCTTTCATCATACTACGCTAAATATTTTTGATAAAGATGACAATTCTATACAAAGAACCTACATCATACCTAACAAACACAATCATATTAATTTTAAACTTATTTTAGAACTTAGTGCATTAAGTTGGCAAATTCATGATCATAAATATAACCTAGAAGAAGCCAAAATTTCTCTTTTAAAACTCAAACAAACCAAAAGAAATCCTTTTTTAGCTAATTTATTTTTAGTTTCAGCAGCAAATTCGGCCTTTTGTAAGCTATTTGGGGGAGATTTTTATGGATGTTTATTTGTATTTTTAGCTACTTTGGCGGGTTTTAGTTTGAGAGTTTTACTCACTAGAATAAAAATTGATTTAAGAATTCAATATATTTTTTGCTCTTTTTTATCTTCTTTTATTGTGTTTTTTGGAGTGGATTTAAAGCTTATACAAGAAGCAAATATTGCTTTGGGTTCTAGTATCTTGTATTTAATACCTGGAGTTTATTTTATAAACTCAATTATAGATATTTTAAAAGATCACATACTTATGGGTTTTAGTCGTATTATTAGTGTGGCGATATTGGTATGCTGTATTGCTATTGGAATTTATACCACTCTTAGCATTAGTGACTTTGGAATTTTAAGATGATTGATTATTCTTCTATACTTTGGGATATGTTTTTTGCAGCTTTAACAGGATTTGGTTTTGCTTATGTGTGCAATCCACCCTTTAAAACACTCATACTCTCAGCCATATTGGCTGCCATAGCACATGGTATGCGTTTTACTCTAATGGGGTATTTTGGCTTTCAAACTTTAGCTATTGCGACCTTTATAGCTTCTTTTAGCATAGGTTGTCTTGGTTTGTTTTTGGCTAAGATTTTTAAAACACCTGCTGAAATTATAGCTTTTCCCGCTCTTATCCCTATGATACCCGGAATTTACGCATACAAAGCTATATTGTATTTGATTTCTTTTATACGCTCAGAGGATATTGGCGAAAAAACTAATTTTTTGATTCATTTTTTTGATTATTTCTTTACAACACTTTCGGTAACATTAGCTCTAGCAGTAGGAGTAAGCATAACCTTGCTTTTATTTTTTGAACAAAGCTTTATGATGACAAGAAGTATTAAAAAAAGCAAAAATCACGATCAAAATTAATCGTGATTCATTTTATTCTTTGCCTCTATTCCCATGAGTGCAAAAGCTGTTTTAATACTCAAGGCACATATGGCAAAAAGTTTTAAAAGCTCATCTTCATTGCTTGAGCCAACAACTTTATTTTCATTATAAAATTTATGAAATAAAGAGGCTAAATTTTTTAAATAATCAGGAATTTTTTGCAAGGCTCTTGATTCGAATGCATCATTAAGTACTGCTTTTAAATTTAAGCTTTCAAACAAAAGATTCATACCATCTTCATTTAAACTCTCAAATTTAGCATATATAACATCATTTACACTCTTACCTGCTTTGGCAAATACTTGATGAATTCTCGCATGAGCATAATTAATATAATACACAGGATTAGAGCTGTCTTCTTTTTTAAACTCATCTACATCAAATTCCAAATGCGTATCACATTTTTTACTGATAAAAATATATCTTAGCACATCACTACCAAGTTCTTCTAAAACATCACCCATTAAAATGAAATTTCCTGCTCTTTTACTCATCTTATAAGGCTCGCCATTTTTTAAGAGTGAAACCATTTGTGCTAAGATAATTTCAAGATTTTGACTATCATGACCTAAAAATTCCATAGCAGCTTTCATTCTAGCTATATAGCCGTGATGATCAGCCCCCCATATATTGATACACTTATCATAACCACGACTCATTTTATCTTTATGATAAACTATATCAGCAGCTAGATAAGTTCCTCTTCCATCATCTTTAATAATCACACGATCTTTTTCATCACCTTTAGCACTTGATGTAAGCCATATTTTACCATCTTGCTCATAAGTACCACCATGCTCTTTTAAGACTTTTAAAGTATTTTCTAATTCACTATAATAGCTTGTTTCACTCACATAAGTATCAATAAATATCTTAGCATCGGCTAAATTTTGCTTAATAATTTTTAGCATTTTATCCTTAGCCCAAAGCGCTAATTGTGGAATATTTCCTTCTATAAAAAAATCTTTTTCAAATTCAGCAAAAGCCTCTTTTGCCACATCTATGATATATTCACCTTTATAATACTCATCAGGATATTGAACTTGCTCTTTTAGGCAATGTTCTTTTACTGCAAGCAATATAGAAAGACCTAAAAGATAAATTTGATTACCCGCATCATTAACATAATATTCTGTATCAAATTTATATCCTAAATGTCTAGCAACCCTAGTTAAAGTATCACCAAAAATAGCCCCTCTAGCATGCCCTATGTGTAAAGGTCCTGTTGGATTTGCACTAACATATTCAAGTAAAAAACTCTGCTCTTTTTTTTCATCTTTTGCAAAATTTTCACTATCACTCAAAGCTTGCGTAGCCAAAGAATTTAAAAAAGCCTTTGAAAGCTTAAAATTTACATAACCATTTAAAGCCTCTACACTTTCAAAACAATCACAATCTTTTAACTTAGCAACAATATCATTAGCAATTATTACAGGGTTTTGCCTTAATTCTTTAGCTAAAGAAAAAGCCAAAGGTGTAGCAAAATGGGCTAGATTTTTATTTTTAGGATTTTCTAAGATAAAATCTCTTCCTAGTTTCTCTTTAATTTCTTTATAAACTAAAGTTTTCAACATATCGCCTTAAGCTTTTTTTGTTTCTTCATTATTTTCTTTTACCAGCACATCTTTCTCGTTGATTTTTTCAATTTTTTGTGCATCTTCTTGAACGATTTTTTTATCATCATCAGTATTCATTTCATCTTTAAAAGTTTTAATACCTTTTCCTAAACCTTTAGCAAGCTCTGGAATTTTTTTAGCACCAAAAAGTAATACTACAATAAGTAATATGATTAACCATTGGGTTCCACTTGGCATATGCATTTTATTCTCCTTTATTCCATTGAATTTGAATTTGTTTTAAATCATGTTTTGCACTTTTTAATTTTGAAGCTTCAAAAACTGCTTCTAATTCCCTATAACTTTTTTCTAGATCATCATTTATGATTAAAAAATCATATCGATCCAAATAAGTCATTTCATCACTAGCATTTTCTAATCTTTTGCTAATATCTTCTATTTTATCAGTATTTCGCTTAAGCAATCTTTTTTCAAGTTCTTTTTTGTTTTTGGTTGTAATAAAAACAGAGGTAATATATTCAGGCATTTTTTCTTTAGCTATGCAAAAACCTTGTACATCAATATCAAAAACGACACTTTTACCCTCTTGTAATGCTTTTTTTACAGGGATTAACGAAGTACCATAGTAATTTTTATGCACCAAAGCCCATTCTAAAAAATCGCCTTTTTCTATACCTTGTTTAAATTCTTCTTCGCTGATAAAAAAATAATCTACTCCATTTTTTTCATTTTCTCTAGGAGCTCTTGTTGTACTTGAAATAGAAAAATAAATATTATCTTTTTCTTTAAAAAGCCTTTGAAGCAAGGTGCTCTTCCCTGCTCCACTTGGTCCTGAGATGATTAAAATTTGACCACTCAATGTTTATCCTCATCAAAGCTTATATTAATGTTTATATTCATTTTCATGCCTTTTAAGGCTGCTTTTAAAGTATCATCAGTAATACTTGAAGTAATGGTTTGAGCTATACTCTTACTAAGCTCATTTACCATTTCATCTTCTTGTAAATTTTCTATTTTTTCTTGAGTGCTTAATCTATTTTCTTCTTTCTTTTCTACAATAGCTGGAGCAAGCTCTTCGCCTAAAGCCAACATAATATCATTTTCATTTAAATTTGCAAACTCATCTTGTGTATCGTCTAAAATTTCGCTCATATTTTCCTCTATATTTTCCTCTATATTTTCCTCTATATTTTCCTCTATATTTTCCT
>NZ_JAKMSX010000010.1:0-44726 GCF_025772865.1 Campylobacter sp. CNRCH_2014_2452
GATTCGAACCAACGGCCCCCTCCTTAAAAGGGAGATGCTCTACCGGCTGAGCTAACGAGACAATCAAAAAATGAAATTATGCCAAAAGAATATTTTTTTGTCAAGATCTAAAATAAAAATTTAAGCATATTCTTAAATATGCTTAAATTTAAACGATTAAGCTAAGTCCAATGACACTTTTCCATTTTTAATTTCTGCCACCTTAACCTTAACCTCGTTACCAATTTCTAACTTTTCCTTGAATTTAGAATTATGCAATAAACCATCTACGCCATCTCTAAGTTCTACAAAAACTCCAAATTCTACAACTTTTTGAACTTTTCCTATAAATTCTTCTCCGATATCAAATTTAGGCACTTCTTTTCTATCGCGCTTTTTATTAGAACCTTTAGAATGAACTAAATTTAATATATATTCTTTGCTTTGAGAAATAAAACCATGATTAATTCCTGCTATTTTAACCTCACCTTTATCTCTATCTAAGTCAATATTAACTTCAAATTTTTCTATAATCTCTTTTATAGTTTTACCACCTTGGCCAATAATATCAGGGATTTTATTTGGATCTACATTAAAAATTTCAATCTTTGGTAAAATTGCTTCATTAACAACTATGTTTTGATTGGCCTCTTCCATTAATTGTAAAATGTGCTCCCTAGCTTCTTTTGCTTGATATAAAGCCTCTTTTAAAACTTGTTGCTCTATACCGCCAAGTTTTATATCCATCTGCAAAGCAGTGATTCCCTTGTAACTTCCTGCTACTTTAAAATCCATATCTCCATCATGATCCTCAAGACCCATAATATCTGTTAAAATAGCATATTTTTCATCTTCAAAAACAAGTCCCATTGCCACACCTGCCACTAGTTTTTCACTTTTTACCCCTGCGGCTCTTAAAGCCAAAGCACCACCACAAACAGTAGCCATAGAACTAGAACCATTACTTTCTAAAATTTCAGACACTAAACGAATAGTATGAATATAATCCGTATCAATACTAGGATGTAAAGCTCTTTTTGCTAAATTTCCATGCCCTAACTCTCTTCTACCTGGAGCTTTTATAGGAGTAGCCTCACCTACGGAAAAACCTGGAAAATTATAATTTACCATAAATTTTTCGCATATAGGATTTTTTTCTGTTAGTAAATCTGACATTTGCGCATCATTATCACTTCCCAAGGTAGCTATAACTAAAGCTTGAGTTTGCCCTCTAGTAAAAAGACACGATCCATGTGCATTTGGCAGAATATTTGTCTCTATATCTATCTTTCTAACATCTTTCAAGCCTCTACCATCCGCCCTTTTATTTTCATTAAGAATTTGACTTCTAACAAGTTCTCTTTTGCACAAATATAAAGCTTTCTCAATATCTTCAATTTTCCATTCATTTTCAATAGCACTAGCTTCATTTTCAATCTCTTTTGCTATTTGTGAAATTTCACTTGCTCTTTCACTTTTCGCCATTTGGTTAATTGCAATTTTAAGCTTTGAGATATAGGAATTTTTAATAAAATCAACAATTTTGCCACCATCTGTTTCTATTTTAAATTCAAGTTTGGAATTTTTTCTATAAGCAGCAAAAACTCTTTCATATTCATTAGAGCCACGCAAAATCGCATTACCTGCAAATTCCAAAGCCTTTAAAACATCATCCTCATTAAGCTCATTCATATAATGTTGACCATTTTGTTTGTTTGCTAAAGCTCTCATTTCTATCATTAAAAGCTCATCTTTAACACCCGCCACATAAAGGTCTAAGGTGCTATTTTTTAATTCACTATTGCTTGGATTTAAAACAAATTCATTATTCATACGACCTATTCTTACACCACAAACTGGCGCTTTTATAGGAATATCACTTAAATATAAAGCAATGCTTGCGGCATTTAAACTCATCACTTGCAGATCTACTTCAGGATCAGCAGAAAGAACCATTACTACAATTTGAGTTGGATAGGCATAGCCTTTTGGGAAAAGAGGTCTTAAACTTCTATCTATAATCCTTGCACTTAAAGTTTCATTATCACCTGGTTTAGTTTCTCTTTTTACATAACCACCTGGAATTCTTCCTGCTGCATAAGCTTTTTCTATATATTGTACCGTAAGAGGTAAAAAATCCTCTTCTACCATTTTTTCTTCTCTAGCAACAGTTGCCAAAACTACAGCATTTTTTTCTTGCATTAAAACTGCACCTGCTGCTTGTTTTGCAACCTTATTAGTCTCAAATATTTCAAGATGATTATTAATATTTATTTCATGTCGCATGATTTTTCCTTTAATATTTTCATCATAGGCAAAAACCAAATAAGCTTTTTAAATTTTAAAAATTAAAACTTAAAAAGCCTGTTTTTGTTTTGCCTATAAATTTATATCTAAACAACCGATTGTTTAGATATAAATTTATCTCTTTAATGGAAGATAATATTTACTTTCTTCTAAAATATCTAAAATTTCATGAGCTTGCAAAATCGTTTTATTTTTAAAATAAAACTCAATATTCACAAAATGATCAATTTTTTGCACACAATAAACCTCATCTACAAAAACACCGATATATTCATATACATCACTTGGCATTAAAGCAGTAGCATAAACAATACTATTCACTTCTTCTTTTAACAAACTTTTAATACATGAAGAAGCAGTAATTCCACTTTCGCAACCTTCATGCAATATTAAAATATTTCTCCCTTTTAAATCCTTTAAAAGATTTCCTTTTCTATAACGATACACATTTTTTAAAATTTTTTCTTCGTAGGTTCTATTGGCTTCACCATAAATATAATCTAAACTTATATCAAAAGCTTTAACTAAAGCCTCATTATAAACCAACTCCTTTGTTTCACTAATCATAGCTATTTGACATTCATCATTATTAGGAGCTTTAATTTGTTCTGTAAATAAAAAATCATATGGAATTTCTAATTTTTGTGCTAGTGCATCAACAAAAACTATCGATTTTAAAGAAGGTGTAATAATAATATAATCTTTTAGTTTGTTTAATGGTAATATATCATATAATTTCTCAAGTGCATCTTTTTCATCTTCAAAAAATATCATATCGACCTTTCATTTTCCTCTAAAGAAAAATCATAAGATACCCCGCCTAATGGATAAAAATTAAACATAAAATATACACCACTTTGATCTTTAGCACTAATACCACCACTTGTAAGTTTAGGTGAAATATCTTTGCGATACATCAAAGAATAATTCCAACATTTTCTTTGATAAGTATAACCTATCTCCCATTTTTCAGGATCTTTGTTCAAATCAAACCACAATCCACCAAAAATTTGATAATTAGTATTTATATCATATTGGGCTTTAGTTCCTATAAAATTATATTTTTCATTTTCATACATTCTATAAGCATGGTTTAAACTAATCTTCCATTCACCATAATCAAACAAAGCTTCACTAAAAACCTTATCAAAACGATTATCAGCTCCAGAATATTCAGCTTCATTTCTTAAACTTATATAATCATTGTAAAAATATTCTACAACATTATCAAAAGCACCAAAGCTACCTTCTTTAGTAAAGTATTTAACCTTCAAGTTATGATATAATTTTTTTTTGCCTAAAGTATTATAAAAATACTGATACATTGAAAAATTAAGTTGCTCAGGATCATTTTTTAACTCTACAAAATCTTCAGTGATTTCACCCGATTTAGCTCCAGGTAGAAAATAATTAACCCCTAAATATAGAGTATGATAAAAATTTTCATATGGCTTTGAAAGATCTGTATATAAAGAAAAATTATGAGAATTTCTAAATAAATGTTCTTGGTTTTTAACATCTGTGTTAGAATAATCTACAAAATTTGCATATATCCTTTCTGTGAAAGCAAAATTTAAAAAATCATCAAAAAAACTCGTATGATAAATTAAAGGTAAATCAAAATCTAAAGTTTTAGCATAAATACCCGTATGTCTATAATACCTATGAAAAGAAGCATCCAAGCTATATTGTATATAATTATCAAAAAATCCATTTAAATATCTATGATATTGAAAAGA
This sequence comes from Campylobacter sp. CNRCH_2014_2452, assembly GCF_025772865.1. Lineage (NCBI taxonomy): Bacteria > Pseudomonadati > Campylobacterota > Epsilonproteobacteria > Campylobacterales > Campylobacteraceae > Campylobacter > Campylobacter sp. CNRCH_2014_2452. The sequence goes on from NZ_JAKMSX010000010.1 coordinate 4,026, forward strand.
TGGATATTCTTGTAAAGTATCTTTATTGCTAATTTTAGAAGTGTCTATATAATACTTTGCATAAGCACCATAATAATTATCATCATCTGATAAAAAATAATTTATTTTAGAAGTAACTAAAGAAGCTTCGGTTTTTGCACTAGAACTTAAATTCATATAATCAACATCATTTAAATAAGTAGCATCAACCCATAAACCCTCTTGAAATTCTTCACCTAAAAGACTTTTAAATAAAGATTCATTTGAATATTTAACCTCTAAACCATAGTGTTCTTTATTTTTTAAATTTTCTTCTCTTTTATAACTTGATTTTTCGCCAAAAATACCACCGCTAATTTCACCTTGAGAATAAGGGGTATCAATAAATCTTAAAGTTGAGTATAAGCCATAACCTCTTTTTGTTCTAATCTGAGGTTCAAATTGAATGTCCGCATTATCATCAATAACATAATAAATTGGCTGATTATAATATAGCCCCTCACTTTGTTTTAAAACTACTTGGGGAATTAACAATCCACTTTTTCTTTTAGTATCTACGCTAAAACCAAAATAAGGTAAATACATCACCGGAACATTTTTTACATATAATCTTGCATTATAAAGATGTAAAAAATTACTCTCTTTGTTTAATTTGCCTTCATCAAAACGAATTTCCCAATCAGGATTTTCAACATTACAACTAGATACAACAGACTTTTTACCCATTACAAATTTGTCATCAATTTTAGCTTGATGACATTGTAGCCAAACCTCCAAATCATTATTTGAAAAAAATAAATTTTTAAAAGCTGTAGTGTTATCTTTTAAGTTAATCTTTGTATAAGTAGAATTAGTTCTTTCTTTTTGCCCCCTTAAGATATTAACATCTCCAAAAAGCTCCAAATCTTTTGTTGTTTCATTAAATTTAGCCTCGCTTGCAGTTATCAAATAAAAATCAGATACCACAACTACATTATTTTTTGCCTCTATAATATCATTTTTTTTGACAACATCCAAAGCATAAATATCTACTTTGGAAGCATATAAACTTCCTATGCAAGCCAAAGAAAGTAATATTTTACGCAAGATCTATCACCACTGTTTTGGCCGCATAATCATGCCAAGTTTTTAAAACGATATTGCTTAAAGCCCAAGCAAAACCCAAACCATACAACATATCACTAATTTGCCTCACACCTGCTCTTAAAGCACTTTGAATGAAATTTGGTTTATCTAATAAGTTTTGATCAATAACCATAATCTTCAAAAGCATTTTTCCTAAAGTTGCACCATATAAATATGTAAATAGACTATGATATGTAAATTGCAAAATTAAAGTTCCACCAGCAAAACGTATTAAAAGATTGTGAATTTCATCATAAGTTTGCATAGAACTAATCTTATCAAATAAAATAATACTCACAATAGCTAAAATCACAAAACTATCAACAATATAAGCTAAAAATCTTTTTTTAAAACTTGCTATTTTTAGCTCTTCTTTTTCTAGTTTGTCAAATAATTCTTGATTTGCACTCATTTAAGAACCTGAAAAGCAATATCTTTTCTATGTTGTTTTCCTTTAAAATGAACATTATCACAAAGCATATAAGCGTTTTTTTGCGCTTCTTCAATACTTTTTCCAATTCCTACACAAACTAATACACGACCACCACTAGCATATAGTTTGTTATTTTCTAAAATTACTCCAGCATAAGAAATATGAGAATTTTGCGGAATTTCTCCTATATCAATTAATGCTTTTGGAGAATCTTTATAAGGATAGTTTTTACTTGCACAAACCACACCTACTGCAAATTCATCTTTGATTTTTATACGAGTATTTGCAAGATTTTTATTCACACATGCTAAAAATAAATCCAAAGGATTTTCTATCAAAGGCATCAAAACTTCACACTCAGGATCACCAAAACGCACATTGTATTCTAAAACATAAGGTTTATTATTTACAACCATCAAACCTATAAACAATACTCCAACAAATTCAGCACCCTCTTCTTTCATACCTTTAAGAGTTGGTACTACTATATCTTTTTTTACTTGCTCTAATAAATTTTCACTTGCTAAAATACTTGGAGCATATGCACCCATTCCTCCTGTGTTTGGTCCCTTATCATTATCCAGTAATCTTTTATGATCTTGTGCAGCAGGTAACAATATAAAATCATCTCCATCACAAACTGCAAATACACTTAATTCAAATCCGTTGAGATATTCTTCTATAACAACAATCTTACCAGCTTCACCAAAACTCTCTCCGCTAAGCATATTTTTAGTAGCCTCTAAAGCTTCTTCATGGCTTTGAGCAATAATCACACCTTTGCCCGCACACAAACCATCTGCTTTTACCACTATAGGAGGAGTTAAACTCATAATAAATTTCTTAGCTTTCTCATAATCTGTTGTATTTAAAAATTTAGCTGTTTTAATTTTATATTTTTTTAAAAAACTCTTCATATAAGATTTTGAAGCTTCAAGCATAGCAGCAGCTTTAGTAGGACCAAAAATAGCAATATTATTTTCTTTAAAAAGATCTACTATACCCTCTGCTAGAAAATTTTCACTTCCAACTATGCAAAGATCAATCTCAGATGCCTTTGCATAAGCTGTAATAACCTTAGGATCTTTCATATTAAGATTTGTTCCTATTTTAGCGGTAGCACCATTTCCTGGTGCAAAATAAAATTCCAAATTATCATTTGTTTTTTGAAGAGCCAAAGCGATAGAATATTCCCTAGCACCGCTTCCTAATATTAAAATTTTCATTATTTTCCTTAAAATATCAAAACCCAAATGGCCGGAGTATAAGTGTCTGACCCTCAAAAAGTCAAAGTATGCCATTAGGTGATTTTTAAAGGCTGCAGCTTCTCGCTTTTTTCAAAACTCAAACGAAGTCACAGAACACGGTAAATCACACATCACAGCTTATAATTAATGTGTTGGATCCTCTTTAATACCATATCGAACCATTTAGGCATTCTAATTATAACTAAGAAAACTTAAAAATAGGGTTTAAAAGGATTTTTATAAAATTTTGAATTTAGTTTTAGAGTCCTTTTTTAAAAAATACTTTCCTTCTAAAATAACATCAGCAACAGATGCCCAAATAGTTTTTTCATCTACATAAACTATATCAAATTCAGTATTTTTCATCAATCCTTGATAATTTACTTTTTTAGGTGCATGCTTAACAACATAATAAGGATTCATTGCAAAAATTTGGATTTTCATATTAACATATAAATCAGGATTGGAAGTAACTATTAAAAAACTTTTTTCACATTCTTTTCTTACTTTTTTAACATAAGAAAGCAGTAATTGATCATTTGGATTTAGTGCATGTTTATTTAATCTATTTAAATAAAGTTCAGCAAAAGAAAGAGTGCAGAAAGAAATTTCGCTTGCAGTTTTAAAATAAGAATTTTTTATACTTGTTGATTTTAAAGATTTTTTCCAAATTTCTATATCTAATTTTGTAGCACATATATTTAAACCTTGTTTAATTTTCTCAAAAAGTTTCTCTCTAGCCATATTAAAACTATTATTAAAAATGGTAAGATTTTTTTCATAGAAAGACTTTCTCATTGCCTCTAATTTTTCAATGCTTTTTGTAAAATAATCTACTTCATTTTTTATTTCAACAAGCTTTTGTTTTTTACTTTGTATCATTTCTTCAAATTCTTGTCGTTTTTTGCCACTTTCTGTTTCTATTCTCGCTTGTTTTGATTTAATATCTGTAATCAAAGTACTCATTTGACGATCAAGTGCTAATTTTCTATTTTTCCTATTATCAATCGAAGCAAGAAGTGCTTGATAATGACATTGATGAGACAAAAAGACTTCATCATACAAACGCTCCATGTTGATATGTTTTTGCTTATCTTTCATATCTTTATAAGCCATTTCAAGATGTACTATAATATTTTTCATAGCAGAAAAGTCAGCTTGGCTAATGGTATTATCTGAAAAAAGCAAAGTATCCAAAGCCTTATGTAAAAAACGCTTCATAGCAAAAAAATCTATAATATATGGCACCTCATCTGTATTAATATCTTTCACAGCATTGATTGATAGTGTTTCATTATAAAAATACCTTTGAATAGCTTGTGGGATAGTCAAATTTAGAGTAATCTTATCAAGATTATCATAATCGGTTTCTCTATAAAGCTCTTGAACATAAGCATCACGTCTTGTTAGTCTTAAATCCTCCAATTCATCATCACTATCTGTTTTCCAAAAATCTCTTTCTTTAATAAAATCATTATCTCCAAATTCTTGAAATTTAGAAGGTCTTAAATCTGTAATATGCTTTCCATCGGATCTAAACTCAACAAACATACCAACCGTTGGCATGCTTCTTTTATCGTGCCAAGCATGTTTGTTAAATTCAAAAAATGTTTTTGCAAGATTAATTACTGTTCCTCTTCCAGTACCATCCACATAAACCATTATTTTTCCATGCATATCCAAATCCTTGATCTAAAGAAAAATTAAATTCTTATTTTAACTTTGTTTTCATAAATTTACAATAATATTTTAAAATTTATTAAAAATAACTATCTTAGGTATTTAATCTATGTTTTTATATCAATACTTTAAAAATCCAAAGCAAACAGGAGCATTTTGTGCAAGCTCAAAAAAACTAAGCAAACTCATAACCTCTCATGTCCAACATGCAAAAAATATTATTGAAATAGGACCTGGAACAGGAAGTTTTACCAAATATATCCTTAAGCAAAAAAATCATGATGCAAGATTTTTTGCAGTTGAAATTAATCCACATATGGCAAAAAAACTACAACAAAATATAAAAAATATAGATTTAGAAATTAGATCAGCGGAATTTCTACCTGATATGTTAGAAAAAAGAGCAATCAACAACGCAGACTTAATTATTTCTGGAATTCCTTGGGCTTTATTAAATCCCAAAGAACAAGATTTATTATTAAAATCCATTCATGAAGTTTTAGAGGAAAATGGTTGCTTTGCAACATTTGCATATATACTGCCCACGCCAAAAGGAAGAGCTTTTAAGAAAAAACTTTTTACTACTTTTAGCAAGGTAGAAATTTCACCTATCATTTGGCAAAATCTCCCTCCTGCTTTTGTTTATTTTTGCACTAAATAACTATTCCCATTCAATAGTCGCTGGCGGCTTACTAGAAATATCATACACCACACGATTAATTCCTTCTACTTCATTAATAATACGGCGTGAAATATTTTCTAGTAACTCATAAGGTAAATGAGAAAAAGTAGCTGTCATACCATCACTTGCATTCACCACACGCACACAAACTGCATTATCATAAGTCCTATTATCTCCCATTACGCCAACACTTTGCACATTTAAAAGCACGCAAAAAGCCTGCCATGTTTTATCATACCAACCACTGCTTTTTAATTCTTCAATCAAAATCACATCAGCTTTTCTCAAAAGCTCCAAACTAGGCTCATTTACTTCACCCATAATGCGTATAGCAAGCCCTGGACCTGGGAAGGGATGACGATAAACTACATCTTTACTCAAGCCAAGTTCTATTCCTAAAGCTCTTACCTCATCTTTAAAAATTTCTTTTAGAGGTTCAATAAGTTTTAAATTCATCTTTTCAGGTAACCCACCCACATTATGATGAGATTTTATGGTTTTACTAGCCCCTACAACCGAACTTTCAATAATATCAGTATATAAAGTTCCTTGTGCTAAATATTTTACATCTTTATGTTTTTTAGCTTCTTCTTCAAAAACTTCTATAAAGGTATTTCCTATAATTTTTCTCTTTTGTTCAGGATCCCTAACACCTGCTAAGCGACTTAAAAAAATCTCCCTAGCATCAATACTAATTAGATCAATACCTAAAGTATGTCTAAACATATATTCAACTTGCTCTTTTTCACCGCTTCTTAAAAGACCATTATCAACAAATACTACTACCACTTGATCTTTTATCGCACTTGCTAGTAATGCAGCCACTACACTGCTATCAACCCCACCACTAACAGCACATAATACCTTATCATTACCTACTTCTTCTTTAATTTTTTGCGCTTGAGTTTTTGCAAAAGATCCCATATTCCATATACTATCACAATTACATGCATACTTAGCGAAATTTTTTAAGATGCTTTTTCCAAACTCACTATGTTGAACTTCAGGGTGAAATTGTAAAGCAAAAAATTTACGCTTTTCATCTCCAAATACACAAAAAGGACTATTTTCGCTTGTTGCTAAAACCTCAAAACCTTGTGGCAAATTTTCTACCTTATCAGAATGACTCATCCATACTGTTTGTTTTTTAGGTAAATTTTTAAACAAGTCACTATCATTTTGAATATCTATAGTTGCTTTGCCATATTCTTTATGACCTGCTGGAGCTACATTTGCACCAAAATGATGTGCCATAAGTTGCATACCATAACAAATTCCTAAAACTGGTATATTTAAATCAAAAACACCTTTATCACAAAAATAAGCATCATTTGCATATACACTAGCCGGTCCACCGCTTAAAATAATACCCTTAGGCTCTTTAATTTTAATTTCATCTAAACTTACATTAAAAGGTAAAATTTCTGCATATACGCCCTGCTCTCTTAATCTTCTTGCAATGAGCTGTGTATATTGCGAACCAAAGTCCAAAACCAAAATATCTGCTTTTTTCATCTAACTCCTTTATAAATTTAACAATTGAAATTGTACATACCAAACTATAATAGATACTATATATCCAACTAAAATCGTCCATACATATTTTAAATGAGAGTTAAAAGTATAAATTCCCTTCATTTTTCCCATTACCCCTACACCAGCTGCTGAGCCAAAGCTTATTAATGATCCTCCAATTCCTGCTGTAAGAGTTACTAAAAGCCATTGAGTATCATCCATACTTGGATTAGCTTTTAATACCGCACTCATAACCGGAACATTATCTACAATAGCAGATAAAAATCCTACGCCTATATTAATACTAGTAGCTCCAAATTTTGTATAAAGATCAGAAGCATAAGCAAGCCATCCAACAAAATGTAAAGCGCCCACAGCAGATAAAATTCCAAAGAAAAATAATAAAGTATCCATTTCAATACGCGTCATATAATGAAAAATATTTAAATCTTTTTTACCTTGTTTTCTATTGAAAAAATACATATATAAGCTGAGCAAAGAAAGACCAAAAATCATACCCCACATTGCAGGTAAATCGCAAATACTATGGATAAAAACTGCTAAAGCGATAGTTAAAAAACCAAGCACAATAAATACTTTACCACCTGGCTTAATTTCAACTTTTTCTAGATTATCTTTATGAAAATTTGGCTCAATATCAGGCACATAACGCGATAGCAAATAAGCCGTAAGAAACCATCCAATAAAAGAAGCAGGAAAAAGAGCAAAAAATTCAAAAAAGGTAGCTTTTTTTGCCGTCCAAACCATCAAAGTAGTAATATCACCAAATGGCGACCAAGCTCCACCAGCATTAGCTGCTACTACAATATTTATAGCACCTGGGATTAAAAATTCTTTATTATGTTTATCTATAGTTAAAAGTACAGTAGATAAAATCAAAGCTGTGGTAAGATTATCCGCAATCGGAGAGATAAAAAAAGCCAAAATTCCTGTTAGCCAAAATAATTTTCTATAAGTATAACCCTTGCTTACAAGCTTATATTTTAAAGTTTCAAAAACCGATCTTTCTATTAATGCTTCTATAAAAGTCATTGCTGCTATTAAGAAAAACACAATTTGTGCGATTTCCAAGATAAGATGATTAACACTTTCTTCAAGTATTTGTGTGTCTAAATCATTTACTACCATATATATACCAATGACAATAAAAGAAAATGTTCCTATAAACAAAGCAGGCTTAGTTTTGTTAATATGATATTTTTCTTCTGCTGCGATAAAATAATAACCTAATATAAAAATTATTAAAACACCTATACCCAAAGCACTAAAAGCCAAATTTAACTCATGAGTTTGACCTGCTAATAAAAAGCTAATACTAAAACAAAGTAAAAAAAGTATTCTACTCATATTTCACTCTCCAAAGATTGGAATTTTTTTATTTCCTTTACACTGCCATTATTATCTTTTATTTCATAAAATGGAGCAGCTTTATAACCACATGCACTTAAAAATATTAATAAAAAAAATGTTACAATAATTAAATGGAAGTTAAAAATGATATTAAAACAAGTCGTGATGTTATTGATATATTTGCTAATTCTGAAAAATATAAACATTATAGACCTTTAAAAGCACTTTTGCAATATAAAGAGTTTTTAAAACTGTTTAACCATAATCACCAACAAATGATTACTAAACTCTTTATAAAAAATAATACTTTGATTATTTTAGTTAAACACCACATTGCATATATGGAGCTTAATCACGATAATACCAAAAAAATGATTAAAAGTCTCATAAAAAACTATATTTTAGCTAAGCCAATGAGTAATTTTGCAAAAGTGGAAAATATAAAAATACTTAGCGACAAAAACTTTATATCCAAAAACAATACTTTTAGCGCACATAAAAAAACTCATCTAGAACTTTCTAATGGAAATTTTAAAAACCATTTTGAAAATCCTATTTTATATAATAAATTTGAAGAACTACGAAAGCTTATAAAAAATGCTTGAAAATGAACTCAAAACCTTGCCTAATTTACCTGGCGTGTATCAGTATTTTGATATACAAGGTAAGCTTTTATATGTAGGTAAAGCCAAGAATTTAAAAAACCGCGTTAGAAGTTATTTTAATTTCACTCCAAAACTTTGCCCAAATCCTAGCAATAGTTTAAGAATTCAAAAGATGATTAGCCAAACACATCATTTAGAATTTATTACCACAAAAAGCGAGGCTGATGCTTTAATACTAGAAAATTCTTTTATAAAACAATTACACCCAAAATACAATATATTATTAAGAGATGATAAAACCTACCCTTATATTTATATAGACTTAAATGAAGATTTTCCAAGATTTGAAATTACAAGAAAAATCATCAAAAAAAATAAAATAAAATACTTTGGTCCATTTTTTAAAGGCGCAAAAGAGCTTTTAAATGCTTTATATTTATCTTTTGAGCTAAGACAAAAGAAATCTTGCAAAGAACTTTGTCTTTTTTATCAGATTAAGCGTTGCAAAGGTCCGTGCGAGCAAAAAATCTCTAAACAAGAATATGAAAAAATTATCCAAAAAGCCACACAAGCTCTTTTAAATCCCTTATCTTTAACAAAAAATTTAGAAAATAAAATGCTTGAATACGCAAAGAGTGAAAACTACGAAGAAGCAGCTCTTATAAGGGATCAAATTAAAACAATTGAAGATTTAAGTGTAAAAATACAAATAGACCTTGCAAAATTAGAAGATTTTGATATTTATGCTATTTATTGCGAAGAAAACATACTCTCCATGGTGCGTTTTGTAATAAATAATGGTAAAATCATTAGTTCAAACCATAAAATACTAGCTCTTAATAATCAAAACGAATTTGACTTAAATGCAATTTATAAACAATATATTCTAGAAAATTACACACAAGAATCTCCAATAAAATCAACTCGTATTTATACACACAAAGATTTTGAAGACATGAAGCTACTGCAAGATCTACTCAGCGAGAGATTTTCTAGAAGATTTTACCTTAAATCGCCAAAACTTGGTGAAAAAAAATCCCTGTGTGAGCTTGCTCTAGAAAATGCAAAAATAAACATACAAAAGCATTTAAAAAATGAAAATTATTTATTTTTAAAAGAATTAAAAGATTTTTTCAATCTGCAAAATTATCCCAATCATATAGAAATTTTTGATAATTCTCATATGCAAGGTGATGCAATTGTAGGTGCTTTAGTAACCTTCAAAGATGGGAAATTTGATAAAAGCTCTTATAGACACTATCATTTATCTTATAAAAATGATTATGATCAAATGCTTCAAATCCTTAGTAAAAGAGCTTTATCCTTTGATAAAAATCCACCGCCTGATTTATGGCTGATTGATGGTGGGAATGCCTTATTGAAACTAGCAAATGATATTATTAAAAGTTCTGGAGCAAATGTGGATATTTTAGCTATATCTAAAGAAAAAATAGATGCTAAAGCTTATAGAGCAAAAGGAAGTGCAAAAGATAAAATTTATACTCAAGAAGGAAAAATTCAACTTTCTACCGATGATAAAAAATTGCAATTTTTACAAAAATTACGCGATGAGGCACATCGCTTCGCAATTAGTTTTCACCAAAAAACAAAAAGAAAACAGGACCTACAAAGCTCTAAGCTGATACAACTTGGAATCTCTCAAGGTTATATTAAAAAATTTTTAGATTATTATGGTAGTTTTGATAAAATCAGTAAAGCCGATTTTAATGAATTAAAATCACTTTCTAATATAAAAATAGCCAAAATAATTAAGGAAAATTTATGATATTTTTTATTAGTTCTTTAACTTTGATTTTATGTTTTTTCAATTATTATTTTTTATATCCAATTGATCAAAAATTATTCTATATTTATACCTCTATTAGTATTTTAATATTTATCGCTACATGTATTTATTTAATCATAAAAAATCAAAAACTTAAAAAAGATAATATCATTATTCAAGAAATAGAAAAATTTTTAAAAATATCAAGTTCAACCTCTTTAATAGATCTAAAAGAAAAATTAAAAACATCATTTGAGCTAACGCAAAAACAATTGCAAGATCAAAAAATACAAAACAAACTTTTACAAAAAAACTTGCAATATCTTATTCAAAGTTTTAACTATATGGGATTAGAAAATTCCATTGCACTAAAACCGATTTTAAAAAAATATCAAATAAATACAAAAACAAAAAATATTATTTTTAAGAATATCCACGCATGCATTGTAAATGATGATATGATTGAAAATTTTTTATTACAATGTATTTTATTAGATATAGGCATTAGTAGTGAAATTTTTGATGATTTTCAAAAAGTAGAAAAAAAATATTCCTTTATTATTTCAAAGAAGAAAATAAAAAATACGCTAAACTACACATTTGTAGATGTCAATGTCAAAGATCTTATCAATTTTTTAAGTACAAATTTTAAAGAAGAAAGTTATCAAATAGCAAATTTATACAATGTATTGATTTTTAAATCTTCTAGTTTTGAAAATAATCTAATTTTAAATATAACCAATCAATTTTGCTCAAATAATCAAATCGTAGATAGCCTAAGTGATTTTAAGAACGCTTTAAAATTAAATTTTAGATTAATTTTGGTTGATTATGAAGTCATAAAGTTCGATATTTTACATTTTACTCAAATACTACATGAGTATAAAATACAAAATTCACAAAATAAAATTTTACTTTTTACCAAAAATAGAGTTAAAAATTGCGATTTTGCCGATGAAATTATAAATGACATTAGCAAAAATGAATGGATAATTTTACTTAAAAAATATATCAATCAAGTTTAGTTCTATGATTAATAGCCTTATGTAAAGATATAAAATCGACATTTTCCAAACTAACACCGCTTGGAATACCTTGGGCTATTTGGGAAAAACTCAAATTTAAATCCTTTAATTTTTCCTCTATAAAAAAAATTACAGCGTCTGAATTTAAGCCTTGAGTAAAAGCGAAAAAAATTTCTTTAGTATTTTTGTTTTCAATCATTACTCTTAATTTAGTAATATTTTCTTCGTTGGTATTTTCTAGTACAAAATAAAGCCCATCATAGCTTTTACTATCTTCTAAAATTAATACATCTTTAGGATCTTGCACTATACAAATAATATTATTATTTCTTTCTATATCAGAACAAACTTCACATAATTCATTTTCACTTAAAGCCCCGCATTGTATACATTTTTTAATCCCTCTAATGGATTCTTCAATACTATAAGCAAGTTTAGAACCTAGCAAAGGATCTTTTATACAAACATGATAAGCAAGTCTTAATGCAGACTTTTTACCGATAGTAGGCAATGCAGAAAATGCATTTACCAATTCATTAAATTTTTCTAAATCTTTCAAGTCATTTTAACCTTGAAAAAACAATCTTAAAAATATGATAACCATCTTCATAACTATAAGTTAAATTATAACCATGAAGATTGCAAATATTATTGATAATATAAAGCCCCAATCCCATACCTTCAACTTGAGTATTTTGTTCTCTTACAAAAGGTTTCAAATAATAATCAAAAGTTTTTTTAAGTTGAACCCCTTTATTTCTAACAATTACATAGTCCCCTGAACATATAATCTCACAAGCTTTATCGTCAGAATATTTAATAGCATTATCAATCAAATTTTTAAGCATTAAGGAAAAAAGTTCTAAATCAGCAACAATCATAGTATCTTCTTTGTAAGAAATCTTAACTTTTTGATAAAAATCATCTCTCATGAGATAATCTTCAGCCTGCTCTAAAATTAAGCTCAAATGATAAGTTTGCAAATTTAGTTGGCAATTTCTAGATAAAACTTTTTCAATTTTACCAAATTCATCAATCAATAATTCAAGTCTTTCAAAAATCGCTACTAAGCGGTCTTTTTGTTTTTGATTGTCTAGCATCTCACAAACTATCCTACCTTTTCCAATAGGTGTTTTAAGTTCATGCATAATCATTCTTAAAAAAAATTGTCTTGATTTTACTAATTCTTGTATTTTATTAATAGCATGATCAAATTCAAAAGAAATTTCTGAAATCTCATCATTAATTTGTGAATATTCGGATAAAGGTTCTATTTTTCCAGCACTAATATTTTTAATTTTCTTTTTTAAAATTTTTAAAGGCATTAAAGATCTTAAAACAGAAAAATATAAAAATATAATCAAAATCAAACTAAAAAAGAAACTTAGTAAAAACAAATACTCTAAACGCGTAGATGCATTTAGCTCATAAAGCTGCTTTAAATTAACTTGTTCAACATAAAAAAAAATTTGATTATGGTAAATAATAGAAGAAAAACTACCGTAAGCAGAATTAACCTTAAGCACCTTTTCACCTTTTGCAACTATATGTTTTGCACTGCGTTCATTTTCAACTATTTTAAAAGACTTAGAAAGAAGATAATCATGAATTGAAAAACCTTCTTTTCTTTCTAAATTATATATAATTTTTTCTACAATTTCTTTTTGTCTATTTTGCTCATTGGTTAAATAAGAATCAACCTGAACCTTACCCAAGAGCACAAACAAAGCACAAACAAACAAAAAAGCCGTTGCAAAAAGAACGGTAATCTTAAGATTAATAGTTACTTTCATCCTATTAATTTATATCCTATCCCTCTAACTGAAAAAATATGCTTTGGTGCCTTCGAACTATCGCCGATCTTAGTTCTAAGCCTACCAATAATTACATCTAAACTTTTAGAATCTTTATCTTTTAAGCTTTTGCAGTGATACACAAGCTGCTCTCTGCTAACTGAAAATCCATGTTGTCTTATCATATAACTTAAAATTTCATATTCAGCAGGAGTTAAAATTAAAACCTCTTCATTGTAACTAATCTCATGTCTTTTTTCATCAATTTTAAAAGCTGAATTGATTATTTTTTCAGGAGTTTCATTTACGCGTTTTGAACGACGGATTAAACTCATAATTCTTGCATGCATTTCTTTAGGATCGTAAGGCTTTGGCAAATAATCATCCGCACCTATTTGAAGTCCTACAATTTTATCACTTAAATCGCTTCTAGCTGAAGAAATAATAATAGGAATACTATATTTTTCTCTTATTTCGCGACAAACTTCAAGACCATCAAGTCCAGGTAAAGTTAAATCAAGAATTAAACAATCATAATTTTTTATACCAGCACTCATTCCCAAATACGGATCTTCATAATTAGTAACTTTGATATTAAATTGGGCCAAATATTCTGCTAAAAACTCTGCAAAATCTGGATCATCTTCGATCATTAAAACATTAATCATCTCTACCCCTTATTAGTGAAAATATGTTACAAACTTAATATTATAACACATAATTTAACTATTCATTTATTTTTTTGCTAAAATTATAATATTAATTTTTCAAGAGAGGAAAAAAGTGGAACTTAATTATTATGAAATATTAGAAATTTCTCAAACTTCAGATAAAGAAACTATAAAAAAAGCTTATAGAAAAATGGCATTAAAATATCATCCTGATAGAAATCAAGGAGATAAAGAAGCTGAAGAAAAATTTAAACTTGTCAATGAAGCTTATGAAGTACTTAGCAATGATGAAAAGCGAAGTATATATGATAGATACGGCAAAGAAGGATTAAAAGGACAAACCGGTGGTTTTGGTGGTTTTGGAGATGTTGATTTAGGGGATATATTTTCAAGTTTTTTTGGAGATGGATTTGGTTTTGGAAACTCAACGCGTAAAAAAGAAAGAGGAAATAAATATCCACATGATTTAAAAATAGCGGTAAAGATTAGCTTCAAAGAGGCTGTTTTTGGCTGCAAAAAAGAAATTGATTTTACCTATAAAACATTTTGTAAAATATGCAATGGTAGTGGATCAGAAAATGGAAAAGAAGATATTTGTTCTCATTGTGGAGGAAAAGGACAAGTTGGTGTTAGACAAGGTTTTATGACTTTTGTACAAACTTGTGATCATTGTAAGGGCAGTGGGAAAATAATAAAAAATAAGTGTAAGACATGCCATGGAAATGGTTATGAAGAAATAAAAGATCATATAGAACTTGATATACCAGAAGGTATTGATAGTGGTATGAGTCTTAGAGTGCAAAACAAAGCAAATAAGCTTCCAAATTCTTCTCAAAGAGGTGATTTGTATATCAAAATCGTTGTAGAAGATGATAATAAATTTATTAGACATGATGATGATATATATACCATAGTACCTGTATTTTTTACCCAAGCTGCTCTTGGAAAGACAATTAAAATTTCCACCATAAGAGGAGAAGCTGATCTTAAACTTCCAGTGGGTGCAAAAGATAAACAAAAATTTGAATTAGCTAATGAAGGTGTTAAAAATATTCACAATGGAAAACTTGGTTCGCATATTGTACAAATTGAAATAAAATTTCCAAAAACACTTACTGATGAACAAAAAAATCTACTATTGCAACTTGAAAAAAGCTTTGGCTTAGAAAATGAGGAAGCTTTTATAGAACAAGAAAGCTTGTTTGACAAAATCAAATCTTGGTTTAGTCACTAAGGAAGTTTTAAAGCCATCTCCATGGCTTTATAAATTTCTTCTGTTTTTTGACACTCTAAAAATAGCTCAAAAGCAAAAACACCTTGCCATAAAAGCATTTGCGTGCCATCTTTTATTTTTAATCCATTTTCTCGTGCCAACTTTAAAAAAGATGTTTCTCTACTATAAATAACATCAAAAGCATACTTAGCTTTTTGAAAAATATTTTTTAAAATCCTTTCTTCACAAGGTAAACTTTCATCATGTAAACCCACACTAGTCGTATTTATTATCAAATCAAATTGTGTATTTAAATCAAGTTGATCATATAAAAAACATGGATAATTATTTAAATTTTTAAATCTAACACTAGAGCGATTTGCTATTGCAACTTCAATATTTATAGATTTTAAAGCATGAGCTAAAGCTTTAGCGGTGCCACCAGCACCTAAAATCAAAGCATTTTTAATAGAAAAAAAATTTTCAATTGCTTTTAAAAATCCCAAATAATCTGTATTGCAAGCATAAATTTTACCATCTTTGTTTATTAAAGTATTGGCAGATCCTATTTGCTTAACACTTTCATCACAAAAATCTGCAATTTTATACGCTTCTTCTTTAAAAGGTATAGTAATATTTGCTCCATCAAATTTTTGAACAATTTCTTTTAATTTTGCTTTATTTTTTAAATGGTATCTTGTATATATTGCGTCTTTTTTAAGAACTTGTAAAGCATTATTGTGCATTCTTGGAGATTTAGAATGCACAATAGGATCACCTATAACTGTGAAAATTTTCATTTTACTCTAAAAGTAAAAGCACCTTTTGCGATTTTAGAACGCACCTTTTCCAATTCAGCTTTTAATTCGCTTTCTTTATAAGGCCCAACTAAAACTTTTGTAAGTTCTTTGCCATTTACTGTTGTTTTGTAAATTTTATATTCATATCCATTTTCTTTAAGTATATTTAATTCTTTTGATTTAGGATCAAGACTATTTAAAGAAAAAACTTGAATATAAGCACCTGCAGGAAGTTGTGTTTGAATACTTGGGGTTTTTATACTCTCAAACAATTCATTTGCATTGCTTTGCTCTGGGGTTTTTGGCTTTTCAACAACATTAGTTTTTGATTTTTCAGAAGGTTTTTGAATTGGTTTTTCTATAGATTTTTCTACAGGCTTAATCTCTTCTTGTTTTTCTTCCACCTTAGCTGGTTCTTCTTTTGGTTCTGTTGATGTAATTTGATCTAATACACTATTGCTTGGAATTTCCTGTTTTTCCTCTATGGTATTATTTGCATCAGCCAATGAACTTTCTTCTTTCAATTTTCTAGCTAAAGCTTCAAATTCATCCTCTTCTTTAGTATTATCCGTAATAGGCAAAGAATTAAAATTATTTTCATAAGAAGCTTGCTCTTGTGGCTCTGATGGCATTTGTAGTGATTTTTCCTCGCCTGGATCATTAATTAACTTCATTGCTATCATTACTACCAAAAACACAATAATTAAAATAATCGATCTGAGTAAAATTTTTTTAAGTTTTTCACTTTTATTGCTTTTTTGCAAGATAATATCATCAAATTCATTTTTGTTGTTTTCTTCCATTTTTCATCCTTTCAAAAATTACATATGTTTAGACCAAGAAGCGCCACGCTCTTTTTGATAAACCTCATAAGGTAAAGTTAAAATATTAAATTCCTTAGGTATATCCATACTAGGAAAAACTTTCCACTCTACAGGCATTTTTTGAGAAAAAAGCAAAGATAATTTTGATCCCAAAGAGCATGCTTCATTAAAAGTAGTATGTCCTTTATGGATATACAAATGCAAATGATTGTTAGTTCTTGTTTTATAGGCAGTAAAATTTATAAAACCTTCTTCCCTTAAAACAAGCTGTGCTCTATGCCAAAAACGCTCTGCGTTAAAACCATTGTAATCAAATACAATATTTTCAACCTTATCAAAACTATTAATCAAAGAGTGTGCTACAATAATTTTTTTTTCCATATGTTCCTGTATAACATTAGCTGTCAAAGGAGCATTTACTTTTTCGAATTTATCAAAAAAAATTCTACCTTTATGCTCATATTTGTTAATTATAGCATTACGCTTAATATAATAATGGCTTGTAACCATTTTAATTAAAGCCAAATCCATAGTTGTAATCAAAATAAAGCCCTTTCATAAATAATAAAATTACTTGCCAAATTTTTCAGTTTAACTTTAATCTCTTCTTGTAGTTTTGTATTTTGTATATCATCCAAAATATCAGCTATATAATTTGCAACAATAGCAATTTGCTCCTCTTTAAAACCTCTTGCTGTTAAAGCTGCTGTTCCAAGTCTTAAACCAC
This sequence comes from Campylobacter sp. CNRCH_2014_2452, assembly GCF_025772865.1. Taxonomy (NCBI): domain Bacteria; kingdom Pseudomonadati; phylum Campylobacterota; class Epsilonproteobacteria; order Campylobacterales; family Campylobacteraceae; genus Campylobacter; species Campylobacter sp. CNRCH_2014_2452. The sequence continues at coordinate 21,502 of NZ_JAKMSX010000010.1, forward strand.
TCGTTACAAATGGACTTCTAGTTTCCCCTGGAACCGTATTTTTATTTGCTGTAATACCTGCTCTTTCTAAAGCTAAATCTGCATCTTTACCACTAAAATCTTTATTTAAAAAGCTTAATAAAATTAAATGATTATCAGTACCACCGCTAACTAAATCATATTTTCTATCTATTAGAACTTGAGCCAAGGTAGCAGTATTTTTAATGATTTGCTTAGCATAAATTTTCCACTCATCACTTAAGTTATATTTAAATCCAACAGCTTTGGCGGCAATTACATGCATTAATGGACCACCTTGAATGCCCGGAAAAATTGCAGAATTGATTTTTTTGGCAATTTCTTCATCGTTACTCATAATAATCCCGCCTCTTGGACCTCTTAAAGTTTTATGTGTTGTAGAGCTTACAACATGAGCATAGGGAAACGGGCTAGGATGCTCACCTGCTACAACCAATCCTGCAATATGCGCAACATCAGCAAATAAATATGCGCCAACCTCATCTGCTATTTCTCTAAATTTAGCAAAATCAATCACTCTAGGATAAGCACTAGCACCACAAACAATAAGTTTTGGCTTAACTTCTTTTGCTATCTCTCTAACTTTATCATAATTAATTCTCCCATCAAGCTCTACCCCATAAAAAAAACTTTCATAAACTTTTCCAGAAGAACTTACTTTAGAACCGTGAGTTAAATGCCCCCCATGACTTAAATCCATACCCAAAATTCTATCACCAGGATTTAACAATGCCATGTATACACCTTGATTTGCTTGAGAACCTGAATTAGGCTGTACATTGGCAAAATTACAATTAAAAAGTTTTTTACATCTTTCTATAGCAATTGTCTCAATTTCATCTACAAATTCGCATCCACCATAATATCTTTTACCAGGATAGCCTTCTGCATATTTATTTGTTAAAATACTCCCCATTACTTCCATTACTTCTGGTATAGTGAAATTCTCACTTGCTATCATTTCAAGACCATCACATTGTCTTGCTAACTCCTTTTGGGTTAAATCAAAAATTTCTTTATCAAAATTTTCCAACATTTACTCTCCTTTTACCTCATTTTTAAGTGGCCTCATAGCTGGGAAAAGCACTACATCACGAATTGATTTTTTATTAATTAAAAGCATGACTAGCCTATCTATTCCTATACCTTCACCTGCAGTTGGTGCCATAGCATAGCCCAATGCATTAACAAAATCTTCATCCATTTCACATGCTTCCTCATCACCTGCATTTTTAGCTTCAATTTGCTTTAAGAATCTCTCATATTGATCTAGCGGATCATTAAGCTCATTAAATCCATTAGCAATCTCTCTACCCGCGATAAACAATTCAAATCTTTCAGCAATATCCTTATCTTTGTCACTCCTTCTAGACAAAGGACTTATAGAAACAGGAAAATCTATTACAAAAGTGGGATTAATCAACTTATCTTCAACATAATTATCAAAAAGTTCAGCTTGCAAATGACCTAATTCTAATTTTTCATTGGCTTCAAAGCCATCTTTTTTTAATTTTTCTAAAATTAATTCTTTATTATTAATAAGCTCATCATCTAAACCACCATATTTTTTTAACGCATCTTTATAAGTAATTCTTTCAAATGGCTTAGAAAAATCAATTATTTTTTCATCAAATTCGAGCTTTTTACCTAAATTTAATTTATCCAAAAGCATAGCAAAAAGCTCTTCTGTTAAATCCATCAAATCATGATAATTATGATAAGCCCAATAAAACTCAATTGTAGTAAATTCAGGATTGTGCGTTAAATCCATCCCTTCATTTCTAAAACATCTATTAATCTCATAAACTGCCTCAAAACCACCTACAATCAAACGCTTTAGATATAATTCTGGAGCTATTCTTAAAAATCTTTCCACGCCCAAAGCATTGTGATAAGTCACAAAAGGCTTTGCATTTGCTCCTCCTGCAATAGGATGCATCATTGGTGTTTCAACCTCTAAAAATCCTTTATTATCAAAAAAAGATCTAATGTAAGAAACAATTTTAGAACGCAAAATAAAATCTTTTCTTACTTCACTATTCATAATCATATCAAGATATCTTTTTCTATATCTTTGCTCAATGTCAGTAAGCCCATGATATTTTTCCGGTAAAGGCACTATGGCTTTTGTAGCTATTTGAATTTGCTCTACATGAAGACTAAATTCTCCTGTTTTAGTCATAAAAGGAAAACCTTTAACCAAAACAATATCCCCTACTTCAAGATATTTTTTTAAAATAGCAAAGTATTCTTCTCCTAAAATATTTTGATTAAAATAAATTTGAATATTATCTTGCTCATCTTCTATATTGGCAAATACCGATTTACCAGCTATTCTAAGAAGTTTTAATCTTCCTGCTAACACTCCATATACTTTTTCATCACGCTGATTTTCCGTATCTTTAATGTATGCAAATTTATTTTTATATTCAACTATACTCATTTCTTTTTTCAAAAAATGTGGATATGGATTAATTCCTAGCTTTTTTAATTCTTGCGCTTTTTGAATTTTTTGTTGTTCTAAAATATTATCAAACATTAATTTTACCTTTATTTTTTACTACATTGTGGACATAAGCCATAAAGTTGCATTAAATGTCCTGTTAATTTAAAATTATATTCTTTTGCTATTAACATTTGTTGCTGCTCAATAATAGAATTTTCAAATTCAACTATTTCTCCACAACTTTTACAAATTAAATGATCATGATGGGGTTTATTTGCGAGTTCAAATTTCTTCCCTGAAGCTCCAAAAGATATAGAAGTAGCCATGCCCGATTCTTCTAATAAATTTAAAGTTCTATAAACTGTAGCAATTCCTACATTTAATTCAGGATTTTTTTGCTTGATTTCCACATACAAACTTTCTGGGGTATAATGCATATCACTATTATATAAAGTTTTCAAAAGCACTTCTCTTTGTTTGGTATATTTTAAGCCATTATCCTTAAGTGTCTTCTTAAAGCGCTCAAGTAAAACATCATATTCTATATTTTCAATTTGCATTATTTACCTCCGAATTTAGACTTATATTAGAATCTTTAATTCTTTCTTCTATTTTTTCTAAACTATTTTGAGTAAAATCAGTATTCATTATAAATTCACCTGTTTTTCTAAGTAAATTTAAAGTATGACTATTGTTTGCATATTTTTCTAAACTTGAATTTAAAAATTCTATATTATTAATACAAGCAACTAAAATTGCAAAAATTAAAAATATTTTAGCACTTCCAAATAAAAATCCACCTATACGATCTATAAAACCAAGACCACTCATGCTAAACATTTTTGATAATATATTTCCCAAGGCCACACATGCTATCCATATCACGATTAACAAAACTAAAAAACCTGCAAAAATAGCAAGATTTTCATTTTCAATTGCATAAAAATTATTATTGATAATCTCTGCTACCTCTTTAGCATATCTTGAAGCAAGTAAAACCCCACCAACTATACCCAATAAACCAAAAATTTCTTTAAATAAGCCACTCACCAAGCCTTTTAAGCCTAAAATTACAGTCAAACCTAAAACAAAAACATCAAACCACGAAAAATTTTCCATCTACGCTAAACTCCAAATATTTTATTCAATTATTTTAGGGACTATAAAAAATCCATCTTGAGAATTTGGAGCATGCTTGCTTATCGTATCTATCACATCAGATTTTTTACTCTCATCATTTCTCAATAAGGTTCCACCATTTGTTGTGCTAGTCATGGCTTCTATATCATCAAGTTTTAATTCATCTAATTTTTCCACAAAATTAACAATTTGGCTTAATTGCTCTTCTAGTTCTTGTCTTTTTTCATCTGCTATTTTTAGAGCACTTAGCTTTTCAAGTTTAGTTAATAATTTATCATCAATTTGCATCATTTACCTTAATTTTAATTTTATAAAACTCTTTGGTTTAGATTGAAAATTATAACATAAAATAATTTATTTTTTCATTTTTATATGTTACAATTATAGACTTTAAAATTACAAAATAACATTTTTTATATTAATAAAGGAAAAATATGGCTTTAAAAGAAAATTTGAAAGCAGTAAAAGAAGAATTAAGCTCTCAAGAGCAAATGATGGAAAATTTTATCAAATCAGAACGCTTTATAAGAAAATACAAATATTATTTTATTGCTCTTATTGCTCTTTTAGTTCTTTATTTTAGTGGAAGTTATATTTATAATATAAAACAAGAAAAAAATATCCAAGAAAGTAATATCATTTTTAATAATCTATTAAAAAATCCTTCAGATCAAAAATTAATTGAGGAATTAAAGCAAAAAAATGCAAATTTATACACCATATATATTATGGGTCAAAATAATCAAGATCTTAATCAAACCTTGAGTCTTAATATAGATCCTTTGTTAAAACAAATAGTGCTTGCCCAAAATAATCAAAAATCAGATTTTCTAAAAGATTATAATACTCTATTAATAGGTTTTGAATTTTTAAAACAAAATGATTTTAAAAACGCAGATGTTGAATTTAATAAAATACCTATAAATTCTCCTTTATGGCAAATCATCACAAGCTTAAAACACTATCAAGGAATAAAATGAAGCATTTTTATTTATTTATTATTACTTTAATATTTTTTAGTGCTTGTGGCACTAAAAGGGAATACTATCAACCAACACAACTAGAACAACTTCCTTATAATTCTAAAAATATTAATGGAAAAATAGTTAATTTTAACAACAACATTGCTCAGTTAAACAATAATACTTTCATAGACAATAAAGGAAATATTACTGCTTTAAAAATAGATAAAAACTATAATATTTTAAATATCCGTCAAGAAGAAATTCTTATAGCTGATAATGATGGGAATTTTAAAATTTTAAATTTACAAGGTGAAGAATTATTTTCTCATAAATTTAACGAAAGTGTAGTAAGTGCTAATGTAGACGGGGATGATATAGCTTTGATTTTAGCAAGTAATACTTTAGTGTATGCTAATAAAAATCTTGGTATAAGAATGCTACAAAATTTAGGTACTGCTTATGCTCAAGATAGTCGCTATGCTAATCCTTATTTTTTAAATACCATTATCATATACCCTATGCTTAATGGAAAATTAGCCATACTTAACAAAAGTACACTAAAAGTTAGTAAAGAAATTTTAGTAAGTAGCGAAGAATTTTTTAATAATATCATCTATCTTCATGTTAAAAATGATACAATGGTTGCCGCAACAGCACAAAAAATCATCGTTGTAACACCAAATAGAACTTTATACTTAAACGAAAACATTAAAGAAGTAAATATTAATGATAAAGAAATTTTTATATTAACAAAAGATGGAAGAGTTATCAAAAATGATTATAATCTTAGAAAAATTGATGAAATAAAATTTCAATTTGCTTTATTTTCCAAAAGCACATTATATAATGATTCTTTGTATATATTTGAAAAAACTGGCTATTTAATTAAATTAAATACAAATCTGAAAGATTTTACCGTATATAAATTAAATGAAGCTATTGATAAAAAAAGTTTTATGGCTAATGGTAAATTTTTCTATCACAATAAAGTTTTACAATTAAATTAAAATGAATCAAGAACTAAGCGATATTCTTATTAAGCATGGAATTATTTTAAAAAATATTAATTCCTTGGATATCCATGCTTTTAGCAAAAAGAAAAAACTAATTTGCTTTTATGGAGAAAATACAAAAAAACAATATTGTTTATTTTTATTTTCTTTTGCAAAAAGTAAGATTTTAAAAAAAGAGGGTTTAGAATTTGAAAATATTTTTCAAAATATAAGTCAAATTTTAAATTTAAAATTTAAAAATCATTTTATTTTTCATCAATCTCTAATTTGCTCAAAAGCAAAAGAATATTTATTCACCAAAGGAATTCAAAGTTATGCTTTTGTGTGATATTGGTAATACAACTGCAAGTTTTTTAAATGAGCAAAAATTTCATTCTATGAGCATAGAACAATTTTTACAGTATGAGCCGACACAAAAAGTGTTTTACATCAATGTTAATCCAAATTTAGAGCAAAGATTAAAGCAAAATCCTTTATTTATTAACCTTGCTCCATATTTTAATTTTGATACTATTTATAAGAATTTAGGAGTTGATAGAATAGCAGCTTGCTATACCATAGAAGATGGGGTAGTAGTTGATGCTGGCTCTGCAATAACTGTGGATATTGTTTCAAATTCAATCCATCTTGGAGGATTTATCCTGCCTGGTATTGAAAGTTACAAAAAATCTTTTGCTAGTATTTCTTCTCGCTTAAAACACGAACTTAACACTCAAATAAACTTTGATGCCTTTCCCCAAAGAACTATTGATGCTTTAAGTTATGGAGTTTTTAAAAGTATATATTTACTTATAAAAGATAGTGCATATGATAAAAAGTTATATTTTACAGGTGGCGATGGGCAATTTCTTGCAAATTTTTTTGATTATGCAATTTATGATAAATTTTTGATTTTTAGAGGTATGAAAAAAGCTGTTTGTGAAAATTTTATACTTTAAAAGATTAACCATATCTTTGGCTTTTCAATTATAAGCTTTATTTAAACTCAAAACAACTATATTTTGATATTATTAGCAAAATCAAACATACACAAAAGGAATTGATGATAATGGATCGAAAACACTTTGATGCCGTAGTGATTGGCGGTGGGATTTCTGGTGCTGCAGCATTTTACGAATTAGCAAGATATACTGATATTAAAAGTATTGCATTATTAGAAAAATACAATAACGCTGCAACATTAAATAGTCACAGCACAAGTAATTCACAAACCATCCACTGCGGTGATATAGAAACTAACTATACCTTGGAAAAAGCAAAAAAAGTTAAAAAAACAGCAGATATGATTGTAAAATATGGGCTCTTGCAAAATGCACAAAATAAATTCATGTATTCACACCAAAAACTTGCACTTGCAGTTGGGGAAAAAGAATGTGAATATATGAAAAATAGATATGAAGAATTTAAAGAATTATATCCTTATATTAAATTTTACACAAAAAATGAAATCAAACAAATAGAACCAAATGTTGTTTTAGGTGAAGATGGTGTCAATGATAGGGCGGATAATATAGTAGCTATGGGTGTAGAAGAAGGTGAAATTTATACCACAGTAGATTTTGGACTTATGAGTCAAAATCTCATAGAGCAAGCTTGCAAACAAGGTAAAGATACTCATGTTGCTTACAATCAAGAAGTTGTGTTTATAGAAAAAAAAGATGATATTTTTTATATAAAAACAAGAGATTTTAAAGAATATAGTGCAAAATCCATTATCGTCAATGCAGGCGCACACTCGTTATTTTTAGCACATAAAATGGGTATAGGTTTAGACAAATCTTGCTTTCCTGTTGCAGGAAGTTTTTACATGGCAAAAAGAAAAATTTTAAATGGTAAGGTTTATATGGTGCAAAATCCAAAACTCCCATTTGCTGCATTACATGGCGATCCTGATTTACTAACTAACATGAACACCCGTTTTGGTCCTACTGCTTTAGTTATTCCTATGCTAGAAAGATACCATGGCTTTAAATCTTTACCTGAATTTTTTAAAACACTTAATCTTGATATGAATGTAATTAAAATTTGTTTTAATCTTTTTAAAGATTCTACTATTAGAAATTATATTCTTTATAATTATTTATTTGAAATTCCTTATATCAACAAAAAACTTTTTGTAAAAGATGCTAAAAAAATAGTTCCTAGTTTAAAAACAGATGATATTTACTATGCTAAAAACTTTGGCGGGGTACGCCCTCAAGTGCTTGATAAAAAAGCAGGAGAATTAATGCTTGGAGAGGCCAGCATCACTGAAATTCCGGGTATAATTTTTAATATGACACCAAGCCCAGGTGCTACGAGTTGTCTTGGTAATGGTTATAGAGATGCAAAACTTATTTGTCAATACTTGGGTGCTAATTTTAATGAAGATTTATTTACTAGTGAACTGCTATAAAAAGGATAGGAAATGTTAAAAAAAACAAAAATAGTCGCAACAATTGGGCCAGCAAGTGAAAATGAAACTACAATAAGACAAATGATTATTAATGGAGTGAATGTTTTTCGCTTAAATTTCTCACATGGAACTCATGAATATCATAGTCAAAATCTAGCCACCATTAGAAAAGTAGCAGCTGAACTTAATGCAAGGATTGGAATTTTACAAGATATTAGCGGGCCAAAAATTAGAACCTTAAAAATTCCAGAAGCTTTTGAGCTAAAAAGTGGAGATAGACTAGACTTTTACAAAGATACTTTTGAAGGCGAAAAACTTTCTAATGAACATTATAAAGTCTGTATTAATCATCCCGAAATTCTTTCTATGCTAAAAGTGGGAGAATACATCTATCTTTGTGATGGCTCTATTAAAACTAAAGTTATACAAGTTGAAAAAGATTTTATCCAAACCCAAGTAGAAAATAGCGGGGTGCTTAGTTCAAATAAAGGAATTAATTTTCCAAATACAAAAATCAATATCGATGTTATAACTCAAAAAGATAAAGACGATCTTGCATGGGGCATTAAAAACGATGTTGATTTTTTAGCTATATCTTTTGTACAAAATGCTCATGATATTGATGAAGTTAAAAAAATACTTGATGAAAATAATGCCAAAATTGCTATTTTTGCAAAAATAGAAAAATTTGATGCTGTTGAAAATATCGATGAAATTATAAATAGCAGCGATGGTATAATGGTGGCAAGAGGAGATTTAGGCATTGAAGTGCCTTATTATAGAGTGCCAAATATACAAAAACTCATCATTAAAAAAGCTAATGAAGCCAATAAACCTGTAATCACTGCCACTCAAATGCTTTTTTCGCTTGCAAAATCCAAAACTGCCACAAGAGCTGAAATTTCAGATGTTGCTAATGCTGTACTTGATGGTACCGATGCGGTTATGCTTAGTGAAGAAAGTGCGGTGGGGATTGATCCGGCAAATGCAGTTGATATTATGACTCAAACTATCATTGAAACAGAAAAAAACTATCCTTATGAAAAATTTGAAAATTTTAAATGTTTTAACGAAACTGATATCATTGCCAAATCAAGCACACAATTAGCTACTGATTTAAATGCAAATGCAATTTTTACCATTACAAGCAGTGGTGCTTCTGCGGTTAAAACAGCAAGGTATCGTCCAAAAATGGATATCATAGCTATTACTCATTCCAAAAAAGCTTTAAATTTTTTAAGTATAGTCTGGGGAGTTCAACCTGCTATATTGATAGAAAAGCATGAAAATTTAACAGAACTTTTAAGCAATTCTGTAAAACTTGGAGTTGAAAAAGGCCTTATGAAAAAAGATGGGGTTTATACCCTTACTGCAGGATTTCCAGTAGGTGTTGCAGGAAGTACAAATTTAATTAGAATTTTACAAAAAGATCAAATTGAATATTATTTAAGTTTGGGAAAATAACCCAAACTTAATATTCTTCTTCTATTAGATCACATAAGCAGTGTATGATTAAAATATGCATTTCTTGAATTCTGGCCGTATCATCACTTGGGATGATTATATTATGCTCACATAATGCATTCATCGCTCCACCACCTTTTCCACTAAGCCCTATACATTTAGTGCCAATTTCTTTGGCCTTTTCAAAAGCTTTGATCACATTTGGGCTTTTTCCACTAGTAGAAATTCCAATCAATACATCATTGTTGCTAGCTAAAGCTTCAACTTGTCTTGAAAAAACAAATTCAAAACCATAGTCATTTCCTATAGCACTTAAAGCAGAAGTATCAGTGCTTAGAGCAATAGCAGCTAAAGCCTTTCTTTCTTTTTTATATCTTCCACTAAGTTCAGCTGCAAAATGTTGGCTATCTGCAGCACTTCCACCATTTCCACAAATTAAAATTTTCCCACTACTTTTCAAGCACACTTTTAATTCTTGAGCAACCGTAGCAATTTGCTCTTTTAAATTCAAACTTTGCTCTAAAGTTTTTTGATGTTGAATAAATTCCTTTTCAATTTTATTTATCATTTGCAATCCTATTAATTATATTAGTAGTACTAAATCCATCTTCAAAGTCAATTAATTCTACTTTTTTTACTAAATTTGAACCCACTACTTCTTTGCCTTTATAATCAGCTCCTTTAACTAGCACATCAGGCTTTAAAAACTCTATCAGTTCATAAGGAGTATCATCATTAAAAATCACTACATAATCTACAAAATACATACTCGCGAGCATACATGCGCGTTGGAATTCTAAATTTATAGGTCTTGAGTTTCCTTTTAGTTTTTTTACGCTTTCATCTGAATTTAAACCTACAACTAAGATATCTCCTAGTTTTTTAGCTTTTTCAAGGTATTTTATATGACCATAATGCATAATATCAAAACATCCATTGGTAAAAACTACTTTTTGATTTTGTATCAACTTCACAAGCTCTTCTTTACTTTTAATTTTATCTTCAAAAGAAGCTTTTTTTAGATTTTTAATCTCTTCTAAACTTACACTCACACTTCCTACTTTTGCCACCACAACAGCTGCTGCATCATTTGCTAACTCACATGCTTTTACAATATCAACTTTTAAGGCTAAAGCATAAGCAAGCATAGCTATAACACTATCTCCAGCTCCTGTTACATCATAAACCTCCAAAGCTTTTGCGGGAATAATATGTAATTTCTCATCAAAAAGTGCTATTCCTTCTTCAGATAAAGTTATAATAGAATAAGCTAAATTTAAATCATCTTTTAATTTTTTCAAAGCTTTTTCTAAATTATCAATTTTTTCTACACCCAAAGCTTGAATAGCTTCTTTTTTATTTGGAGTTAGCAAGGTTGCATTTTGATATTTGCTAAAATCACTTCCTTTTGGATCAATCAAAATAGGTAAATTTAAAGTATTTGCATGCTCTATCAAAGCTTTTGTTACTTTTGAAGTTAAAATCCCTTTGGCATAATCACTCAAAACAATCGCATCATAATCTTTTGCGATTGTTTTATACTCTTGGATAATTTCATCTTCTAATTTAGTATCAAAATCATTCTCATCATCAAGTCTTAAAACTTGCTGAGAATGTGATAAAACTCTACTCTTAAGAGGGGTTTTTCTATCTTTTTCTACTAATAATTTTGCATTTAAATTCTCTTTTAAAAACCTCCCACTCTCATCATCACCCACAAGTCCTAGAGCAAAAACCTCAGCACCAAGACTTTTTAAATTTGCATATACATTACCAGCTCCACCCAGTCTTTTATCTTCTTTTTGTGATTTCATCACCATTACAGGAGCTTCTGGAGAAATTCTAGTGCAATCACACCATATATAATGATCTACCATAAAATCCCCGACAACTAAAATTTTTGGCTTTTTAGAACTTAAAAAATCAAACATTTACTTCCTTTTCATAAAGCCTTTTGATCTCATCTAAATAATCTTTTACACCCTCTTCAAGACTAAATTTAGCTTTATATGAAAAACTCTCATCTAATTTTGCTTGAGTATGGAATTGATAAGAATTTTTGTAAGGATTAGGAATATACTCACAAGGATAATTAGTGTTTAATTCTTTTTGCAAAATATCTACTATATCTTGAAAAGTTCTTGCTTTACCTGTAGCTACATTATAAATTCCACTTTTTGCTTCTAAAGCTTGTAAATTTGCACTCACAACATCTTTAATATACACAAAATCACGATAAATTTGATCACTTCCTTCAAACAAACACGGACTTTTACCCGCTAAAATTTGATGTCCAAATTGCAAAATCATAGAAGCAGTGCTATTTTTAAAAAATTCTCCCTTGCCATATACATTAAAATATCTAAGCCCAACTATATGCATTTTATCAAAATATTTTTTTGCTAATTTATCCATCATTAATTTTGAATATGCATAAGGGTTTTTAGGGGCTTCACTTAAATTTACAGTTTGCGGGCTTGGAGCATCTCCATAAACTGAGGCTGAACTTGCATAGATTAATTTCGCATTAAGTTCCAAAGCAAGTTCTATAAAATCTTTAAAAGTGTTTAAATTGGTCTTTAAAACTTTGTTTTGATCATAAACAGTTGTATCTGAAATTGCAGCCTTATGAAAGATCACATCAGGTTTAAAAGCTTTTATAACTTTTAAAGTTTTTTCATCATTAATATCGCCCACATAAAGCTCACCTTCAAAATCTAAAATATTCTTAAAATGACCAAAACTTTCTAAATTTCCATTTTCAAAAGTAGCACTTGATCGCATTTTATCCACAATCAAAACCTCATGTTTATCCTGAAGTTCTAGAGCAAGAGCAGAGCCTATAAAACCTGCTCCACCTGTTATCACAATTTTCATTTCCTATCCTTTAAATAATACAAAAGTTCTTTTAAATTTTTAAAGACCTTATAGTTTTTATTATCATTATAATTTTTATTAATCAAAAATAGATTTTTTATACCAGCATTGATTCCAGCTTGCATATCACTTAAATTATCCCCTATAAAAAAAGATTGTGAAAAATCTATATAAAATTCTTTTTGTGCTTTTAAAAGCATGCCAGGTTTTGGCTTACGACATTCACAATTTTCTAAATGTGGGCAGTGATAAATTTTTTCTATTTTAATGCCTTTTTTCAAAAACTCACCTAGCATATACGAGCTTAAAATTTCAAAATCTTTTTCACTATAATAAGCCCTTGCAATACCTGATTGATTAGTAGCTACAAAAATTAAAAAATTTTGCTTTTGAAAAAATTCACAAAGTTCAAAAATACCATCACAAAATTCAAAATCACTAATCTTATGAACATATTTTTTATCTATATTAACAATCCCATCTCTATCTAAAAATAACGCCTTTGTTTTCATGAAAAAATTATAATGAATTTTTTTTAAGATTTTATAATTTATCAAGTAAAAAAGTTTTTTAAGCGACTTTAAATAAAAAAAGCATATAATTAAAAACATTTTATTTTCAATTTATATAGGAGTGATACAATGAAAAAGCTACTTGTTTTATCAGCTTTGGCATGTCTTAGTGTTTCAGCTTTTGCTGCGGATGGTGCTACACTTTATAAAAAATGTGCAGTATGTCATGGTGCTAAAGCAGATAAAGTTTATCTTAACAAAGTTCCTGCTTTAAATACTTTAACTGCAGCTGAAAGATTACAATACATGAAAGATTATGCAGCAGGTAAAAGAAATGCTTATGGCCAAGGTGCAATCATGAAGATTAACCTTAAAGGTTTAACAGAAGCAGATTTTAAAGCAATTGAAGAATACATCGAGAGCTTAAAAAAATAATTTGACAGCCTTTATGGCTGTTTTTCTTGATTTTTCTTTTCCAAAGCTTCTTTTTTTCTTTTTTCCAAAATTACTGCATCATTTAAAGCTTCTTCGCTATCATTTAAAGTAGTAAATTTATAATCATCGTCAAATTGCTTATTTTTGATCCCCCAAAGTAAAGCACAAATTGCCAAAAATAAAGCAACCATAGAAACACCTATCATCATTATTAAAACACCATTCATTTTTTAATCCTTAAAGCATTTAAAATCACTATTATACTACTAAAAGACATTGACAAAGCTGCAATTAAAGGATTAATCAAACCAAAAAAAGCTAAAGGCATGCTCAAGGCATTATAAAATAAAGAAAAAGCTAAATTTTGTTTAATAATTTGATAAGTTTTTTTAGCTATTTGTATAGCCTTTTGCAAGCTTTTTAAGTCGTTTTTTAACAATATAATATCACTATTTTCCATAGCAAGCTCAGAACCTTCTTTTAAAGAAACCCCAACACCTGCATAAGAAAGTGCTAAAGCATCATTTACCCCATCTCCTACCATTAAAACCTTACCTGTTTGATTTAAGTTAGCTATTATTTGCATTTTATCTTCTGGCATACATGAAGCTTTGAAATGATTTATTTTTAATTTTTCAGCTACCTTACTCACAGCAGATAAATTATCACCACTTAACATATAAATTTGCATTTTGCATTCTTTCATAAATTCGATCAACTCTTCAGAGCTTTCTCTCATACTATCTTCTAATTCAAAAACTGCTAATATAGTTTTATTTTTAGCAAATATAAAATGCGTAGTTTGAAATTCTTGTACTTGCATATGATTTTCTTTGAAAAATTTCTCATTTCCTCCCAAAAATTCATCTTTACCCAAAAAGGCTTTATAACCTCTTGCTTGAAAATTTTGAACTTTTTCAAATTCTATTCTGCTATCAATTTTTTCATCTAAAAATTTCAAAATGCTTTTAGCCACTGGGTGGTTAGTCAGGTGTAAGAAATTTAATAACTCATTTTTATCTAACCTCTCATCCAAAAAGCTTTTTTTAACTTCTAAACTAGCCTTTGTTAAAACCCCTGTTTTATCAAATACAGCCACATTACACTTACTCAAATCCTCCACAACACCTGCTTCTTTGAATAAAATTTTTTCTTTCAAACCAGCACTAATTGCTACTAAAGAACTCACCGGAGTAGCCAAAGCCAAAGCGCATGGACAAGCTATGATTAGCACAGAAACCATGCGTATCATAGCCTCTTCAAAACCCAAATTTAGTACAAAAAAAGTAAAAGCAAAGCAAAGCAAAGCACAAGTTAAGATAATAGGTGAAAAATACTTACTTACTTGCTGTACCATTTTTTCTATTTTGGCTTTTTTTGAACTAGAGTTTTCAAGTAAATTAATAATCCTAGCTAATTTAGAATCCTTATAAAGTGTGTTTGCTTTATATAAAGTATTCCCGCTTAAAACCAAAGAAGCAGAATAAATCATATCATCTTTTTGCACATCAAGTGGTAAGCTCTCTCCGCTTAAACTAGACATATCTAAACTAATATTACCACTAATACACACTCCATCTATTAAAACCCTATCACCTTCTTTTAACTCTATAATATCTCCTATTTGCACCTCTTCTACATCAATATTTTCTATTTTTTCATTTTTTAATACCCTTACTTCATTACCTAAAAATGATCTCAAATGATCGAGCGTATCAAGGGCTTTTTTCTTACTTAAAAGCTCTAAATACTTTCCTATAAAAACAAAACAAATAATCATCGCCACAGAGTCAAAATATACCTGTGAAGCTCTTGAAAACATTGCCCACACTGAATATATATAAGCTAAACTTGCTCCACTAATTACCAAAGTGTCCATATTAACACTTTTAAATTTCAAAGCATAATAGGCATTTTTATAAAAAATCGAGCCTGTGTAAAAAAGTACAGGAGTACAAAGTAAAAATTCAGCAAAATGTAAAATATCTTTAATATCAGCTTCCATACCACTAAAAAACCCAGCATATTTAGCTACAGATATCCACATAATATTCATTACGCAAGCTATAGCAACTATTAATTTCGCATAAAAATCTCTTTTGGTTTGAGTTGCTCTTTGTTCATTTTTTGTAGGTAAATACACACTAGCCTTATAGCCTATACTTTCTATATTTTGGATAATTTTTACTAGATTAATACTTTTTTCATCAAAAACAATTCTAGCTTTATGGGTAATAGAATTAATATCAACCTCTATCACTCCTTCGCTTTTAATGAGAATTTTTTCATTAAGCCAAACACAGGCTGCACAATGAATTTCTTCTATTAGCAAAAAAACCTCACTAAAACCTTCTTTTGTTTTTTGTATGTATTTTTCATAGTCTTTAATACTATATTCTATTGTTACTGGGGTTAAAGTTTGATTACCAAGTTTTTCATAAAATTCCTCCAAATTATTCTCTTGTAAAATTTCATATACACTTTCACAGCCTTTACAACAAAAATAATTTCCATTTTTTTCTATCATTTGTTCTTGTTTAAAGCTTAATTGGCAATGCTTACATCTCATTTTATACTTTCTTTATAAGTTTTTACAATATTTTATCATTTTTTCAAACTTTCAATTTTAAAAATTATTTACAAAGCTATATTATAATTTCCAAAATTTGACAAAAAAGTATTTTTTTTAATAAAATCTTTTTTGAATAAACTAAAACAAAAACTACATTTTCTACATTTTATGAGGATATATGGAAAATACAAAAGAAAAGAAACAACACCAAAGAACACACATTCCTGTTGAAGGTTATAAAATAGAAGATTTAAAGTTGCTTGATTTAGAAAGCTTAGTAAAAATAGCAAATGAAGCAGAAATAGAAAATCCAAGAGAATTTAGAAGACAAGATCTTATTTTTGAAATTCTAAAAGCACAAACCAAAAAAGGTGGCTTTATACTCTTTACAGGAATTTTAGAAATTTCGCCTGAAGGTTATGGATTCTTGCGTGGAATGGACTCAAATTTAAGCGATAGTGTAAATGATGCTTATGTATCAAACTCACAAATTCGCAAATTTGCTCTGCGTGTAGGAGATATAGTTACTGGTCAAGTTAGAGAGCCAAAAGATCAAGAAAAATACTATGCTTTATTAAAAATTGAAGCAATCAACTATCTTCCATTAAAAGAAGCTAGAGAAAGACCTTTATTTGACAATCTTACTCCAATTTTTCCAACTGAAAAAATCAAATTAGAATATGATCCTTTAAAATTAACAGGCAGAATGCTTGATTTATTTGCCCCTATAGGAAAAGGTCAAAGAAGCTTAATAGTAGCACCTCCAAGAACTGGTAAAACTGAGTTAATGAAAGAACTAGCTACCGCTATTGCTAAAAATCATCCAGAGGCTCATTTGATTGTACTTTTAGTAGATGAGCGTCCTGAAGAAGTTACAGATATGCAAAGATGTGTCAAAGGTGAAGTTTTTAGCTCTACTTTTGACTTACCCGCTTATAATCATGTTAGAGTGGCTGAGCTTGTTATAGAAAAAGCAAAAAGGATGGTAGAAACAGGTAAAGATGTTATTATATTACTTGATTCTATTACAAGATTAGCAAGAGCTTATAACACTGCCACACCAAGCAGTGGTAAAGTTTTAAGTGGTGGGGTTGATGCAAATGCCTTGCATAAGCCAAAACGCTTTTTTGGTGCAGCTAGAAATATAGAGCATGGTGGCTCATTAACCATTATAGCAACTGCTTTGATAGAAACAGGCTCAAGAATGGATGAAGTGATTTTTGAAGAATTTAAAGGAACAGGAAATAGCGAAATCGTTCTTGATAGAAATATTTCAGACAGAAGAATTTACCCTGCAATTAACATCATAAAATCAGGCACTAGAAAAGAAGAATTACTCCAAGGTGTTGAAAAACTTCAAAAAATTTGGGCAATTAGATCAGCTATTTCACAAATGGATGATATAGAAGCTTTAAAATTCTTATACTCTAAAATGCTAAAAACCAAAAGCAATGAAGAGTTGTTATCCATCATGAATGAGTAGTAATGCTCCAAGCTCTTGCTGTTAAATACAGACCAAAAAATTTCAATGAGCTTGTAGGGCAAAATACTGTTTCTACAAGCTTAAAATATGCTCTTGAAAATAACCGCTTAGCACATGCTTATTTATTTTCAGGATTACGCGGAAGTGGAAAAACTTCAAGTGCAAGAATTTTTTCAAGAGCCCTAGTATGTGAAAAAGGACCAAGTGCTAACCCTTGTGGAGAATGTTCTCAATGCTTATCTTCACTCAGTGGCTCTAATATAGACATTATAGAAATGGATGCTGCAAGCCATAGAAGCTTAGAAGACATTCAAGAGCTTATCGAGCAAGTTAAATACGCTCCATCTTTAGCTAGGTTTAAAATTTTTATTATCGATGAAGTGCATATGCTTACCCCACAAGCAGCAAATGCCTTGCTTAAAACCTTGGAAGAACCACCAAGCTATGTAAAATTTATACTAGCAACAACTGACCCTTTAAAACTTCCTGCTACGGTTCTTTCAAGAACGCAGCATTTTAGATTTAAGCAAATTTCTATTCACGATATCTTAAATCATCTTGAGTGGATTTTAGAAAAAGAAAATATCAATTATGAAAAAGAAGCTTTAAAACTCATAGCAAGAAGTGGAAACGGATCTTTAAGAGATACTCTAACTTTATTAGATCAAGCCATAGTATATTGTCAAAATCATATACAAACACAAAAAATTACTGCGATGCTAGGCTTTTTAGATCCATCTAAAATTGAAGAATTTTATCAAGCCATTTTAGCTAGCGATAAAGATAAAGTTCTTGAGTTTTTAAAAGAATTTGAAGATTACGAGGCAAGTAATGTCATCGATGAGATGATATTTTTTTTAAAAGAAGCATTTTTTGCCAAAAACAATCTTTTTTCTATGTTAATTTACGAAAGATTTTTCAGAATTCTTTCGCGTGCTAAGACTATGTTAAATTCTAGCGATGATGATAGTTTTGTACTTTGTGTTATGGCTTTCATGCTTATAGAAGCAACTTACCTAAAAAGTATTGATGAAGCTATTTACAGTAAAAGCCCAAAACAAGATAACACACCAAGCCCAAAACAACAAGAAATTCTTTCTGCACAAACAATTAAAGAAGAAAAACTTAATCCTTATGAAAGTTTGTTAAAAGCTATTTACAAAAGAGACTATGATTTAGCTGAAGTTTTCAAAAAAACCACGCAGTTTATTTCTTTTGAAGATGATATTTTAAGTATTAGCTCACATGCTAAAGATGATGATAGAAAAATCCTAAATAATGGCTTTAAATTAATCAAAGTCTTGCTTCATGAGCTTTTTGGAGAAAAAACACAAATTAAAATTCAAAAAATAGAAACTATAGATACCCAAAAATTGCAAGATATATTCAAAACTCCTATAAAACAAGAAATAAAAAGTACTCCGAATTTAAATGAACATTTTGAAAATTTTAAAAAAGATGCTAAAAAATACGATCCTAAAGACGAAACCAAAGAAGCTCTCAATAAGCTCTTTGGCTCCCCAACTATACAAAATTAAAAACTGCCGTTGATTGAAATATAAATTCTTCTTCCTTCTTCTATGCGATTATAAGTATTTACCCAAGTATCTTTACCTTTGTTTTTATAAGACTCCCAATCATTTGTAAAACTTTTATCAAAAAGATTATAAATTGCCGCATTAATATTCCATTTTTTATTGATATCATAACGCACACCCATAGAAGCTAAAAAGACATCTTGATAATACTCTCTATTAATATTTGTATCACCCATATAACGATCTATTTGCCATTCGCCTTTTATCCATGGAGTGAATTTGCTAAAGATATTATAACTTGCTTTTAGCATGATATTGTGTTTTAGACTATCAATTTCTGGTTTTCCTATCATAGTTTTATCTTGCGCATCTTTAATTTCACTATCAAGATAAGTATAAGCTAAATCTAAATTTAAATGCTCTACAGGAGTAATCCCGGCTCCAAGTTCTATGCCTCTATACTCAACCTTGCCATGATTAATCGCCTGATAGCATGTATCAGCTTCACATTTTCCAATACCCGAAATCATACTATCTTTGTCGAATTTTTGACTAGAAATTTTATCTTTAAAATTTGTCAAAAACCCAGTAGCTGAAATATAAAATAAGTCATTATTATAAACAGCAGCTAATTCATAATTAAGCGATGTTTCTTCTTTTAAATTCGGATTTCCATACATAGGGTACTTACCTTGTCCACTATAATTATAAGCACCAGCTATCAATCTATTAGCATATGGAGTTCTAAAGCCCGTTGAAACACCACCCTTTAAAGTAAGCTCGCTAGTAGGATTATAAACCAAATAAGCCCTTGGTGAAATATTATTTCCAAAAATTTCATGATAATTATATCTTGCACCAAAAGTAAATCTTAAATCATCTCTTATACTATACTCATCTTCTGCAAAAAGAGCTAATAAATACTGATCAAAATTCGTAGGATTAGCGATTTTATCTTGCATTTTTTCAAGTCTATATTCACCACCCACGCTTAAAATATGACTTTGACCTAAAGGAATAACTGATCTTGTATCTACGATAATATCTTCAGCAACTATATCTCTATTTTGCCCTAAAAATGACTGATTTGCCTGGCCAACCACCTCACGCCCATCGTTACTTACACGGTTATACTGCAAGGTAGAAGTAATCGAAAAATCTTCATACACACCCTCATGACTTAAATAAGTTACCAACTTATCCACTTGCATAGTGTCTGTATAACCACCTGTTAAAGAGCCATCATTTTTATCTGTTGGTTTTGTTAATGTGCCTAGTTGGCCTTTTTTATTATCATAGTGATTTCTTGAAAAATCAATATCAAATATCAAGGTATTATAATCATCTACTAAGTAATTTAACCTAGTTCCTAAACTAAAATTATTAGCTTTTGTAGGACTTTGAGCCTGATCACCTTGCACTCTTTGTCCACTTCCATTACTAAATTCAACATTAGATTGCTCCCTATAAAACTCTCTAAAACGTAAGGTTAATCCTAGACGATCATTCATCAATGGGCCACTTGAATATATACTTGTGCCATAAGTATTGCCCCATTCTTTATGTGCATTAAAAATACTATCTAAACTAACTGATGTTTCCCATTTATCGCTTACTTTTTTTGTGATGATATTTACAACACCACCTAAAGCTTCAGAACCATATAAAGTACTCATTGGTCCTTTTATCACTTCTATTCTTTCTATGCTAGAAATTGGAGGTAAAAATGAATTTGAAATCTCATTAAAACCATTAGGTCCTACTTCTCCACCTATCCCTTGACGGCGCCCATCAATCAAAACTAAAGTATATCCGGTAATACCTCTCATGGTGATATTATAAGATCCAGTTTTTCCCTTACTAGCAAATAAATCTACACCAGGAATATCAGCAATAGCTTCAGCAACATCTCTATAAGGCTTACTCTCTAAATCTTTTTTACCAATCACATTTATAGTAGCAGGAGCTTCTTTGATATCTTGAGAAAATCCCGAAGCACTCACTATAGAGCTATCTAATAAAACTTCTTGTGATAAAGCATTACAGACCAAAAGACTAGCAACACAAACTGACAAGCAATAATTTTTCATTATTTCCTTTCATAAATAAACAAAATTTTCAAAGTTGGAATATTATGATAATAATTATTAATTTAAAATAAATTTATTATATCAATTATGATAATTGTTATTAATAAATAATTTAATTTTCAGTAATATAATCACAAAAATTTTTAAAGCGAGGATGTGTGGAATTTTTAAAAACTTATATTGACTTAATTATATTTATTGTTTTAGGGTTAATGGCATTTATTGCTATATGGTGCACTATAGAACGCATCTTATTTTTTAGAAAAATTAAACTAAATGATTATCAATGCCAAGAAAAATTTGATGATGCAATTAGTGAAAATATCACTATGCTTTATATTATTTACACTAACGCTCCTTATGTAGGACTTTTAGGAACTGTAGTAGGGATTATGATTACATTTTACGACATGGGAGCAAGTGGAAATATTGATGTAAAATCTATTGTTATTGGCTTATCGCTAGCTTTAAAGGCTACTGCTTTGGGAATTTTAGTTGCCATCCCTTCTTTGATGGCTTATAATGGATTGCTTAGAAAAATATCAACTTTGAGTAATGCATATCGTATTTTTAAGGATAAAAATGCTTAAATTGCCAAAAAATGAAGGTTTAAATATTATTCCTTTTATAGATATAATGCTTGTTTTACTAGCCATTGTTTTAAGTATATCCACTTTTATCGCACATGGTGAAATCAAAATCAATCTACCTCAAAGTGAAAATTCAAATTCCAAAAGTGAAAATAAAGACAAAATAAGCATCTTAATCGATAAAGAAAATAAATTTTATATCGATGGAAAAACAGTTTCCATAGAAGAAATAAAAGAAAAATTTGACACTATAAATTCTAAAACCTTAGTAGAGTTAAAAAGTGATAAAGAAGCAAAATTTGAAAGCTTTGTAAAAATTATTGATATTTTAAAAAATAAAAATCATGAAAATTTTCAAATTTTAACAGAGCAAAAAAGATGAAGACTTTTATAAGTAATCATAAAAATCAATCATTTTTCATTACTTTATTTATCTTTTTACCTTTACTTTTTGTTTTTCTTTATACTAAGAATTTTTTACATATACAACATAACACTACAAAGGAAGAAAAATTTAATATAGCTATAAAACAATTTTTACAAGATTCTCCTAAAATAAAAAACGAACAATCTAAACAAGAAAAAATAAAAAAAATAGAACAAGTAAAAGAAAAACCTATCGTTCAACCTAAAAAAATAAATACTTCAACCGATACTAAAGCAACAAATCGATTAAAAGAGGAAATAAAATCTCAAAAAATAACATCTCAAGAAAAAAACATCCTGATAAATTCTCAAGAAAGTATATCTTTAACTAATAACAATGAACTTTTAAAAGAAGTTAAGCAAGCTATAGATAAAGCTTTAATTTATCCTAGGCAAGCTCGAAAAATGCGGATGAGTGGCGAAATTTTAGTAGAATTTACATGGACTAAAGATAAAAATCTATTAAACTTAAAAATATTAAAACCATCAAAATATAAATTATTGAACGATAGTGCCTTAGAAACTATACATATAGCGTCTAAGAATTTTCCACAGTATGAAAAAACTTTTCATATAAGAATACCATTAATATATAAAATAAACTAAGCAAAATTGCTTAGTTTGTCTTGATTAAATTATGTCCTTTATAGATCCCATAAATTTTATAATCTCCATTTTTAAGCATCAAAACTACAGGATATTCTTCTTCATAACCTTGTTCCATTCCAGGACTTCCTTGAGGCATACCAGGAGCAGAAATACCTATAACATCCTCAGGTTTATTTTCCAAAAGCCAAGCAACTGCATCTTCAGGAACATGCCCTTCTATAGCATAGTCATCAATCACGCCAGTATGACAGCTTTGATACATAGGCTGAATATTCATTTTTTCTTTTATTTTTAAAAAATCTTCACTTTTGTGTATTTGTACTTTATAGCCTTTATCTTTCATATAATTAGCCCAAAGATCGCAACATCCACAAGTGGGACTTTCGTAAATATTTAATATTTTTTCATTAGCCAATAAGCTTGTAAAACCAAGCGTTAAAGTTAAAAATAATTTTTTCATATATCCTCCAAAAATAAAAAAGATACAATACATTATAAAAATTAATATTTTATATCAAAAACCAAAAATATCAACTATGGCTAATTAAAAATATTAAATTAAAGTATTACTACTAAATAAAATTTCTAAATAACTTTTCTGATTTTCTACCACTTAATAAATACTAAAACCTTCTTTTTATTTTGTAAAACT
>NZ_JAKMSX010000011.1:0-33731 GCF_025772865.1 Campylobacter sp. CNRCH_2014_2452
AGTGATGATAAAGACTTGATAAAGTCTTTATCATATAAAATTATTTTTCCCCTATATAAATAAAATGCTGTATACTTCCTTCAAAATTATATAAATTTATTAATTCATAATCTCCCCAAAATAATGGTTTAAAAGGTTTAAATTTTTCTTTTAATTCTTCAATCGTATTTGTAAAATTTATATAAGTAGATTCGCCATTTAATCTTGGACTAGATTTTACTTCCACTAAACCATTATCTTTAACATCTCCTGCAACAAATTCTTGATAAGCTTTAGAGCTAATCATTGTCGCGAAAATTATTGCTCCATCATTGCATAAATCATAAAATTCTTCAATAGTTTTTTGAAAGTCTTTGTTTGGTAGATAATATAAACTTTGATTTGCAAAAATAAAATCCATTTTTACATCAAATAAATTTTTAAAACTAGAATTTGGTGTAATAACATGAAAATTATTTTCATTTATCCTAGGATCTT
This sequence comes from Campylobacter sp. CNRCH_2014_2452, assembly GCF_025772865.1. Taxonomy (NCBI): domain Bacteria; kingdom Pseudomonadati; phylum Campylobacterota; class Epsilonproteobacteria; order Campylobacterales; family Campylobacteraceae; genus Campylobacter; species Campylobacter sp. CNRCH_2014_2452. The sequence continues at coordinate 478 of NZ_JAKMSX010000011.1, forward strand.
TTTTCCAAGTATTTTTTAAACTAGGAACAATATCTATACCATAGGCATTAATACCCCCCCCCTGTTACATCTTGAAAATACTTAGAATGAACTCCATTTCCACAACCAAAATCAAGTAAATTTCCACTTGTTTTGTTTAATTTGTATTTTAAGATTCTCTCATAAAATCTTATAACATGTCCATCTGGATATTGTAAGCCATACCCTTCATTGTCATATTTTTTAGTATATCCTGATAATGAATTATCCATCATTTCTCCTTTAAATTTAAGATATAAATTGATTATACAATAAAAATAAGTCTTTGTTATTTATTTTTTAACAAATTTACACTTAACAAAACAACAAAACTAAAAATTAAAAGTATGAGACTATAAATATGAGCTGTGGCAAAATCTAAATTTTCCATACTTTCATATATAACAATACTAGCTACTTTTGTTTCTCCGCTTAAAGAACCACCTATCATTAATACTATACCAAACTCGCCCATAGTATGTGCAAAACTTATTACTAAAGCACTGAGTATAGCTGGTTTGATACTTGGTAAGATTACTTTAAAAAGTGTGATGAAAGAATTTTTTCCCAAAGAAAAACTTGCTTCTATAATATTTTTAGAAATTAAAGACATTGCGTTATATAAAGGATTAAACATAAAAGGTAAAGAGTAAATGCAACTTGCTATTACCAAGCCTTCAAAAGTAAAAGCTAAAGTGATATTAAAATATTTTTCTAAAAATTCTCCAAAAAAAGAATATTTTGAAAATAAAATCAACAAGTAAAAACCAACAACAGACGGTGGTAAAACTAAAGGTAAGGTTATTATGGTTTCTAGAATTTTTTTTGCTCTAAATTGCTTAAAAGTAAAAACCCAAGCAAGAGGTATGCAAAAACAAAACAAAATTATACAAGTAATAATAGAAAGTTTTATGGAAACTAAAAAAGGCATCCAATCTATACTTAATAATAATTGTGTCATTATTAAAACTTTCTCAAGTCAAAGACTTGAGATTATTTTCCTAAATTTGGCTCCATTTCTATAATTTTCCAAGGAAGTCCTTGAGTATTTAACTCATCCATGAAAGGTTTGGCGTCAAATTCTTCCATGTTAAACACACCTTTTCCTTGCCAAATTCCTTTAGCAATTAATTTCGTACCTATCATAGCAGGGACACCTGTAGTATAGCTCACAGCTTGCGCTCCAGTTTCTTTAAAGCATTCTTCGTGATTACAAACATTGTAAATATAAACTTGTCTATCTTTTCCATCTTTTACACCACGGATTACACAACCTATATTAGTGTAACCTTTAGTACGAGGACCTAAACTAGCAGGATCAGGAAGTAAAGTTTTTAAAAATTCTATTGGTATTATCTCTCTGCCTTGATGCATAACAGGTTTAATACCTAGCATACCAACATTTTCAAGACATTTCATATGAGTTAAATAACTTTGTCCAAAAGTCATAAAAAATCTTATTCTTTTTAGACCTTTGATATTTTTTACTAAACTTTCAAGCTCCTCATGATAAAGCAAATAACTATCCTTTACTCCTACTTCAGGATAATCCCACTCCATTTTTATTTCCATAGGTTCAGTTTCTATCCATTTTCCATTTTCCCAATAACGACCCTTAGCAGATACTTCTCTTAAATTTATCTCAGGGTTAAAATTAGTTGCAAAGGCATATCCATGATCACCTGCATTACAATCTAGTATATCAATATAATAAATTTCATCAAATAAATTTTGTTGCGCATAAGCGCAAAATACATTAGTAACACCTGGATCAAATCCACTGCCTAAAAGTCCTAAAATTCCTGCTTGTTTAAACTTATCATTTCTTGCCCATTGTTCTTTATATTCAAATTTAGCCAAATCAGGATGTTCATAGTTTGCAGTATCTACATAGTGGATATTAGTTTGAATGCACGCATCCATTAAAGCAAGATCTTGATAAGGCAAAGCCACATTTAATAAAATTTCAGCTCCTATTTTTTTAATAAGCTCTACAACAGCAGATGTGTCATCTGCATCTATTTGCTCAGTTTGAATTTCTATACCTAAACGCTCTTTTATAAAAGCTGCTATTTCATCACATTTACTTTTAGTTCTACTTGCTAGAGTTATTTTACTAAAAACATCACTATTCATTGCACATTTTACAGTTGCAACGCGACTTACACCACCTGCACCTATAATTAAAAGATTTTTCATTAACTATCCTTAATTTTTTTGAAAATTGTAACAAAAAAACTTTATAAAGCATTGAAATAAAAAATAATTTTTATAATGTTTTTTTAAAATAAAACAAGTAAAATGATGGTTTTTTAAATTTTTTAAGGACACTTATGAATTTACAAAGTGTGGAATTTTCTTATCCTATTATTATTACTTTTATTACCTATGCATTTTTAATGCTTTTTATAGGTTTTTATTTTTACAAAAAAAATCAAAATAGTAAAGATTATTTTGTCGGAAATGCATCAATGGGGCCGGTAATATCTGCCTTAAGTGCAGGTGCTTCTGATATGAGTAGTTGGCTTTTAATGGCTTTTCCCGGTGCTTTATACGCAGCTGGATTGGGACAAATTTATATAGCCATAGGTTTAAGTTTTGGTATGTTTCTAAACTGGACCTTTGTTGCTAAAAGATTAAAGATTTTTTCTCAAATAGCCAAAGAATGTATTACAATTCCTGATTTTTTTGAAAGTCGCTTTCATGATGATAGACATATTTTAAGAAGTATTTGTGCGGTAGTTATTTTAGTATTTTTTACTATTTACATTAGTGCTGGATTAGTAAGTGGTGCTAAACTTTTTGAAAGTGTATTTAATTTGCCTTATATTTTTGCATTAAGTATTGGATTTTTAGTTATTGTTTTATATACTTTTTTAGGTGGCTATAAAGCCGTATGCTGGACTGATATGATACAAGGACTTTTAATGATGAGTTCATTAATCATCATTCCTTTTGTGATGATTTTTGAACTTGGCGGCTTTGGCGAAGCTTTTTCTACTATAAATGATGTAAAACCTCAAGCTTTTGGTTTAGATGGTGGTGGTTGGCTAGTGGTAGCATCAACCTTGGCCTGGGGACTTGGATATTTTGGCCAACCTCATATTTTAATTCGCTTTATTTCTATAAAAAATGTAAAAGAAATTCCTACTGCGACTTTTATAGGCATAACTTGGATGGTAATTTCTCTATTTGGTGCTGCTATGATAGGATTTTTAGGTATTGCTTATATAGCTAAATTTGATCTTACTTTAAATGATCCTGAAAGAATATTTATTGTAATGTCTCAAGTGCTTTTTAACCCTTGGGTGGCTGGAATTTTACTCAGTGCAATTTTAGCAGCCATTATGAGTACTGCAAGTTCTCAATTGCTAGTATGCGCTTCTAGCTTGGTGCAAGATTTTTATACACAAATCTTAAAAAGAAAAACAAATGATAAAAATATTACTTTGTTGTCACGCTTAGGTGTTTTGATTGTAGCGTGTGTAGCTTTTATACTTTCACTTGATACTCAAAGTCAAATTTTAAGCATAGTCTCTTATGCTTGGGCAGGTTTTGGAGCTAGTTTTGGAAGCGTTATTTTATTTTCTTTATTTTATAAAAATATGAGCAAAGAAGGTGCAATAGCTGGAATGGTTAGCGGGGCTTTAACTGTTGTATTTTATAAGCATTTTGGTTCAAATTTTATAGAAATTTATGAAATCATTCCTGGATTTTTAGTCGCAAGTTGTTTTATTATGATTTTTAGTATAATATTTAAAGCAAAAAAACATACAATAAAACATTATGAAAAAATGCTGAAAGAAATTTAAAATGTTTAAATCTTTTTTTTATTCTAAAAAATGGGCTTTATGGGCTTACTTGGGTCTGTTTTTTTTATTGTCTTCTTTATTAGCACAAACCTCTATTAATGTAGCAATAAATGAATGGTATAAAGAATTTTACGATGTTTTACAAGATGCAAAAAATCATAGCATAAATGATTTTTATCATTTTATTAAACAATTTTTATATTTAGCACTGCCTTATGTATTAATCGCTACTATCACGCAATATTTTGGAAGCATATATGCTTTTAAATGGCGCGAGGCTATGACTTTTGATTATATTAAATTTTGGCAAAAAAAAGATGATAACATAGAAGGCAGTTCGCAAAGAATTCAAGAAGATATCTATAATTTTTCAAAAATCATAGAAAGTTTAGGGTTAGCTTTTGTCAAAGCAATTATGACTTTAGTTGCTTTTGTGCCAATTTTATGGATGTTAAGCGCACATGTTAATTTACCTATCTTAAAAGATATTAATGGCTCTTTAGTATGGATTGCATTTTTGGTTTCTTTAGGAGGTTTAGTTATATCATGGTTTGTAGGTATAAAACTACCTGGATTAGAATATAACAATCAAAAAGCCGAAGCTGCTTTTAGAAAAGAACTTGTTTTTGCTGAAGATGATAGAAAAAATTATGCAAGCGATGAAAGTATTTTAAGTTTATTTACCGGGCTTAAAATCAATTATAAAAGATTATTTTTACATTATGGATATTTTAATATATGGCTTTATTTATTTGAGCAAATCATGGTTATAGTACCCTTTTTAATCATGGCTCCAAGTTTATTTTTAGGACTTATACAACTTGGAATTATCATACAAGTTGGTAATGCTTTTGACCAGGTTAGATCTTCATTTAGCATTTTTATCACCAACTGGACAACTATCACACAGCTTCGTAGTATTTACAAGCGTTTAGATGAATTTGAAAAAAATATAGAATATAGAAAACATTAAATTAATTTAAAATATATCATTATTTTTAAGCTAATTTTATAGTTTTGATTTGATATAATTTTGCGAAATTTTATTAAAGGAGTTTTTTTGGACCCCAGTCAATCTTTAGACTTAAATCAAACACTACCTACTGTTGCCTCTATTGATATAGGCTATTCTACTTTTATGATTCTTGTTGCATTAGCTTTAGTGCTTTTAAATGGATTTTTTGTTTTATCTGAATTTGCTATTGTTAAAGTGCGTAGATCAAAACTTGAAGAAATGGTAAAAGAGAAAAAACGCAATGCAAAAAAAGCTTTGGAAGTCACTTCAAAACTAGATACTTATTTAAGTGCTTGCCAACTTGGTATTACGCTAAGCTCTCTTGCTCTTGGTTGGATAGGCGAACCTGCTATTGCTAAAATTCTTGAAGTTCCTCTAGCAAATTTAGGTTTATCTCCAGCATTAATCCATACCATAGCATTTATTATTGCTTTTGCTATTATCACATTATTGCATGTTGTGCTAGGCGAGTTGGTCCCAAAAAGCATTGCTATAGCCATTGCAGATAGAGCTGTTTTATGGGTTGCAAGACCATTGCATTTGTTTTGGTTACTTTTCTTACCTTTCATTAAAACATTTGACTTTTTAGCTGCAGTTTCTTTAAAAATTATAGGTATAAAACCTGCCAAAGAACACGAATTAAGTCACTCTGAAGAAGAGATTAAATTTATTGCGAGTGAAAGCCAAAAAGGTGGAGTTTTGGATGAATTTGAAACTGAAATCATACGCAATGCTGTCGATTTTTCAGATACAGTAGCAAAAGAAATCATGACACCTAGAAAAGATATGATTTGTCTTAATAAACAAAAAAGCTATGAAGAAAATATGCAAATAGTTTGTCAGTATAAACATACACGCTTTCCATACATAGATGGTTCTAAAGATATCATTTTAGGTATGGTGCATATTAGAGACATTATGCAAAATGAACTTAGCAAAGATAAGAAAAATTTAGATGATTTTCTAATCAAAATGATCCTAGTTCCAGAAAATATCAGCATATCTAAAGTTCTTTTCATGATGAATAAAGAACAAGTACATACAGCATTAGTAGTAGATGAATATGGCGGAACCGCTGGTCTTTTAACTATGGAAGATATTATGGAAGAAATTGTTGGTGATATTAACGATGAGCATGATGATTCTAGTCCACATTTTAAAAAGCTTGCAGAAAACATTTATGAATTTCAAGGAAGATATGAAATTAGTGAAGTAGAAGAAATGCTTGATATACGCTTTAATGAAGAATTAGAACAAGTCACTATAGGTGGATATGTTTTCAATCTTTTAGGACGCTTACCGGTGGTTGGAGATAGAATAGAAGATAAATTTTGCTACTACGAAGTCAAAAAGATGGATGGAAATAGCATAGAACGCATTAAAGTTGTACGCAAAAATACTGATGAAGAAGAGTAACAAACTCTTCTTTTTACTTTTCTACAACCCTCAAATCTTATTCATTTTAACTTACAAGGAAAATTTTTATGCAACTACATGATGAAATTAATCAATTTATACAAGAATACAAAAGCATTATGATATCGTCTTTAAATTTAAACAATCAAACCATATGTTCATATACTCCTATTATAAAAAACAAAAATGACTTTTATATTTATATTAGTGAAATTGCCGAACATTTTGAAGGAGTAAAATACAATAATAAAAACATAGAAATTATGTTTATAGAAGATGAAAAAGATTGTATATCAATCTTTGCAAGGAAAAGACTTAAATTTAGAGTTGAGAGCGTAGAAATAACAAGAGATAATCAGCTATTTGAGCAAGTATTAAATACTTATGAAAATGAAGACAATAAAGAAATAATCCAAGTCATTAAAAATATGCAAGATTTTCATTTATTTCAACTTATACTGAAAAATGGAAGATATGTTAAAGGTTTTGGGAAGGCATATGAAATTAATGAAGGAGCAATTAATTTAATTAATTCAAAAGGACATAAATAATTCAAGATGAGCTTTTTGCCCATCTTGATAGATTAACCATTTCTTTTTTTGATAATTTCTTCAGAAACATTTTTTGGAACTTCATCATAGTGATCAAATTCCATAGAATAAGTAGCACGGCCTTGAGTTTGACTTCTAAGATCGGTTGAGTAACCAAACATCTCGGCCAAAGGACAAAATGCTGTAATAATTTTATTACCACCTCTTTCATCCATTGAATTTACTTGACCACGGCGTTTATTTAAATCACCAATAACATCACCCATATATTCTTCTGGAGTTTCAACTTCAACTTTCATCATAGGTTCTAAGATTACAGCACCTGCTTTTCTAGCACCTTCTTTAAAGCCCATAGAAGCTGCAAGTTTAAATGCCATTTCAGAAGAATCCACTTCGTGGTAACTTCCATCATAAACAGTTACTTTAACATCTTCAACAGGGTATCCTGCTAAAACACCATTTTGTAATGCCTCTTGAACACCTTTGTCAACCGCTGGAATATATTCTTTTGGAATTACCCCACCTTTGATATCATTTACAAATTCATATCCACTACCTGGTTCAAGTGGCTCAAGTCTTAAGAATACATGACCATATTGTCCACGACCACCTGATTGTTTAGCGTATTTGTATTCTTGCTCAACTGTTTTTCTAATAGTTTCACGGTAAGCAACTTGAGGTTGACCTACTTCGGCTTCAACTTTAAATTCACGAAGCATTCTATCAACGATAATTTCCAAGTGAAGCTCGCCCATACCTGAAATGATAGTTTGACCACTTTCCTCATCTGTTGAAACTCTAAAGCTTGGATCTTCTTGAGCTAATTTATTTAAAGCAATAGACATTTTTTCTTGATCTGCTTTTGTTTTAGGCTCAACAGCAACTGAAATAACAGGATCTGGAAAATCCATTCTCTCTAAAATAACCTTATCTTTTTCACTTGCCAAAGTATCACCGGTTAGTGTGTCTTTAAGACCAACAACCGCTCCAATTTCTCCTGCATATAAAGTTTTAATTTCTTCTCTTTTATTAGAGTGCATTTTCAAAAGACGACCGATTCTTTCTTTTTTATCTTTTGTTGAGTTGTATGCATAAGAACCGCTTTCTAAACTTCCTCTATACACACGAACGAAAGTTAATTGCCCAACAAAAGGGTCAGTCATAATTTTAAATGCTAGGCCTGCAAACTCACCATCATCAGTTGATTTTACAGAAACTTCTGTACCGTCTTCATATTCACCTTTAATATTAGCAACTTCATCAGGAGCTGGTAAATAAGCAACAACAGCATCAAGTAATGGCTGAACACCTTTATTTTTAAAAGCTGTACCACAAAGCATAGGAACCATAGAAAGACTTAAACATCCTGCTTTAATACCTGCTTTGATTTCTTCTTGAGTAAGCTCTTCACCACCTAGGTATTTTTCCATTAATTCATCGCTTGTTTCAGAAACTGCTTCTATCATTTTTGTGCGATATTCTTCAGCCTTTTCTTTAAGTTCAGCTGGAATTTCTTTTTCTACATAATCAGTTGGTTTATTTTCATCTTCCCATACCAAAGCTTTCATGGTAATAAGATCAATTACACCTTTGAAATTATCTTCAGCGCCAATTGGAATTTGAAGTGGAACTGGGTTACCTTTCAAACGATTTTTGATTTGTTCTTCAACATTAAAGAAATTTGCACCAATTCTGTCCATTTTATTTACAAAAACAATTCTTGGAACACCGTATTTATTAGCTTGTCTCCATACGGTTTCTGATTGTGGTTGAACTCCACCTACTGAACAAAACACCGCAACTGCACCATCTAAAACACGCATTGATCTTTCAACTTCGATTGTAAAGTCAACGTGGCCTGGAGTGTCTATAAGGTTAATTTGATGGTTTTTCCAAAAACAAGTTGTAGCAGCAGAAGTAATTGTGATACCTCTTTCTTTTTCTTGCTCCATCCAGTCCATTGTAGCTGCACCATCATGCACCTCACCAATTTTATGACTCATACCTGTAAAGAAAAGAATTCTCTCACTAGTAGTTGTTTTACCTGCATCAATATGAGCTGCGATACCTATATTTCTAACTCTTTTTAAAGGAGTACTTCTTGACATATTTTACTCCTCTTACCAGCGATAATGAGCAAATGCTTTATTAGCTTCTGCCATTTTATAAGTATCTTCTTTCTTCTTGAATGAAGCACCTTTGCTATTAGCTGCATCTAATAACTCTGCTGCTAATTTTTCTATCATAGTTCTTTCGCTTCTTTTTCTAGCAAAAGAAATAATCCATCTTATAGCTAAAGCTTGTTGTCTAGCTGGGCGTACTTCTACTGGCACTTGATAAGTAGCACCACCAACACGACGAGATTTAACTTCTAATAAAGGCTTAATATTTTCAATAGCATCATTAAAAATTTCTATACCTTTTTTTTCTCCACCTTTTTTATCGATAGCTTCTAAAGCACCATACATAATAGTCGTAGCTGTGCTTTTTTTACCATCATACATTAAAGAATTAATGAATTTTGTGATTACTTTGTTTCCATAAATCGGATCTGGCAAGACTTCTCTTACCGGAGCTTTTCTTCTTCTCATAATTTTCCTTCAAATTTATAATTTTACTCAAACAAAATCAAATCTAACGGATTTGTCTGCAATTTTATTACTTAGCTGCTGCTTTAGGGCGTTTCGCACCATATTTAGAACGAGAAACGGTTCTTTTTGCAACACCTGCAGTATCTAAGGCACCGCGAACAATGTGATACTTAACACCTGGTAAGTCTTTTACCCTACCACCACGCACTAAAACAATGCTGTGTTCTTGTAGGTTGTGACCTTCACCACCGATATAACTAATAACTTCAAAGCCACTTGTAAGTCTTACTTTGGCAACTTTTCTTAACGCTGAGTTTGGTTTTTTAGGGGTTGTTGTATAAACCCTAGTGCAAACTCCCCTTCTTTGTGGACAATTTTTAAGCGCTGGAGATTTAGATTTCTCTAAAACTTTTTTGCGCTCTTTTCTAACCAATTGATTTATGGTAGGCACAATAATTCCTTTCTTTAAAAAATGTAATAAACTTTGGATAATATCTAAATTTTACTTACAAAAATATAAACTAAAAACAATTTAAATCTTTTTGCAAATTTTCTAAAAACAAACTCACATGATAAGCATCGGTGCTTGCGTGATTTACATTAATACTTAGTGGAATAAAACATTGATTTTTTTCCTTGATAATTTTCCCACTTGTAAGAATAGGAAAAAAATAATTTTCTTTTTTAGGTAAATGTAAAGAGAAATTCTCAAAAATTTATCCAAGGGATTGCTGAAATATTAAAAGAATTTTTAATATTCTCTTTTACAAACATAGTGTTTTCTTTAATGAGTTGTTTATCATGCTCGAAATTATGTAAAAAGTTTTGAAAATCTTCATTAAATTCAGTCCATAAAACACAAAAAGTCTTTGATTTTTCACAAAAAGCGGTATAACTTGGATGGATAATATCAAAACAAATTAATTTATCATCCTCTAAGTATAATTTAAATTCAGGTATTAAATTAACATTTTTACTTAAAAAATAGATAAAACTACCATAAAAAGAATATTTTTGATTTTTAACAAAAGAATAAAATTTACTAATATCTAATTTAACATTTAATTCAAAATAGCAGGGAAATTTAGTATAAAATTCAAAATGCTCTTTTCTATTGATTTATTTTTTTGATAAAATCCACCAATAAAAACAAAAGGAGATAAAATGGGTTTTTGGGATAGCGTAGGCAAAGTAGCAAAAGATGCGGCAGCTAATTTAGATGCAAAAAGCAAAGAATTACAAGCTACGAAAATAAGATTAGAGAATAAAAGTAGCAATGAATTAAAAAACATCATAAATAGTGAAGGATTTTTTAGTGCCGGTAGAACAGAAAAAGCAATGGCTGTAAAAATTCTAAAAGAACGCGGAGAAATTGATTAAAAATTTCAAACAAACCCTATCTAAAAATAGATAGGATTAAAATCATTGTTTATCGGTATTGTATTGCAAATAAACCACATGGGTAGCTAAATACTCTTCAAGACCATGTTTTCCATCAGCTCCACCTATGCCACTTTTTCTAAAACCTGCATGAAATCCTTGCATTGCTTCAAAATTTTCACGGTTAATATAAGTTTCACCAAATTTTATTTCTCTACTAGCTCTCATTGCTATATCTAAATTTTGTGTATAAATAGAACTTGTCAGTCCATATTCACAATCATTTGCCATGTCAATTGCCTCATCAAGTGTATCAAATTTAGTAATTGGTAAAATCGGAGCAAAAATTTCTTTTTGCATGATCTCATCTTCATGCTTAACATTTGTAAGAACGCTTGCGGGAAAATAATATCCGCTTGTATCGGTAATTTTTCCACCGCATTCTACAACTGCTCCTTTATTCGTAGCTCTCTCAAGCATTGCTAAAGCATTATCAACCCCTGCTTGATTGACAAGCGGACCCATATCAAAATCGCCTTTCAAAGTGTTTCCAACACTTACTTTACTCATGGCTTTTACAAATTTATCTACAAATTCATCATAAACACTTGTATGCACATAAGCTCTTTCGGCACAATTGCAAACTTGTCCGTTATTGCAAATTCTACTTGCCTTAATCGCTTCTACCGCTAAATCAATATCTGCATCTTTACACACTATAGCCGGTGCCTTTCCGCCAAGTTCTAGAGAAACCTTAATGATATTTTTAGCTGCAGCTTCCATCACTCTAGTTCCTGCTTCAACACTCCCTGTAAGACTTACCATACCTATGTTTTCATTACTTGATAATTCATGTCCTACCACACTACCCTTACCTGCAACTAAATTAAATACACCTTTTGGTAAAGAACTTTGCGAGACAAGCTTTGCAAATTCAAAAGCATTATTTGGAGTTTCACTGCTTGGTTTTATAACAATGGTGTTGCCTGTTAGTAAAGCAGGTGCCATCTTTCTTGCGATTAGAAAAAATGGAAAATTCCAAGGTAAAATTCCACCAATTACACCAATGGCGCTTTTATATAAATATATATGCTCATTAGCTCTATCACTTTGTATAATTTCGCCTTCATATCTTCTAGCCCATTCAGCAGTATAATCCATATAATCTGCCGTAAAATTAATCTCTACACTAGCTAAAGCTCTAGTTTTTCCTTGCTCTTGCATTAAAATTTCTGTTAAAAAATTAGCATTTTTGCGTATTAAACTAGCTATTTCTCTTAAATGATTTGCTCTTTCAATCGCTGGTTTAGCTTCCCAATTTTTTTGTGCCTTTTTAGCTGCTTCAATTGCTCTTTGTGTATCTTCTAAAGAAGCACTTGCCACTCTTGATATTACTTCTTTGGTAGCGGGATTTAAAACTTCTATAAATTCGCCATTGTGTGGGATAAATTCACCGTCAATATAATTTAAATAAGTTGTCATTTTTTCTCCTTTTTTAATCTAAATGAAATACTTCTTCCATATTTAGCCACTTTTGTCCTGCATGAGCTAAAGATATTTGGCAGGGATCTGTAACTTTCCACCATTGTTGTGTATTTTTATCTTTTGCCATCTTAGCCATATCTGCATCAAAATCAACACCTGTATATTCAAAATATGCAAACAAATATTCTCCAAATAAATAAATAGAATAATTTTGTATATTACATTCTTTAATCATCTCACAAACACCTTTATAAGGCTTTGCATGAAGATCTTTATACTCTTGTATTTTTTCCTTTTTAATTTTTATAATTTGACCATATCTTTGCACCTATCCTCCTTATAAATTGATAAAGCATTTTTATAAAATATCTTGTCCAAATCTTTAAAAATATTTCCTTCTATGATAAATTTAGCCCATTTAGCTGGAGCTATTTTTGCCACAGGATAATTACTACCAAATATAAATTTATCTTCACTAAAAACATTCTTTAAAAATGAAAAACATTGAGATATAAAATCTCTATGAATTTTTATCGTAAAATCATCTGGTACGGAAATTTTTATCCATAAATTTGGGAAATCTTTTAATTTATGTAATATTTTTTTATATTCATCAAAATAGTTAATTTTAGGACTGCCCATATGATTTAAAACTACTTTTAAATTAGGATTATCAAATAAAAACTTTTCCAATATCCAAAGTTCTTCATTTTTCATGCAAGCTTCAAAAGGTATATTAAAAACATTTAGAAGTTCTAATTTTTCTTTAAAATCTGCTTCAAATAGTCTCTTAGCACCCTTTTTACTAGTATGCATTACCTCTCTAAAAGCACATAAGTGTTCTTTGTACTTTAAATCAGCTAAACAAATAAAAATACCATGTTCTTGTTTTTGCTTTAATGCAAATAAAGCTTCTTTTTCCAAATCATCACTATTTGTTTCAACATACATCGCACCTAAAAAATCAAATTCTTTATACTCATTTTTTGCCCTTAAAAAATCATAATTTTGTTCCAATCTATTATTGCCTTTTATCCACGAAATAGGCATTTTACTTAAATCCCAAAGATGCAAATGAGAATCAAAAATTTTTTGCATTTTTAAGCCTTTATTTTAGAACCAAAAAAACCATACCATGATACATATAAAAATAATGGGGCCATAGCCAAATATCCCATGCTTGTTCCAAAATAATCATTAATTAAACCCATGATAATAGGCATAATAGCACCACCAACTATACTCATAACAAGTAAAGAACCACCTAATTTCACTTGATTAAAAGGAAGATTTTTTGTTGCAACTGCAAAAATAGTAGGAAAAGAAATGGACATAAAGAAAAATAATGCAATTAAAATAACTATACTAATAAATCCGCTAGCAAAATACAAGCATACACATAAAGTCACATTAATAAAAGAATACCATCCTAAAATAGTCTCACCTTTAATTTTCTTCATCAAAGGCGTAGAAAGAATACGACCTAACATAAAAGCAATTAAAGCTATCGAAAAATAATAAGCCCCTTGTTCATCTTTTAGATTTTCATTATGCTCACTAAGATAATTTATAAAAAAAGCTCCTGCACTAACTTGATTTGCTATATACAAAAATTGTGCTAGCAATCCAAAATTAAAATGTTTATGCTTAAAAACTCCAATAGGTTTTGAGGTATCTTTTTGTTCATAATCACTACTTACTGCCGATCCTTCCGGAATTTTATTCAATGCAAAAGCAATCAAGATCAAAATAACAATTGCCGCAATACCAACATACACTAGCTGGACATTACCCATATTAGCAAGTAATGCAGCTTCTATTTGTTCTTTACTTGCACCTTCTTCTTGTTTTGTAATAGATAAAAACAAAGCTCCACCTATGATAGGTCCTAAAAATTGACCCAAACCATTAAAACTTTGCGCAGCATTAATTCTAAAACTAGCATTTTTCTCATCACCAAGTTTTACCATATAAGGATTAGCACTAGTTTCCAAAGAACCAATACCGCAAGCTAAAATAAAAAAAGCAAATAAAAATAAGTAAAAATTAGCTAAATTTGTAGCTGGAATAATCAATAAACAACCTATTGCATACAAGATTAACCCAAAAATAATACCAATTTTATAAGAGTATTTATTTGCTATATATCCAGCAGGTAATGCTATGATAAAATAAGCACCAAAATAAGCGAGTTGCAAAAATCCACTTTCATGTTGAGTGATATGTAAATGATTTTGAAAATTCTTATTCATCACATCAATCAGCCCATAACTAACTCCCCATAAAAAGAAAAGAGAAGTTACTAAAATAATTGCTATTTTTATATTTTTAGAGTTATTTAACATACATCATCCTTATTATTAAATTTCATCCCAATTTAGAGCTCTATCTAAATGGATATATCCACCATCAGGAGTTAAAATTTGCCCTGTTGTGTGTGAAGCAAGAGGGCTTAGTGTAAAAACTGCTGTGTTTGCTATTTCTTCTATAGTTGTAAAACGATGACCTAATGGTATGCATTTTGCTATTTTTTCATATTGAGCTTTTGGATTTGGAAAATTTGACAACCATTTTTCATAAAGAGGAGTCATAACTTCAGCCGGTGCTATAGCATTAATTCTAATATTATCTTTTGCAAAAGCGCAAGCCCATTCTCTTGTAAAACCTATTTGAGCAGCTTTTGCTGAAGCATAAGCTGAAGTTCTACCTTGTCCTGTTAAGCCGGTTTTACTTGTGATATTTAATATACTTCCTTGTTGCTTTTTAATATATGGTAAGCATTCTTTAGTCATAGTATAATAATGAAAAAGATTATTTTCATAAGATTTAATTAATTCTTCAGTTGTAGCATCTTCTATATGTAAATTATCATTTGCTCCAGCATTATTAACCAAAGCATAAATTCCACCATATATATTAACAACACTTTTAACAAGTGTTGAAATTTGTTCTGTATTTTTTAAATCTATTTGATAAAATCCATAATTTCCGCAAATGTCTTTTAGCTCATCATCTTTTTCTTTAGAAATTTCACTTCTTGAAAAAATAATTGGAATCCCACCTTCTAAAGCCCATAATTTAGCAATACCATAACCAATCCCTTTAGCACCACCTGTGATGATACAAATTTTATTTTTAATTTTTAAATCCATAATATATCCTTTTTTATTAATTTAGCAAGTTGTAGCAAGTCTCCAAACTGAAAAATCATTTTGTTCATTTAACTCTGCCTTTACCAATTCTCCATTTGAAATTCTTATGATCAAATCTATAAGCTCATCACGCACTTCTTCTTTTGTCTTAATCCCATCTATAATACTTCCTGCATTAATATCAATAGCATCATTCATATTTTCATAACAAAAAGTATTAGAACTCATTTTAATAGTAGGCACAATAGCTGAACCTGTAGGAGTACCACGACCTGTAGTAAAAACACAAATATTTGCTCCACCTGCCACCATAGCGCTAAGTTGTTCTATATCATTACCTGGCGTATTCATAAAAGTAAGTCCTTTGGAAATTACAGGTTTAGCATAATCAATCACATCCATTAAAGTTCTAGTACCTGCTTTATAAACACAACCTAAAGACTTTTCTTCTATAGTGCTAAGCCCACCTGCAATATTTCCCGGACTAGGATTTGCTCCGCGTATATCAGCATGAAAAGATTTAACTAAATTCTCATAGCCTAAAATCTTATCATATACCTTTTTAGCTACTTCATCATTTTTTGCTCTCTTAGCAAGTATGGCTTCACACCCTATAAGCTCTGTAGTTTCTGCTAAAATTACTGCACCACCTTCATCAATTACAAAATCACTTAAACTTCCTAAAGCAGGATTGGCACTAAGACCGCTATAACTATCGCTACCACCACATTCTGTGCCTAAAATCAAATCACTAAAATCGCCATCTGTTTTTTCCAATTTTGCAGCATTTTCAAGCATTTGATTTACTATTTTAACACCCTTTTCTATGGTATTTTTACTACCACCGCACTCTTGTATTACTAAATATTCAACCATCTTATAAGGTGTCACTTCTTTTATTTTTTCAGCTACTATTTTCGCTTGTATTACCTCACAACCAAGTCCTACAATTAAAACACCAAAAACATTAGCATTACTTCCATGGCCTATTAAAACATCTCTAGTTTGCAAAGCATCAAATTCGAGTTGAGAACAGCCATGTTGATGATTAATATATACTGCCCCATTGCATTTTCTGGCTATATTTTCGCACACCTTATTAGCACAATGCACGCTTGGTATAATAATGACTTTATTTCTCAAGCCAAATTTTCCATCTTCTCTTCTATAACCCATTATCTTTTTCATATTTATTCCTTATCCCCACGACCTCTAATACCTGCACTATTGTGAATATGCACCCATTCACCTTTATTAATATCACAACTTGCACTAGCTATAGCTTCTGCATATTTGATGACAACTTCATCTTTTTTTATATCTTTTAGTGCGAATTTATGTCCACTTGCAATATCATCTAAAAGTTCTATATTTTCCACGATTTCACCTTTTTTAAAATTACGCAAAGCAGTAGCGACATTATCTTTTTCATTGACTATAATATAGGCTTTCATAATTTTATACCCGTTTCTTTTTCTATAGTTTTAACAAGTTCTTTAGCTTCATTAAAACGAGTATTTAATTCTTCTTTTGTGGCATGTGATAAAGGATGGATGCTTGTATTTGCAAATTCAAATCCTCTGGCTTTTAAAAGCAAAGCAAATCCCATAGGAAAAGCTATGCTCATACCAAATCTTATAGCTTTTAATAAACTTTTTTGAATCAGCAAAGCTCTATCTATATTTTTTTCATTGATTGATTTATAAATTTCACTCATAAGTTCTGGAAAAACACCACCTATACTAGTCATAGAACCCTTTGCCCCTATCAGTAGTGCTCCTGCATAAAATTCTTCTCTTCCTACAAAAACATCAAAATCACTAGGCACTACATCTAATATATGATTTAAAAGCAAAGCATCTCCACTGCTATCTTTTATACCCGCAATATTATCAAGCTTTGAAACCCTTTCTATAAATTTCAATCTTAGCGCTGGTGCAAAAAGAGGGATGTTATAAATATACAAAGGAAGCTTCACTTTAGAAGATAAATCTTTAATATATTCAAAAAGTGCGTCTTCACTTAATTTATAATAATAAGGCATAGCAAGTAATAAAGCATCAAGCCCTAATTCATATGCTTTTTGCGCCAAAGTAAAAGTATTTTGATAAACTGTTGATGCAATACCTGTAATAATAGGGAGATTATTTTTTGCAGCTTCTTTTGTAAGTTTCATTATTTTGATTTGCTCTTCTATACCTAAAGCTTGAGAATCTCCTGCACTACCATTACAAAATAATCCATTTAAACCTTTTGAGATACCAAATTCGCAGTATTTAATAAATTCGTTTTCATTAATATTTCCACTCATATCATATGGAGTTAATAAGGCTGGTAAAGTTCCCTTTAATATTCCCATATTTTTCCTTTCATTTTTTGTATATACAAAAATATTTTTATATACAAAAAATATAGCTAAAAATAGAAATTTTTAAAAACATCAAAATGATAAAAAAACAATACAAAAGTCTTATAAAAGTAGTTATAATCAATCATCTAAAGCAAAAACTACTAATAGAAAATATTTTTTATATTATTAAAAATGTTACTAAAAGTAAAAAAATATGATAGAATTTATCTATTGAAAAAGGAGTAAAATGACACATCAACCAACATTAAGAGTTTTAAAAATTTTAGAATTATTGGGCAATAATAATCAAAAAAATACACTAAGCTCTATTGCAAAAGATTTAAATATCCCTCCAGGGACACTTTCTCCTATACTTCAAACTTTACAAGCTAAAAATTACATTAAATGTGATAAAAATAAATTTTACACATTAGATTATAAAATTTTAGAAATTAGCCGTTGTATTTCAATAAAAAATAGCGCATTAGAATTAATTAAAAAACATATGAAAAACATCAGAAACTTAACAGGACAAACATGCCAAATGGGAATATTAAAAGAAGGAAATGTATTTTATTTAGAAAAACTTGATTCGGATAATCAAATACAAATCAAGTCTTTTGTCGGTGCTTCATATCCAGCTTACGCTACATCTTTAGGAAAAGCATTACTAGAAAAGAAAACCTATAAAGAGCTTGAAAAAATTTATCCAAATCCTTTTGAAAAAATAACACCAAATACATTAAATAATCTAAAAGAGCTTTACGAAGAATTATCTTCTATCAAAAAAAATAAAATAGCATTAGAAAGTGGGGAAATGAACCCAGAAATTGAGTGTATGGCCATAGGAATTGAATACGATGAAAAAATTATAGCTGCAATTAGTATTTCATATCATATATTTTACTCAAATGCAAATTTTAAAGAAAAAAATCAAAAAATTTTACTAGAAGAAAAATACAAAATAGAACAAGATTTAAAATTATATTTTCCGGAATTAGAAAATATATATCAATAAAAATCCCTAGCTAGGGATTTTTATTCTTTTTCTTTTAATTTAAGTTTTTGCTCTTGATATAATCCTGTTCCAACAGGAATCATACGACCTAAAATTACATTTTCTTTCAGATCTTCAAGATAATCAAATTTACCTGCAATACTTGCTTCTGTTAAAACTTTTGTTGTTTCTTGGAAAGAAGCAGCTGAAATCACGCTATCACTTCCAATAGCCGCTCTTGTTACCCCAAGTAACACAGGTTCAGCCACAGCAGGCTCACCACCATATCTTAAAATTCTTTCATTTTCTTCTCTGAATTTTCTTCTTGAAACTAAATCACCCACGATGAAGTTAGTATGACCACTATCTACAATTTTAACTTGTCTTAGCATTTGTGATACGATGATTTCAATATGCTTATCAGAAATCACAACACCTTGACCGCGATAAACTTGCTGAATTTCAGAAATAAGATAATAATGTAATGCTTTTTCACCTAAAATTCTAAGTACATCATGGCTTGAAATAACTCCATCGGTTAATTTTTCACCCGCATGGATAAACTCACCATCTCTTACTTGAATACGTTTTGATTTATCTATCAAATACTCTGCACTACTTCCATCTTCTGCTTGAATAATGATTCTTTCTTTTGATCTTAAAGGCTTATCAAATCTAACAACTCCATCAATTTCAGCTACAACGGCAGTGTTTTTTGGCTTTCTTGCTTCAAATAATTCAGATACTCTTGGAAGACCCCCGGTAATATCTTTTGATTTAGCTGCTGCCTTTGGTGTTTTAGCTAAAATATCAGCTTGCTTCACCTTATCACCATCATTTACATAAATAACAGTTTTTGGCTCTAATTGATAACGCACTACTTTGTCATTTTCACCTATGATTAACAACGCTGGACGCACTCCACTTGGTAAATACTCATTAATAACAAGCGATCTTTTACCTGTTGCTTCATCAATTTGTTCATCAGCACTATAGCCTGATTCAATATCTTCAAAATTTATAGTACCTGCAACCTCTGCAATTACGGTGTTATTATATGCATCCCATTCAGCAATGATAGTTTTATCTTCTTTGCTTGATTTTGCTATGATAGCTTTAGGATTATCCACAAAAGCACTATCATCAAATTCAATCACGGATTCTCTTGGTATATAATGTCTTTTTGCTTCTCTATCATTTTCATCAGCAATAACAACAAAAACACCTTTTTCTTTAACTACATCACCTTTTTTAAGATTTTTAATCCTATCTAAACCATCGCCTTTGAGCATGTAAAATTTTAATGTGCCTTTTGCACCTGCTATAATATCTTGAGTGATAGGATCACCATCTTTTACTAGCAATTCACTAGCATAAGGAATACGATTTGGTATATTCCAACCTTCTTTGATCACTTCAACAATACTTTCATTTTCAGCTACTTCAACACCATCGCTATATGGAATATATAACTTACCTTCGATATTACCACTTACACCAGCAAGCTCATTAGCTTTTGCTAAATCATATTTTCTTAATATAAATTTAGCTTCATTGTTTTTTGCTTTAACGCTAACCACTACATCTTCATACGCATGTTCAATATGGATAGTTCCTTTAAATGGGGCTTTGATTTTTGGCTCAACAAGTAAAATAGCAGCATTGCGATGATTTGCAACGATAGTTTTACCTTGTCTATCTTCATAAGTGTTAAGATTATAAAATCTTACAAAACCTTCTTTGTGTGCTACTACTTGACGATCTTGTAAATCTGTACTAGCAGTACCACCACTATGGAAAGTTCTTAGTGTAAGCTGAGTTCCTGGCTCACCGATTGATTGAGCAGATATAATACCTACAGCTTCACCTGGCTTAACTAATTTGCCCTCACCTAGGTTAATACCATAACATTTAGAACAAACTCCTTTTTTAGCTTTACAAGTAATAGGAGTTCTAATACTTACACTCTTTACACCACTTTCAACAATTACTCTAGCTTTTTCTTCATCTATTAAAGTACCTTCTGAAAATAAAATTTCATTAGTAATAGAATCAATAATATTTTCAGCTAAAACTCTTCCTAAAATTCTTTCCTCTAAGGTTTCAATCACAACACCATCTGCTGTGATTTCATTAATTTCAACACCCTCATGTGCGCCACAATCATCCATTGTAACTTTTACATTTTGCGCCACATCGATAAGCTTTCTTGTTAAATAACCTGCATTTGCTGTTTTTAATGCTGTATCTGCGAGACCTTTTCTAGCACCATGAGTTGAAATAAAATATTCAAGAACATTAAGTCCTTCACGGAAATTTGAAATAATCGGTGTTTCAATAATTGAGCCATCAGGTTTTGCCATAAGACCCCTCATCGCAGCAAGCTGTGAAATTTGAGCTGCTGAACCTCTAGCACCAGAATCTGCCATCATATAAATAGAGTTAAATCCTTCTTTATCTTTTTTAATTAACTCCATCATATCTTTTGACAAGATATTATTAGTGCTTTTCCAAATATCGATAATCTTATTATATCTTTCACCCGAAGTAATCAAACCTAAATTATATGAATTTTGAATTTCTCTTACTTGTTTTTTAGCTTCTTCTATGCTTTTTTGCTTTTGATCAGGCACAATAATATCAGCAATTGAAATAGAAATACCTGCTTTTGTTGCATATTCAAAACCAAGATCTTTTAGTTTATCTAAAAAGCTAGCACTTACTTCAAGGCCACCCTCTTTATAAACATAATCAACCAAAGCTGCAATATCTTTTTTCTTCATGACTTTATTCCACATATTTTCAGGAACAAAATCAGGTAAGATAGACTTAATAATCAATCTACCCGCGGTTGTTGTGATTTTTCTTCCATCAACCACACTTCTAATGCTTGCATGAATATCTAAAGATTTTGCTTCTAGAGCAATCATAACCTCTTCAATACCTGTGCAAATTTTATGCTCACCTTTAGCACCATCTTTTTCTAAAGACAGATAATAAATCCCCAAAACCATATCTTGAGAAGGCACAGTTACAGAACGACCACTTGCTGGAAGCAAGATATTCATAGATGAGAGCATTAATACTTTACACTCAGCTATTGCCTCTTGAGATAAAGGCACATGCACAGCCATTTGGTCCCCGTCAAAGTCAGCATTAAATGCCGCACACACTAATGGATGAAGTTGAATCGCTTTACCCTCTACAAGCACAGGATGAAAAGCTTGGATAGAAAGTTTATGCAAGGTTGGAGCACGGTTAAGCATTACAGGATGACCTTTAACAACCTCTTCTAAGCACTCCCAAACCTCATTAGTTTTGTTTTCTATCATTTTTTTAGCTTGTTTTACGGTAGTTGCATAACCTTTTTCTTCAAGCTTAGCTAACAAATGTGGTTTAAATAATTCTAAAGCCATTTTTTTAGGTAAACCGCATTGATCCATTCTAAGTTTTGGTCCAACAACAATAACACTACGACCTGAGAAATCCACCCTTTTACCAAGTAGATTTTGTCTAAAACGACCTTGTTTACCTTTGATAATTTCACTTAAAGATTTCAATGGGCGCTTATTTGCACCTTTAACTGCATTTGCTCTTCTGCCATTATCAAACAAAGCATCAACTGCTTCTTGTAGCATTCTTTTTTCATTTCTAATGATAATTTCAGGTGCATCAAGCTCCATAAGTCTTTTTAAACGCGTATTTCTATTGATAACCCTTCTATATAAATCATTCACATCAGAAACTGCAAATTTTCCACCATCTAAAGCTACCAAAGGTCTTAAATCAGGTGGTAATACAGGTAAATTTGTGATCATCATCCACTCAGGACGATTTGGTACTACTTCATCAATATTTGTATTGCTATTTAAATTACTATTTAAGAAATTTTCTACCACTTTTAAGCGTTTGATGATAGTTTTTTTCTTTGCTTCTGAATTAGTTGCTGCAATATCTTCTTTTAATTTATTTAAAAGCTCGACAAGATCTAAATTTGCTAGTAAATCTCTAACAACTTCACCACCCATTCTAGCTTTAAATCCACTACTTTCATAGCGTTGCATTAAATTTAAATACTGCTCTTCATTTAACACATCACAAAATTCAACTTTTTTAGTATTTTCATTATCATAGTATGCATCACCTGGATTTTCTACTATATATGCTTCATAATATAATACGCGTTCTAAGTCTTTCATCTTTACGCCGAGTAAAGTACCGATACGACTTGGTAAAGAGTTCACATACCATATATGTGCTACTGGGGTAACTAGCTCAATATGCCCCATTCTTGAACGACGCACTTTAGAACTAGTAACTTCAACACCACATTTTTCACACTTAATGCCCTTAAAACGCATTTTTTTATACTTACCACAAAGACACTCATAATCTCTTACTGGTCCAAAAATTTTAGCACAAAAAAGCCCATCTCTTTCAGGCTTTAAAGTTCTATAATTAATCGTTTCTGGTTTTTTTACTTCCCCATAAGACCATGATTTGATTTTTTCAGGACTTGCAAGTCTTAATTGAAAAGCTTCAAAGTCTCTAGGTCTGCCATCTTCTTTTATTTCGATAGGTTTAAATTTACTCATTATTCTCATCCTTATCAAAAATCTCAACATCTAAAGCAAGAGATTTTAATTCATTTGTAAGTACAAAGAATGTCTCTGGAATACCTGTTGCTGGAACATTCTCGCCTTTTGTTAAAGCTTTATAAGCACTAAATCTACCCTCAACATCATCAGATTTAATAGTAAGCATTTCTCTTAAAGTATGAGCTGCTCCATAAGCTTCAAGAGCCCAAACTTCCATCTCACCAAATCTTTGCCCACCAAATAATGCTTTACCACCAACTGGTTGTTGTGTTACTAAGCTATAAGGTCCAGTGCTTCTTGCGTGAACTTTTTCATCTACTAAATGGTGTAATTTAAGCATATACATACATCCAACATGCACACGCTCTGCCATTTTTTCACCAGTTCTTCCATCATAAAGTTCGCTTTTTCCATCCATAGCTATTTTAGCCATTTCAAAAAGCCTACCAAATTCTTCAACCGTTACACCTTCAAATACAGGAGTAGCAAATTTTACCCCTTTAGCCCAATCTCTAGCATAAGAAATAAGTTGCTCATCATTTAAAGTTTGTACAAATTTCTTTTCTAGCTCAAGTCTAGATACACTACAAATTTCAAGAATTTTTTCGCGTAATTCTTTTACAAAATCTTTTTGTTTTCTATCAAAAATTTCTTGAATTTGATCACCTAGTCTCATACCAACAATCCCTAAGTGACTTTCAAGAATTTGTCCTATATTCATACGACTTGGAACCCCTAGAGGATTTAAAGCTATATCAATAGGTCTTCCATCAGGTAAATAAGGCATATCAACTTCTGGAACGATATTAGATACAATACCTTTATTTCCATGGCGTCCCGCCATTTTATCCCCAACTTTTAATTTTCTCTTAGTCGCAATATATACTTTAACAAGTTTTACCACTCCACTTGGTAAAATATCATCTTTTTCTAAAATTTCTAATTTTTCATCATGCTCTGTTTTAAGCTTTTTCTTCTCGTTTTGGAAGTGATTTTTTAAATCATCATATTCTTTTTGTACTTCTTTAGAATAAGCTTTAACTAAAGAATTTAATGCAAAACGATTAATTTTTTCCAACTCGGTAATTTCTACTTTGGAACCTTTTTTATATTTAACACCATTTATTTCTTCGTCTGAATTTAAAGGTGATTTAGAAAGTAAAGAACATACTCTTAAAGTTTCTTCTCTGTCCATCATCAAAAGTCTATCGTGATGTTCTTTTTCAAGATTTAACTTTTCATCATCATAGGCTTTTACAGCACGAGCATCTTTTTCATAACCTTTTTTAGTAAATATTTTTACATCTACAACAACACCTTCCAATGAAGCAGTTGCATATAAAGATTTATTTACAACATGTCCTGCTTTTTCACCAAAAATAGCTCTTAGTAATCTTTCTTCAGGCGTAGGTTTTACCTCACCTTTAGGTGAAACTTTACCTACCAAAATCATACCAGGCTTTATATGAGTTCCTATTTTCGCAATACCACTCTCATCAAGATGTGCTAAATCTTCCTCTTTAACATTTGGAATATCTTTTGTAATCTCTTCAACGCCATCTTTAAGTTCTCTAGCCTCTACTTCTTTTTCGTAAATATGAACACTAGTGAAAGTATCTTCGCGTAAAATTTTCTCACTAATTACAATAGCATCTTCATAATTATATCCATGCCATGGCATAAATGCGATCAAAGCATTTTTACCAATAGCAAGCTCTCCTTGATCCATACTTGGACCATCTGCAATAATTTGACCTGCTTGAATAAATTCGCCTTTTTTCACAATCGGGTGTTGAATAAAAGTTGTATTTTGGTTAGTTCTTAGATTTTTTTCCATTTTATAATGATCAATAAATGGTCCATTTTCATCTTCACCCAAAATAAAAATATTTTTATTATCAACTTTTTCTACAATACCTGCTCTTTTAGCTTTAATAGCTTCCCAAGCATCACGTGCAATGATTTTTTCCATACCAGTACCTACTATAGGTGCTTGTGCGGTTAGTAAAGGCACTGCTTGACGCTGCATGTTTGAACCCATCAGGGCTCTGTTTGCATCATCATGCTCCAAAAATGGAATCAAAGAAGCTGCGACCCCTACTATCATACCTGAACAAAGATCAATCAAATGCACTTCTTCTCTTCTTGCTAAGATTGTTTCACCATCTTGTCTTGCTTCAACAAATTCTTCAACAATATTACCTTTTTCATCAATTTTAGTTGAAGCAGCTGCGATCACTAAACCTTCTTCTTGAGTAGCGGTTAAATAAACAATTTCATTACTTACTTTTCCATTTTCTACTTTCTTATAAGGTGCTTCAACAAAACCTAGATCATTTACTTTAGCATAAGTTGAAAGCGTATTAATCAAACCGATATTTTGACCTTCTGGAGTTTCAACAGGGCAAATTCTTCCATAATGCGTTGCATGGACATCACGCACTTCAAAACCCGCTCTTTCTTTTACTAAACCACCCTCGCCAAGCGCAGATAAACGACGCTTATGAGTTACCTCGCTTAATGGATTTGTTTGATCCATAAATTGAGACAATTGACCACCGGTAAAAAATTCCATAATTGTCACAGTAATTGTTTTAGGATTGATCAAGTCATAAGGCATTACTTTATCAATATCTGCATTTAATGCGGTAAATTTATCTCTGATTGATTTTTGCATTTTAGCAAGACCCACATGAAGTTCATTAGCTAAAAGCTCTCCAATCGATCTAATACGACGATTGCCTAAATGATCTCTATCATCAATATGGCCTCTACCATTTTTTACTTTAATTAAATATTTTGCAGTTTTTACTATATCTTCATTTGTTAAAACTGTAACATATTCAGGTGTATCTAATCCTAGTTTATGATTCATTTTCATACGACCAACTTTTGTCAGATCATATCTTTCAGGATTAAAAAATAAATCATTTACAAAAGCTTTTGCAGCATCTTTTACTACAGGCTCGCCTGGTCTCATTACTTTATAAATTCTAATAGCTGCTAAATCATTTTCATCTTCTATATTTTCAGTTTGTTTTAATAATTTTAAAGTCTCATTATCTTGAATGAAAGAATTAATAATAGCAGCATCAACTCCATTTGCTAAGTCATTTGCAATATCAAATTGTTTTTCTTCTTTAATTTTAGCTAATTTTCCCTCATCTAATAGCGTTAAAGAATCAAACAAAACCTCACCGGTTTCTTTATTAATAATAGGGTTAGCTAAATATCTATTTGTTAAAATTTCAATTGGATATTCAACCCATTTAACACCGTCTTTTATAAGTTGCTCAGCTTTTTTCTTTGTCATTCTTTTACCGGCTTGGTGTACAACATTGCCTTTTTCATCTTTTAAGTCATATTCGACTCTATCTAAAAAGTCATTTGGATTAAATTCAGTTAAAAATTTATCTTTTTTAACATGAATAGTTTGTATAGGGTAAAATAATTTTATAATATCTTGCTTTTTATAACCAAGTGCTCTAAATAAAATAGTAATAGGCACTTTCCTTCTTTTATTAATACGCACATAAAGCACATCTTTTGCATCATACTCAAAATAAAGCCAAGAACCACGATCTGGTATAATTTGAGCTGTATATACTAACTTATTTGCAACAGTAGAACTTTCTTCTTCTTTAAAAATAACACCTGGACTTCTATGAAGTTGATTTACAACAACTCTTTCAACCCCATTAATTATAAAAGAAATTCTATCTGTCATTAAAGGAATTTCTCTAATATAAATTTCTTGTTCTTTGATATCTTTTATACCGATTTTTTCACCCGTTTTTTCATCTTTTTCATGTAAAGTTAAACGGATTTTCATTTTCAAATTTACAGAATAAGTTAAACCTCTTTCCATGCACTCTCTAATGGTGTATTTAGGTTTACCTACTTCACTACTTACATATTCTAAACTTAATCTATTTTGCGGATCATGGATTGGAAAGATAGATTTGAAAACTTTTTCAATTCCACTTTCTGAATTTTTTGCATCTAAATTTAAAAAATAATCAAAACTCTTTTTTTGTAATTGTAATAAATTTGGAATGTCTATTTGTTGTGGAACATTCGAGAAGTCTATTCTTAAACGATTTCCTGATTGTGAATTTAACATATTATTATACCCCATGGTAAAAGTATTGAAAGAAAGAATCCTTATTAAAGGAAAACAAGAAAGGATATAAAATCCTTTCTTTTAAAAATAAAAAATTATTTAAGTTCAACCTTAGCGCCAGCTTCTTCAAGTTGTTTTTTAGCTTCTTCAGCTTCAGCTTTACTAACACCTTCTTTAAGAACTGATGGAGTTTGCTCAACTGCATCTTTTGCTTCTTTTAATCCAAGACCAGTTAAAGCACGAACAACTTTAATTACATTAATTTTTTTATCGCCACCATCTTGTAATACAATATCAAATTCAGTTTTTTCTTCAGCAGCACCGCCAGCAGCACCCGCAACAGCAGCACCCGCAACCATAACTGGAGCAGCAGAAACACCAAATTTTTCTTCAAATTCTTTTACTAATTCTGAAAGCTCAAGAACACTTAGGTTAGAAATAAATTCTAATACATCTTCTTTAGTAATTGCCATTTTTTATCCTTTTTATAATTTTATTCAGCTTCTTTTTTTTCTTTTAATGCATTTAATCCAATTGTAAAATTGGTGATTGGTGCATTCCAAACTTGCAAAAGCATAGCAAGTAATTCATTACGAGAAGGCATTTTAGCTAAAGCTTTAACTTTATCTACAGAAGCAACTTCGCCTTCGATAAATGCAGTTTTGATCTCAAATGCTTGATTAGCTTCGCTAAATTTATCAGCAACTTTTGAAACATTTAATTGGTCTTCACCCCAAAGATAAATATTAGTATCTTTAAGTTCCATTCCATCTTTGCCGGCATTTTTAAGAGCAATACTTGCTAAAGTATTTTTAATAATTTGAACTTTAACATCCATTTCTCTCGCATTATTTCTTAACTCTTCAAGTTTTTTAGTATTTAAACCCTTATAGTTACAAACTACAACAGCCTCACTAACTTTAAAACCTTCTTCAAGTTTAGAAACAAGTTCAACTTTTTGGCTTTTAGTCATCTTTACTCCTTTCCGACCGGTGATTTCAAGCAGAGCAGAAAAATCTAATTAAGTCCTAGGACCTCGGCTATCTCCAATCTAAGATAAAAATTAGATAAAATAAAAGTTATTATCTTATCTAATTTTTATTAATGAGAGTAAAACTCTCATTAATTTTATTTTGTATCAAGTAATTCTTGAGTATCAAGAGAAAGAGAAGGACTCATAGTTAAAGAAAGACTAGCATTTTTAATATATCTTCCTTTTGCAGCAGCTGGCTTGTGTTTATTAATAGCTTTTACAAATGCTGTCATATTTTCTTTTAATTGTTCTTGAGTAAAGCTAACTTTACCTAAACCTGCATGGATATTTCCTTGCTTATCAACACGGAAGTTAACTTGACCATTTTTAGCATTATTCACAGCTTGTGCAACATCCATTGTCACAGTACCTGTCTTAGGATTTGGCATTAAACCTTTAGGTCCTAAAATACGACCTACTTTACCAACTAAACCCATCAAATTTGGAGTAGCAATTAAAACATCAAAATTCATATTTCCTTTTTGAATTTCTTCTACTAAATCATCACTACCAACTATATCAGCACCTGCATTTTTTGCCTCATCAGCTTTTGCATCTTTTGCTATAACAGCAACACGCACTTTTTTACCTGTACCACAAGGTAAAACTACACTACCTCTTACCATCTGATCTGCATGTCTTGGATCAACATTTAATTTTAAAGCAATTTCAACTGTTTCATCAAATTTAGCAGATGCAAGAGTTTTAACTGTGCTTATTGCTTCATCCATTAAGTAATTTTTATTTGAATCTATTTTTTTTAATAATTCTGTAAATCTTTTAGTATTTTTTGACATTAATTTTTCTCCGCATTTTATATAAAGTGCTACCGCCTTTTTAAACTCTTGGCGGTAAAGAGTATTAATCTACGATTTCAACACCCATAGAACGAGCAGAACCCATAATAATCTTAGCAGCTTGCTCTCTATCTTTTGTGTTCATATCAGCTATTTTTTTATCAACAATTTCTAAAACTTGTGCTTTGGTTAATTTACCTACTTTATTTTTCAAAGGATTATCCGCACCTTTAGAAATACCTGCAGCTTTTTTGATTAAATCAGTAGCTGGTGGTTGTTTTGTGATAAATGTAAAGCTTTTATCTGCATAAACAGTAATAACAACTGGAATATTAAAGCCAGCCATATCTTTTGTTCTTTCATTAAATGCCTTACAAAATTCCATAATATTAACACCTTGTTGACCCAAAGCAGGACCAACTGGAGGTGATGGATTAGCCTTAGTAGCAGCTATTTGTAATTTTATTTCTCCTACGACTTTTTTAGCCATAACCTTACTCCTTTACTTGCTATATTATCAAACTATTTTTTCAACTTGAGAGTATAAGATCTCTACTGGAGTTGATCTGCCAAATATTGAAACATTTAGCTTTAAAACTCCTCTAACCATATCATATTCTTCTACAATACCAACAAAGTTTGCAAAAGGACCTTCGGTTATTCTTACACTTTCTTCTTTATCAAATGAAATTTTAGGTTTAGGTGCTGCTTTATTTTTCACCTTTTCTAAAATAAGATTGATATCTTTTTCACTCAATGGGGTTGGTTTTTTACTTTCCCCTATAAAACGACCAACTTTTGGCAAAGATTGAATTTTATGCCAAAGTTCTGTTGATAAGTCAATATTGGCAAATACATAGCCTGAATACAAACTTCTTTCGCTTATTTTTTCTTTACCATTTTTAAATTCAATCACATCTTCAGTTGGAACAATTACTTCTAGCAATTGCTCTTGAATTCCATGATCTCTAACTAAATTTTCTATGGCTCTTTTTACAGCCATTTCACTACCTGCATAAGTTTGAATTGCATACCATTTATGATTCATTATTTTATCCTATAATCTTAGATAATGAAAATGACATAATCAAGTCAACCAATGCTAAAAATAATGAAACAACAGTAACAACTACAAAAACAGTAATATAAGCATTTCTAACTTGCTCTTTCAAAGGCCAAATAACTTTTGATAATTCAGCTTTTGACAATTTAAAATAAGTTATTAGTTTTTCCATATTTAACCTTATTTTGTGGCAGGGCAAGAGGGATTCGAACCCCCAACCATCGGATTTGGAATCCGGCGCTCTACCGTTGGAGCTATTGCCCTAAGGGCTTTTATATAAAAGCCTTAACTTTTTAATTTAACTTCTTTATGAACTGTATGTTTTTTTAATCTTGGGCAATATTTTTTTAATTCTAATTTTTCAGTTGTATTTTTACTATTTTTAAAAGTACTGTAATTAATATCACCGCACTCTTCACATTTCAAGCCAACTTTAATTCTCATTTTTATTCCTTAAAAAAGCGAGATAAAATCTCGCTTATGATTATTTAATAATTTTAGATACAACACCTGAACCAACAGTACGGCCACCTTCACGGATAGCAAAACGAGTACCTTCTTCAAGTGCAACTGGTGCAATAAGACTTACAGTAATTCTAACATTTTCACCTGGCATAACCATTTCAACGCCTTCTGCAAGTTGGATAGAACCAGTAACATCCGTTGTTCTTACATAGAACTGTGGTCTATAGTTATTAAAGAATGGAGTATGACGACCACCTTCATCTTTATTTAAAATATAAACTTCTGCTTCAAAGTCAGTATGTGGAGTAATTGATTTTGGCTTAGCAAGAACCATACCACGAAGAACATCTTCTTTTTTAGTACCACGTAGAAGAACACCTACGTTATCACCTGCTTCACCTTGATCCATTTCTTTTCTAAACATTTCAACACCAGTTACTGTAGTGCTTTGTGTTTCTCTAATACCAACGATTTCAATAGTATCACCAACTTTAACAACACCTTTTTCAATTCTACCAGTAACAACTGTACCACGACCTGAAATTGAGAATACGTCTTCGATTGGCATTAAGAAATCTTTATCTGTATCACGAGCTGGAGTTGGAATATACTCATCAACTGCTGCCATAAGATCTAGGATTTTTTTAGACCATTCACCATCTTGTCCGGCTTTTGCTTCTTCAAGAGCTTGTAAAGCAGAACCTGAAATAATTGGAGTATCATCTCCTGGGAAGTCATAAGAACTTAATAGTTCTCTAATTTCCATTTCAACTAATTCTAATAATTCAGCATCATCAACCATATCAGCTTTATTCATGAAAACAACGATATATGGTACACCTACTTGGCGAGAAAGTAAGATGTGCTCTCTAGTTTGTGGCATTGGACCATCTGCAGCAGAAACAACAAGAATAGCACCATCCATTTGAGCAGCACCAGTAATCATATTTTTAACATAGTCAGCGTGACCTGGGCAGTCTACGTGAGCATAGTGACGATTTTCTGTTTCATACTCAATATGAGAAGTTGCAATAGTAATACCACGCTCTTTTTCTTCAGGAGCATTGTCGATATTATCATAATCTTTAAGCTCAGCCAAACCTCTTCTTGAAAGAACAGCAGAGATAGCAGCTGTTAAAGTAGTTTTACCGTGGTCAACGTGACCAATAGTACCAATATTTACGTGAGGCTTATTACGTGAAAATTTTTCTTTAGCCATCTTTTTCCTCCATATAAAATTTACAAACAAATACTAATTTATGTTTTATAATCTTTTGAAATCAATGGAGCTCATAGCGGGACTTGAACCCGCGACCTCTCCCTTACCAAGGGAGTGCTCTACCTCTGAGCCATACGAGCGCTCAGAAAAATTAAAAACATAAATTATAAAATTTTGGAAATTTGAAACTGCTAGAAATTCTGAATTTAAAAACAGCTCCCAGTTTCACTCTACCAAAATTAGGTTGGAGCGGGAAACGGGACTCGAACCCGCGACCCTCAGCTTGGAAGGCTGATGCTCTAGCCAACTGAGCTACTCCCGCAAAGCAATGGTGGTGAGTCGTGGATTCGAACCACGGAAGGCGAAAGCCAGCAGATTTACAGTCTGCCCTCGTTGGCCACTTGAGTAACTCACCATGAATAAAAATGCTTTTTATTTCTGGTCAAACACTGCTATTAACAATGGAGCTGGTTAAGGGACTTGAACCCCCGACCTGCTGCTTACAAGGCAGCTGCTCTACCAACTGAGCTAAACCAGCAAAAAATAAAGTTGAATTATAATGTAATTTTGAATTAATGTCAAGTGTTTTAAATAATTTTGTATAATTTTTTAAAAAAATAAAGGATTAAATATGAAAATTTTATTTTCACCTAGTGAAAGCAAAAATAAAATAAATACGCAAGATTATATAAATAAAAACTCTTTTGTTTTTAGTAATTTATATAGTAAAAGACTTGAGGTACTTACAAAATATAAAAATCATATAAATCAATGCAATGAAGTTGAACTTGAAAAATTTTTTGGTATAAAAGATGCAAGTGAAATAGAAGAATTAACTCATGATATTTTAACAAAAGAAACAAACAAAGCTATTCAAAGATATAATGGAGTTGCTTTTGATCATTTAGACTATGAAAATTTAAGCGAGAATTCAAGAAAATACATAGATGAGAATGTTTTGATATTTTCTAATCTTTTCGGTCCTATTTTAGCAAAAGATTTAATACCTTATTATAAATTAAAACAAGGAGAGAAAATTAAAGAATTTAATATAGAAAAATATTACAAAGATAGTTTCTCTGATGAACTCGATAAATTTTTAGAAAATGAATTAGTCATTGATCTTAGAGCTAAATTTTATGAAAAATTTTATACTATTAAAAAGCCTTTTTTAACTTTTACCTTTTTG
>NZ_JAKMSX010000012.1:0-31971 GCF_025772865.1 Campylobacter sp. CNRCH_2014_2452
GTAAATGATAGATTTAGCAGGTGTGATTTGTTAATGAAAATAAAAACTCTTTTTTAATATTTTGAATATAATTTGCCAAAAAATAACATTTGGGAGTAAAAAACAAATGGTGCCCGAGGTCGGACTCGAACCGACACAAGGTTGCCCTTACCAGATTTTGAGTCTGGCGCGTCTACCAGTTTCACCACTCGGGCTTTTTTGAAAGTTTTAAAATAATTAAATAGAATATGGGATTATACTAAAAAAAAATTAAAACAATATAAAATATTTTATATAAAAAATTTAAATATCATTAAAATTTGGAACTTTTTTTGCTTGTAAATAATTAAAAAATTTATTTGCGGAGCAAAATAATGAGAATTAGCAATCAGTATAATTACTACACTTCTATACAAAACTACACAGATGGTCAGTCTTTGCTTAATAAATATAATTTGCAGCTACAAACAGGTCAGCTTATTCAGCATTCTTGGGAAAATGCAAATGTTTATATTAATGGCTCAAGATTAGAATATGAGATGGCAAACATAGGTCAAATAGTTCAAGGAACTCAATCTGCTATGGAGCTAGCAAAAAACACAGATACTGCCTTGAAAAATATCACAGAACTTTTAGAAAAATTTAAAACATTACTCACAAAAGCTGCAAGTGATGGTAATTCTCAAGAATCAAGAGAGGCTATAGCAAAAGAACTCAAACTTGTAAGAGATTCTATTGTAAATATTGCTAATACTAGTATCAATGGGCAATATCTCTTTGCAGGATCAAATAGTGCAAATAAACCTTTTGATAATTATGGAAATTATACTGGGAATAAAGATAATATTTTTGTAGTAAGTGGTGCTGGCACCCAAATTCCTTATAATATACCTGGATGGGATTTATTTTTTAAGCCTGATTCAAATATCAATAAAATTATTTCAACAAATGTTTCTTTTACTGATGCTCGTTATCCGGACAAAAAAGAATTTTTAACCGGAGAATCTAAATTTTCACATTTAATAGGCCAAAACTATGTTCAAAATGGAGAACTTGATCCAGATAAAAATTTTCAAGATAGCTATGATGAGAAACTTCCTTTCCCGCATTCAGCTATGTATATTCAAGGTGTTAGACCTGATGGAACAAGTTTTAAAGCTACTTTAGATATAGATCCTGATGCAAAAATTGAAGATGTATTAAAAAATATTGGAAGATTATATGGAAATACAGAGGGAAATGAGGTTGTTAAAGTAGCATTAAATGATAGCGGACAGATAGAAATAAAGAGTTTAAAAGAAGGAAGTAGTTCTTTAGATTTTCATGCTGTTGCTTTAACTCCACAGCTTCAAGATGCAGAACAAATCAAAGCCTTAAGTGCTGCTGCTCAAAGAGAAGGTATTAGCATGGAGGATGTAACCAATCGTATTATGCAAGCAGCACACGGAGGAAATTTAAATAACACTAGAAATCCAGTAACAGTAGAAGTTGGCGGCGAGCAATTTACTGTAAACTTGCACAAAACAGATTTTATTAAAAGTAACATCAATGGTGATAAAACTAATGGGGCTAGTTATGATGTGCCTTTTGAAAAAGATGGAAATACTGTTTTTGGCAATGTTTCTCAAGTGATTAAAGGTACAAGTGAATATGCTACTGATAGTACAAAGTTAAGTGAAGTTGTAGCAAATGCCAATGGAAGCATGCAAGGTCAACAGCTCCAAATGGAAATTGTTTCTAAAAGTGGACAAACTTATAATGTAACTATAAATTTGGAAACTTCAACTGTAAGTTATGTTAATCCAAACAATCCTAATCAAACTATAAGTTTTCCTATTACTCACTCTCAATATAATGAAAATACAGGTAATGCAGTGGGTATGCAAACAAGACCTGAAGATATTACTTATGGCCAGTTAAATGATATTATCGGTATGTTTGCAAGTGATAATGTTCCTACAGCAACTATTACTCCAAATGCAAACGGAACTATTAATAATAATGATTTTCAAACTATCCAACAAGACATAGCTGATTCTAAAGGTTTTGTTGAAGTTAGTATGGACTATAAAGGTCGTATAAGTATTACTGATAAATTTTCAAGTAACACTAATATAGGTCTTACTATTAAGGATTCAAATTCAAATAGCGGTTTTCCTCCAGCAGGTACTTCTGTAAATGGATCAGGTTTTGTATTTAGTGCAAATAATTCTTTAACTATTGATGATCCAAATGTTGATTTGATTAAAGATTTAGATGAGATGATAGATGCTGTTTTAAATGGCAGTATGAGAGCTGATTCAGAAGGAAGTGATCCTAGAAATACAGGTTTACAAGGGGCTTTAGAAAGAATAGATCATTTGCAAGATCATGTTAGAAAAATGCAAACAACCATAGGAGCTTACACTAATAATATAGAAGAGACAAATAAAAGAATGACTTTTTTAAATATCAATGTAGCTTCTATTAAAAGCGGTGTGACTGATGCTGATTATGGGCAAACTTATATGCAGTTTATGCAAACTATGGTATCTTATCAAGCTATGCTTTCGGCTACTTCTAAAATTTCTCAAATTAGTTTATTAAACTACTTATAATTTTTTGATATAATAGCTTTTTTCTTTATAAAGGATATATTATAAAAAAAGAAGCTATTTTTGTTATTTCTAATATTTTTATTTTTTATTTTTGCTTAAGTGCTTTGATACCCGATCAAGCTTTAGTAAGTATTATAGGGTATTCCTTGGCAAAACTTAGTTATTTTTTATTTGGATCATTGACTAAATTTTACCCTTTTGTCTTTTTTTGGTTTAATTATCTTTTGTATAAAAATAACTATAATTTTGAACTTATAGAGCGTAGATTTAGTGTGGCTGTTTTTGCTTGTATTTTTGCTTCACTTATTTTTGCTTCAGCGTTCTTGCAAGATAAAGGCTATATAGCCTCTGCTATGTTTGTAATCTTAGATGGACTTTTTGGAAAAATAGGAAGTTTAATCTTGGTAATTTTGCTTTTAGCTTTTGCTTTTAGTATTTCTTTTCCGCAAATTATCAAAGAGGTATTTAAAATAGAGCTTGATTTTGATTTTTATTTAAAACTTGAAACTTTAATTAAAAATAAAATTTTTGGCTTTTTTGGTGGCGATAAATATGAAAATGAAACCAAAGAAGAACAAGAAAAGCTCAAACAAGAGCTTTTAATTAAAGATAAAACAGAAGAACTTATCAAGGAAAAAGAGCTACCAAAAAAAGAAATCCAAGAGAATAAAAAATTTAATCTTGAAGATTTAAAAAATCAAGAATTAGAAGAGGTTGTGATTAGTGAAGAGGATAAAAAGCTAGGTTCAAGTTATATTCATGAGCTTTCAGAGCCTATTGCAAGTTTTGCTCAAAAAGCTAGTCAAATAAATATAAAGGAAGATGAAATGACCCCTGAAGAGTATTTATTAAAATACAAAAATAAAAGTGAAGATATTTATACTCAAACTTTAAAAAGTAAAAATTTAGATGAACCAAGCTATAAAAGACGCAATATGGATTTAAACGAAAACAAAGAAGAGGTGATAGAAGAAAATTCTTTGTTTGCCAAAGAGCTTAAAGAGCGTGAGCAAATGCTACAAAAAGCTAAATTGCTAGAAGAATATAAAGCCTTGCAAAAAGAAAAAATCTTAGAAGAGCTTAATGAGGATTTTAAAAAAATTGAAGAATTAAATGCTATAGAAGCACAAAAAGAAGCTGAGTTTAAAAAAATTCAAAATAAAACTAGCTTTTTAGGGGTAAAAGAATTTAAAGATGAAGATTTTATTCCACAAAATGAAGTAAAAGAACTTGATTTTAGTGAAGATGATTTTGCCAAGCCTATTAGTATAGAAGAGCTAAGAAGTAAAAGAAACTATGAAAATCCTTTTGTAGTAGAAGAAGCACAAAATGAAGTTAAAGAAGAAAAAATTCCATTTGAGATTACCCAAGAGCCTATAATAGAAGTAATAGAAAATAAAACACACCATTCTATCACTAATGAAGTGAGTGAAAATAAAGCTTTATTAAAAGATCTTGACTTTGGGAATTTTGAAAAACCAAAAGATTTTTCTTTACCACCCTTAGATTTTTTAACTATGCCAAAAGAAGGTAAAAGCGAGATAAATGAAGAAGAAATAGATAGAAAAATTTATGATTTATTGGAAAAATTAAGACGCTTTAAAATAGGTGGAGATGTAGTTAGAACTTACACAGGTCCTGTTGTAACTACTTTTGAATTTCGCCCAGCAGCAGATGTTAAAGTAAGTAAAATTTTATCATTACAAGATGATTTAGCTATGGCTTTAAAAGCTCAAACTATAAGAATTCAAGCTCCAATTCCAGGTAAAGATGTAGTGGGAATTGAAGTTCCAAATGAAAAAATCGATACGATTTACTTAAGAGAAATTTTAGAAAGTGAGGTATTTAAAAATTCTAGCTCACCTTTAACTATAGCTTTAGGTAAAGATATAGTAGGCGATCCTTTCATCACAGATCTTAAAAAGCTTCCTCATCTTTTAATAGCAGGAACTACAGGAAGTGGTAAAAGTGTGGGTATAAATTCTATGCTTTTATCTTTGCTTTATAGAAATTCGCCAAAAACCTTAAGACTTATGATGATAGATCCTAAAATGTTGGAATTTAGTATTTATAATGATATTCCACATTTACTTACACCGGTAATTACTGATCCTAAAAAGGCGGTAAATGCTTTATCAAATATGGTGGCTGAAATGGAACGCAGATATCGTTTGATGGCTGAAGCAAAAACTAAAAATATAGAAAATTACAACGAAAAGATCAAAGAACAAGGTGGAGAAATTTTACCATTTATTGTAGTGATTATTGATGAGTTGGCTGATTTAATGATGACAGCAGGTAAGGATGTAGAGTTTTATATAGGTCGTTTAGCACAAATGGCAAGAGCAAGTGGAATTCACTTAATCGTAGCCACGCAACGCCCTTCAGTAGATGTTGTTACTGGTGTTGTAAAAGCAAATTTACCAAGTAGAATTTCTTATAAAGTAGGACAAAAGATAGATTCTAAGGTTATTTTAGATTCTATGGGGGCTGAAAGTTTATTAGGGCGTGGAGATTGTTTATTTACTCCTCCTGGTATGAGTGGTTTAGTGCGTTTGCACGCACCTTTTGCAAGCGAAAATGAAATCGAAAATATTGTAGAGTTTTTAAAAGCTCAACAAGTAGTAGAATATGATGAGAGCTTTTTAAAAGATGATAGTCAAGATGGAGCTTATAAAAGAAGTGAATTTGATGATGGAGATTTAGATGAACTTTATGAAGAAGCAAAGGCTGTAATCTTAGAAGATAGAAAAACTAGTATTTCTTATTTGCAAAGACGCTTAAAAATAGGCTACAACCGCGCAGCAAATATTATAGAACAACTTTCACAAACAGGTGTTTTAAGCGAACCTGATGCAAAAGGCCAAAGAGAAATTTTATAATCAATTTCTTATTGCCTTGTTATGATCTTTTAAAGTAGAGGTAAAAATATGCTTATTGGTTTTTTTATCTCTTACAAAGTATAAATATTCTGTTTTAGCAGGAAAAATAGCCGCCTTAATAGCTTCAAATGAAACATTACACACAGCTTCTTTTGGTATGCCATTAAATTTATAAGTATTGTAAGAACTATTATCTGATCTTATTCTTTGTGGAGTGATTTTTTCATGAGAGTATTTTCCATAATTTAATGTCCCATCCATTTGAAGCTTCATGCCTTTTCTTAAGCGATTTCTAATCACAGATGAAACTATAGGCATTTCTTCATTACTCGCTGCTTCTTTTTGTATAATGGAAGCAATGATGATATATTCATGCCATTTTTTTTCATTGTATTCTCTAAAAATTTTATAAGAAAGTTTTTTAAATTCACTTGCAGAGTAAGCCAAAAGATATTTTACTAAAAGCTCTTCTGTAATGCCTTTTGGAATTTTATAAGTTTCGGGAAAAAGCATACCTTCTTTAAAAGGGCTTTGTTTGTAAAATTCTTGCATTAAGGTTTTGGCATTTAAATTTAACTTTGGTGCTAATTCTTCAAAGAAAATTTCAG
This sequence comes from Campylobacter sp. CNRCH_2014_2452, assembly GCF_025772865.1. Classification (NCBI taxonomy): domain Bacteria; kingdom Pseudomonadati; phylum Campylobacterota; class Epsilonproteobacteria; order Campylobacterales; family Campylobacteraceae; genus Campylobacter; species Campylobacter sp. CNRCH_2014_2452. Next base: position 6,067 of record NZ_JAKMSX010000012.1, read on the forward strand.
TCGTTTCCCCAGGAATTAAAGTAATAGTTTCAAGTGCTGCCTTAGCGACGGTAAGCTTATGTAAAAATTCAGCTCTATTTAGTTCTTTTGTGCCTATATTTATCCAGCCAGATTGTGGATGGCCTAAAAAATATAAAGTATATTTATCAATATTGCTCATTTTATAGTTATTTTTATCTAATTGCGTTATAATCTTACTAACAGAACCTTGTGGTATAAAAACTACAGAGTTTGTTTTTATAGGTAAAAGTAGATAATAAAAAATGGATAAAAGAAAAATTAAAATCAAATCACAACATATTAAAAAAATTCTTAAATTTTTAGCATTACCTATGATACTTTTCATTGTTTTGTTTATTTACCTCAAAAATGGAATTTACATAGAAAAATTAGAAATTTCTTCTATTAATTTGGAGAAATTATATATTAAATTAGATAAAAAACTCATTTTAAATGCAAAAAAAGTTATAGTAAATTCTCAAAATCAACACACTCAAAATGAAACTAGTGCGAGTAAAGCTGTACAGCTTATCAAAGATGTAAAATATATTTATTGGTTTTTTCAAGAAATCAATATAGATGAAATTTTTGTTAATAACTATCCCGTGGAATTAATTTATAAAAATAATCTATTTTTTGTAAACAGTAAAAATCTTTTAGTAAAAGTCAATTTAAAAATTAGTGATAAAAATATACAAGCTAATATTGATAATTTTCTTTTAAAAGATCATAACCTTAGTGTAGTTGGCTCTTTACTTATCAATCCTAAGACAAAATTTTATACTTTTAAAGGAGAAATTGATAGTGATTTTTTAAAAAGTGATGTCAAATTCTCACTTAAAAGAGAAGAGATTGCTTATGAATTAGAAAATATAAGCTCAAATAATATTTCAAAAATTTTTGATATTTTAGTGGAAAATGGAGTGCATTTGCCTTCTAATCTTGCTCTTTGGGTGGGCGGTAAGGTAAAGGCTGATTTTTATTTTATAGAGAAATTAAATGGCTTTGCAGATTTTGGAAAACATAGATATTATTTGAATGATATTAGTGCTAAAGGTTATGTAAATAATTTGAAGGTGGTTTTAGATAAAGGTATAGATCCTATCATTAGTCCTTTTGTAAGGCTTGAATTTAATAAACAAAAACTAGAATTTATCTATGATAAAGTATATTTTAACAATTACAATCTCAATCAAAGTCAAATTTATATAGACAATATGCTAAATGAAAAAGCAGGAATTTATATACGCATAAAAAGTGACAATGCTAGAGCTGATTATAGAGTGAATAAAATTTTGCGTTTATATGATATAAAATTACCATTTTTACAAAACAATGGTATTACAAAGACTGATTTAGTTTTGAAAATTCCTTTTGAACACCCTGAAAGAGTTTCATATAAAGGAAATTTTGATATTGTAAATTCTAATATAAATATAAGTGACTTTAAAGTCATACAAGCAAATATTGATTTACAAAAAGATAAATTAGAGATTAAAAATGCAAGTGTACAAAGTGAATTAATCAGCGGTGATTTTAATGCAAGTATTGATTTAAAGCAAAAAAAAGGTAATTTTAAGACCTTTATAACAAATTTAAAATTACCACAAGATAGCTTAAAAATGGAAAATAAATTTCTTGATTTAGATCTTAACTATGATAAAAATATCAGTTTATATAATAAAGAGCTTACTACGACTCTAAATTTTGACCAAGGTATGTCTGTTTATGTTGCTAAGCTTGCAAAGTATAAGACTTATTCTAAATTAATGCAAAAAAATAATGTGCATGATGGAGAGTTGTCATTAGATACTTTAAATTTTAAAGATTTTGATGTAGATATAAATAATACCACTTTTGAATCATTTTTACTCTATAAGGATAATAATCCTTATGAGTATGATAGTTTTAGTATAAAAATAAAGGGAGAAGATTTTAATTTAACTAGCGCAAGTGGTAGTGTTTTTGCACAAAAAGACAATGATGATATTAACATTACTTTAAATAATGTTAATTTATTATTTTCAGAACAAGATACAGAAAATACACTAGATAATCTTGAAAATTCAAATTACAATATCAGTGCTAAAAATATAGATTTGATCTTAAAAGATTTTAACAAAACTTTAGATTTTGATCAATTTAATGCTAAAATCAAAAAAGACTATATAAAAGCTTGGGCTAATAGAAATGAGTCTAAATTTGAGCTTTTGCTTAAAGAAAATCAAATGCAAATTAGAGCTTTAAAAATGGATGATGATTTTCTGAATACTTTTATGCGTCAAAATGTTTTTGAAAAAGGCGAGTTTAATCTTTATGTAGATGGTAATAGTACTGATTTTTTTAAAGGCAAATTTTTATTTAAAGATACTTATTTAAAAGATTTAAAATTTCATCAGCAACTCTTAAGTTTTATTGATACAATACCTAGTTTGATTTTATTTAAAGCCCCAACTTTTAATGAAAAAGGTTTTAGTGTAGAAAATGCTGGTATAAGTTTTAATCGCAAAAAAGATCTTTTTGAAATAGATGCGCTAAATTTTAATGGTGATAGTGCAGATATTTTAGGTCAAGCTAAAATCAATTTAAGAAGTAGTCAAGTGGATGGTTTATTAGAGCTTAGAACGCTAAAATCAGCTAGTTCGGTTATTTCTAAAGTTCCAATTATCAATCAAATTATATTAGGCAAAGACAGGCAAATTAGCACACAAATTAAACTAGGTGGAACAATTGATAATCCCGAGTTTAAAACTCAACTTATCGCACAAAGTTTGCAACTTCCTTATCATTTGATAAAAAATATTTTTGAATTACCGACAAATTTAGTTAAATAATACCACAAAGGAGCTAAGATGAAAATTACCATCATAGGAGCAGGAAATGTCGGTGCAAGCATTGCTTATGCTTTAATTTTAAGAGAATTAATAGATGAGATTATATTGATTGATATTAATAAAGACTTGCTTTTTGCTAGAGAATTAGAACTAAGTCAAAGCATAGCTGCTTTTAATTTTGATATTAAAATAACTTGTACGGATGATTATACATACTCAAAAGATTCTCAAGTGGTTATTTTTAGTGCAGGTGTAGCTAGAAAAGAAGGTCAAAGTAGAGATGAGCTTTTTGCTATTAATTCTAAAATTATGCTTGAGTGTGCAAAAAATATTAAAAAATTTAACAACGATCCTTTGTTTATCATAGTAAGCAATCCTGTAGATTTTTTACTCAACGCTCTTTATGAAAGTAAATTATTTTCATTAAAAAAAATCATTGCTATGGCAGGTGTTTTAGATAATGCTAGATTTAAATACGAAGTGAGCAAAAAATTAGATATAAAAACTTCTTATATAGATACTAAGCTTATAGGTTTTCACAATGATAGTATGGTTTTGGTAAAATCTCAAAGTAAAGTGCAAAATAAAGCTTTAAGTGAAGTCTTAAATAAGCAAGATATTGTTCAAATTGAACAAGAGGTTAAAACCGGTGGTGCTAAAATTATAAAATATTTAAAAACTTCAGCCTATTTAGCTCCTGCTAGTGCTTGCGTGAGAATGATAGAGGCTTTAAAAAGTGGAGAATTTTTACCAGTATGTGTGATTTTAGATGGAGAATATGGCATAAGAGAAAAAGCTTTTGGAGTTATGGCAAGGATTAGTCTTGATGGGGTGCTTGAAACTTTAGAATTAAAATTAGACAATCAAGAACAAATTGCATTGGAAAATTCTTTTATTCAGTATAATTATAAATAATTTTTTAGGAGTTTTTTACTCCTAATGTTACTTTGTGTTATAAAATCTTATTAGTTTTATTTTATCTTTTAAATAATATTTAATCATGCTATAAATTCGCTATAATAAAAAGTTTGTTTTAAAAATAATTTTTAATAAAAAATCATTAGAAAATTACAAAAAACTAGAAAGGAATATTAATGATTGCTCCAGAGAATACACCAGTTTGGGTTGATGAAGCAAGATGTAAGGCTTGTAATATCTGTGTTAGCTATTGTCCAGCCGGAGTTTTAGCAATGAGAGATGAAATCAGTGCAGTTTTAGGACAGATGATAGAAGTGGTTCATCCTGATTCTTGTATAGGCTGTAGTGAATGTGAAAGTCACTGTCCTGATTTTGCGATCTTTGTTGCCAAAAGAGATGAATTTAAATTTGCAAAGCTTACGCCAGAAGCTAAAGAAAGAGCACAAGCTGTTAAAGAAAATAAATACAAAAAACTAAATGCATAGGAAAACAAAATGAGAGAAGTTATATCAACAGGTAATGTTTTAGTAGCCAAAGCTGCGATTGATTGTGGCTGTAAATTTTTTGGTGGTTATCCAATTACCCCAAGTTCTGAAATAGCACATGAACTAAGCCATATGTTACCAAAAAATGATGGTACTTTTATACAGATGGAAGATGAAATTTCGGGTATTAGCGTGGCCTTAGGTGCTTCTATGAGTGGAGTAAAATCCATGACAGCAAGCAGCGGACCGGGAATTTCTTTAAAAGCCGAACAAATTGGTTTGGGTTTTATAGCTGAAATTCCACTAGTAATTGTAAATGTTATGAGAGGTGGTCCTTCAACCGGTCTTCCAACAAGGGTTGCGCAAGGTGATTTATTTCAAGCAAAAGCTCCAACACATGGAGATTATGCAAGTATAGCTTTAGCTCCTGCTTCATTAGAGGAAGCTTACACTGAAACTATTAGAGCTTTTAATTTAGCTGAAAAATACATGACTCCAGTATTTTTGCTTTTAGATGAAACCATAGGACACATGAATGGTAAGGCAAAATTACCTGATTTAGAAGAATTAGAAATTATCAACCGCAAAAAATTTACGGGCGATAAAAAAGATTACAAACCTTATGCAGCAGGTGAAAATGAAGCTGCCACATTAAATCCTTTCTTTGAAGGTTATCGTTATCATATCACAGGACTTCATCATGGAGACATAGGCTTTCCAACAGAAGATGGAGCAATAGTAGATAAAAATATCAAAAGATTATTTGGTAAGATTAAAAATAATACCGATGAAATTTGTACTTATGAAGAGTTTATGTGTGATGATGCGCAGTTTTTAATCATCGCCTATGGTAGCGTTGCAAGATCTGCTAAAGAAGCTATTTTAAGACTTAGAGAAGAGGGTTTAAAAGTAGGGCTTTTTAGACCTATTACCCTTTATCCAGTTGCTGAGAAAAAAATAGCTCAAGTAGTATCTAAATTTGAAAAAGTTATGGTAAGTGAGCTTAATATGGGGCAATATTTAGAAGAAATTCAAAGAGTAAGTAAAAGAGATGATTTTATTAGCTTGCACCGTGCAAATGGTCGCCCTATAACCCCAAGTGAAATTATTGCTAAAGTAAAGGAGAATATGTAAAATGGCTTTTAATTACGATGAATATTTAAGAGTAGATAAACTTCCAACACAATGGTGCTGGGGTTGTGGGGATGGTGTTGTTTTAAAAGCTATTATTAGAGCTATTCAAAAACTTGGCTGGAATATGGATGATGTTTGTTTAGTTTCTGGTATAGGTTGTAGTGGTAGAATGAGTTCTTATGTAAATTGCAATACAGTCCATACTACTCATGGTCGAGCTATTGCTTATGCAACAGGGATTAAACTGGCAAACCCTAAAAAACATGTAATCGTAGTAAGTGGAGATGGCGATACTTTGGCAATTGGTGGAAATCATACCATCCATGGATGTAGAAGAAATATAGATTTAACTCATATTTTAATCAATAATTTTATTTATGGTCTTACAAATTCACAAACTTCACCAACTACCCCACAAGGCTTTTACACTGTTACAGCTCAAGCAGGTAATATAGACCCAAATTTTGATGCTTGTGAGCTTACTAAAGCCGCTGGGGCTTCTTTTGTAGCAAGAACAAATGTTATAGAGGCAAATAAGCTTGAAAATATCATTCTTAAAGCTTTATCTCACAAAGGTTATAGTTTTGTAGATGTATTTTCAAACTGCCATATTAATCTAGGTAGAAAAAACAAAATGGGCGAAGCTGTAAGCATGCTTGATTGGATTAAAAATCGTTGTATTGAAAAGTCTAAATTTGAACAATTAGACTATGAACAAAGAGCGGATAAATTCCCTACAGGAATTTTACACCAAGATGAAAGTAAAACAGAATATTGTGAAGCTTATGAGGAAGTTAGAAGAGCCTTGAAAGAAAAAAGAATGGTTGATTTGGGAGTATTAAAATGAAATATCAATTAAGATTTTGTGGTGAAGGTGGACAAGGGGTTATCACTGCAGGTGAAATTCTAGCTAAAGCCGCCATTAAAGAAGGGCGTAATGCTTTTAAAGCTTCTACTTATACTTCTCAAGTTAGAGGTGGGCCAACTAAGGTTGATATTATCATTGATGAAAATGAAATCTTTTTTCCTTATGCAGTAGAAGGTGAAGTTAGTTTTATGCTTTCAACTGCTGATAAAGGTTATCATAGTTTTAAAGACGGTGTTTGCGATGGTGGTGTTATAGTTATAGAGCCAAATTTAGTTCATCCAAGTAAAGAAGATTATGCAAGATGGAAAATTTTTGAAATTCCTATTATTACTATAGCTAAAGAAGAAGTAGGGAATGTAGCTACTCAATCAGTCGTTGCTTTAGCTATAGCTGCTTATATGAGTAAATGTATTGATATTGATGCATTAAAACAAACTATGCTTGATATGGTACCTGCAAAAACTAAAGAGGCAAATGCAAAAGCTTTTGATTTAGGTATAGAATACGCTAAAAAAGCACAAGTGGTTTCTTGATTTTCAAGAAACTCTTTCTTGTAAAATAATATTTATTAAATTATCGTTATAATATTTTCCATTTTAAGCAAAAAGGTAAAATAATGAAAGAGCTAAATGGCTCGCAAATGATTTGTGAAGCATTAAAAGAAGAAAATGTTAAAGTAGTTTTTGGTTATCCTGGTGGTGCGGCTTTAAATATTTATGATGAAATTTACAAACAAACTCATTTTAAACACATTTTAGTCAGACACGAGCAAGCGGCCTTACATAGCGCTGATGCTTATGCTAGAATGAGTGGTAAAGTTGGTGTGGCAGTAGTTACAAGTGGACCTGGTTTTACTAATACAGTTACAGGTTTAGCTACTGCTTATAGTGATTCTATACCTTTGGTTTTAATTTCAGCTCAAGTTGCAAATTCTTTAATAGGAACAGATGCTTTTCAAGAAATCGATGCTATAGGTATTTCAAGGCCTTGTGTAAAGCATAATTATTTAGTAAAAAATATCGAAGAATTACCTAAAATTTTAAAAGAAGCTTTTTATATTGCTACAACAGGTAGAAAAGGGCCTGTGCATATTGATATACCTAAAGATGTTACTGCTGCTATGGGTGTATGGCATTATCCTAAAGAAATTTCTATGAAAACTTACAAGCCAACCTATAAAGGAAATATCAAGCAAATTAAAAAATTAGTAAGTTTGATTAAAAATGCTCAAAAACCTTTATTTTACCTAGGTGGAGGTTGTATAGCTTCTAATGCTAGTGACGAATTAAGAGAATTAATTCATTTTTGTCAAATTCCTGCAGTTGAAACTTTAATGGCTCTAGGGACTTTAAAAAGTGATGATGAGCTTAATTTAAAAATGGCAGGTATGCACGGAAGTTATTGTGCAAATATCGCTTTAAGTGAGTGTGATTTACTCATTGCTGTGGGTGCTAGGTTTGATGATAGGATTACTGGTAAAACAAGTGAGTTTGCTAAGGGTGCAAAAATCGTTCATATTGATATAGATCCAAGCTCTATTTCTAAAATTATCGAAGCGCATTTTCCTATAGTTGGGGATATTAAAAGTGTTATTTTAGATACCTTAGAAGAATTAAAAAAAGAAAGTTTTGACAACACAAAATATCAAGAATGGTTTAAAACTTTACAAAACTATCAACAATTATATCCTTTAATCTATGAAGATAATGATGAAGTTTTAAAACCTCAATGGGTTATAGAAGAATGTGCTAGATTAGCTCCTGATGCAAGGATAATTACTGATGTGGGGCAACATCAAATGTGGGTAGCACAATTTTATCCTTTTAATTATGCTAGACAACTTGCAACAAGCGGTGGGCAAGGAACTATGGGGTATTCTTTACCGGCCGCACTTGGGGCTAAATTAGCTGTAGATGAAGAAGTTGTAATAAATTTTGTAGGCGATGGTTCTTTTTTAATGAATATACAAGAGCTAATGACAGCAAGTGCTTATGGAATTAAAGTGATTAATATCATTTTAAATAATTCTTTTTTAGGTATGGTAAGACAATGGCAAAGTATGTTTTATAAAGAAAGATTTTCTAATACAGATCTAACAAGTCAACCTGATTTTGTTACTATTGCTAAAGGTTTTCATTGCGAGGGTTATAATGTTTTTAATAAAGAAGAATTTCAAAAAGCTTTTAAAGCAGCCTTAGAATCTAAAAAAACTTGTGTTTTAAATGTAGCTATAGATCGTTATGAAGATGTATTACCTATGGTTCCTGCGGGCGGAGCTATTTATAATATGATTTTACCTAGCTATAAAAACAAGGATAAAAAATGAAAAGAAGAGTAATTTCTGTCATTGTGTTAAATGAGCATGGGGTATTATCACGCGTTGTTGGGCTTTTTTCAGGACGCGGTTATAATATAGAATCTCTTACGGTTGCTCCACTTGATGATAAAGAATTTTCAAGGATAAATATCGTTACTTTAGGCGATGAAAAAGTTTTTGAGCAAATCATAAAACAACTTCATAAACTCATACCTACTTATAAGGTAATTGATTCTAGTGATTTTATAGAAAAAGAAACAGCTTTGGTAAAGATTGCTTTAAATGAAAATTTTGCGGGTTTAGATGCCATATTAAAAGCTTATAATGGCAGTGTGACTTATAGTGATGATGAGTTTATTATAGTAATGGCAAGTGATGATGCAAAAAATATCGATAACTTTTTAAAAACTATGAAAAAGTATAATCCTATTAGTGTAGTTAGAAGTGGTTCTATTTTAATGGAGGTAAAATGAAAATTAGTGAAATTGCTAAATTTTTAGGCATAGAATATTGCGGAGATGATATAGAAATTACAGCTTTAAATTCATTAAATAATGCAAGTTTTACTGAACTTAGTTATTGCGATGGAGAAAAAAACTCTAAAAAAATTGCAAGTAGTGGAGCTGGAGCTATATTGGTCTCAAAAGAATTTGAAAATTTAGTTTCAAAAGATTGTGTTAAATTAGTTGTTGATAATCCACATTTATCTTTTGCGCTTTTAAGTAAGCTTTTTGCTAAACCTTTAATTTCTAGTGAAAAGAAAAATTCTAAAATCGCTAAAAGTGCCAAGATTATGCCAAATGTTTATATTGGAGAAAATGTCCAAATAGCTGATCATGTAGTGATAATGGCAGGAGCTTATATAGGCGATAATGTAAGTATAGGTGAATATACTACAATCCATCCAAATGTTGTGATTTATAATGACACTAAAATAGGTAAAAAATGCCATTTGCTAGCAAATTGTGTTATAGGTAGCGATGGCTTTGGTTATGCACATACAAAAAATGGCGAGCATTATAAGATTTATCACAATGGGAATGTTATTTTAGAAGATTTTGTGGAAGTTGGAGCTTGCACGACTATTGATAGAGCGGTTTTTGAAAGCACTATCATAAAGCAAGGCACAAAGATTGATAATCTTGTTCAAGTAGGGCATAATTGTGAAGTAGGGGAGAATTGTCTTATAGTAGCTCAAAGTGGAATTTCAGGCTCAAGTATTTTAGGTAAAAATGTCACCATGGGTGGGCAAAGTGCTACAAGCGGACATTTAGAAATAGGGGATTTTGCTACCATAGCCGCAAGGGGCGGGGTCACTAAAAATTTAGAAGGTGCTAGGGTTTATGGTGGTTTTCCTATCATGCTTCAAAAAGATTGGTTAAAATTTCAAGCAAAAATTATCACAGCTTTTAGGGATAAACATGAGTAAAAAAATATTTAAAACTATAGAATTACATGGTAGTAAAAGTGGAGAAATAAGCCTTTGTAATCTTTCTAATCCTTATGGTATAGGAAGTAATGATGTCTTAAGTATAGGTGTGGCTTTGAAAAAAGAAAATGGAATAGATTGGAAAGTTCACATTCCATATGAAAATTTAAAAGATCTTATCCATGCACTTCAAGAAATAGAAAAAAGCAAAGCCTAGTTTAAAAACTAGGCGTATTTAAATCCCTTTTTCTTCCTGCGTTAATAATTAAAACAAAATTAAGCACAATCAAAACATACACAAAAGTTGGTATAGGAAAAGCGTCACCATTTGCATAAGAATGGAGCCCAGAAAGATAAAAATTCACTCCAAAATAAGTCATTAATATGCTATAAAAGGCTAAAACACTAGCACTTGCAAAAACAAAAATAAAATAAGCTTTAAAAATAAATCTTAAGTGTAATACCATGGTATAAACTACAATAGAAATCAAAGCCCAAGTTTCTTTTGGATCCCAACCCCAATATCTTCCCCAGCTTTCATTAGCCCAAACTCCGCCTAAAAAATTTCCTATTGTAAGCATTGCAAGCCCTATTATCATAGACATTTCATTAACACAGTGTAATTTAATGATGTTTAAATCTATATTTTTATTTTTACCCCTTAAAGCAAAAAGAATTAAACTCAAAATCCCTATAATAAAACAAAGTGCTAAAAATCCATAACTTGCTGTTATAATAGAAACATGAATATTAAGCCAATATGATTTTAAAACAGGTACTAAATTCCCAATTTGAGGATCCATAAAGCCAAGATGAGCCACAAAAAGTGAAATGCCTGCTAAAAAACTCGCACCACATAAAGCCAAGAGTGATTTTCTAAAAAATACCACAGCACTTATCGCACAAGCAAAAGCTATGTAAATCATGCTTTCATAAGCATTACTCCAAGGAGCATGCCCACCTACATACCAACGAATGATTAAAGCTAGTGCATGTATGATTACACATATACTTAAAATAATGTAAAAAAATCTATATACAAAGGTAGATAAAGAGATATTTTTTAATATAGTATAAAAACTTAAAAAGAAAAACACTAACGCAAAGCTAATATAAACAAAAGTTAGATTATCAAAGATATTGTAATGATTAAGCAGTATTTCAAGATCTAATCTTTCTTTTGGCGGTAAAACACTACTTCCATAATGATTTTGAAAATCTTTTAAAGATTGTAAAATTTCATTCGCATCTTGCCATTGATTATTTTCAACACCATTGCGAACTTGTAAAAAATAGCTAACTAAAAGCATTTGTAAACGCTCTACATCTTCTTTTGCAAAAGGTAAAATTTGCACCGGAGAATACCACTTTAAACTTTGCTCATTAATATCAGGAAAAATAGTTAAAGCTTGACCGCTATAAATATAATATGCATGATTTATTTTTTCATCTAAGGCTAGTAAATCTTTATCGAAGTTAGTTCTTAGTGAGGGCTTTTTGCGGTTAGCTTCCTCAACATAATTACTAAGTTTATATACCCCATTATCAAACACATCATCAAATGCTATGTATTTTTCATTTATATCTGCGCCTATTAATTCTCTTAGCTTGCTTGTTTTTGTAGCTATCATTTTGATTTTTCTAAATTCTTTAGGATAAATCATCATTGCTAGAAAAATTTGATCATAGTGAAGATTTAAAAATTTTTCTTTATGAGTGATTTTATAAACAAACTCCATTGCCAAAGTATCTAAAGGCTTGATTCTACCATTATGATCTTGCACAAGTAATCTTGCAAAATTTAAAGAATGTTCATAGGAATTTTTTTGTAAATTTGAGATTAAATTTAAAATTTCATTTTTATCTTCTTGTGCAAAAAGTGGAGTTTGTAAATTTGCAAAAAGCAAAATAAACAATACAAAACTTTGACCTTTTTTTAAATAAATGCTTAAACGATGAAATCTTGAGTTTTTATCAAATAAAACCCATAAAAATCCCAAAATCAATAAAGTATAACCTATATAAGTAGGGATTTTACCAGGATCTTTATTGACTGAAAGTATAGTGCCTTGCTCATCTTGATCATAAGAGCTTTGAAAAAATCTATATCCACCATAATCAAGAACATTATTCATAAAAATATCATAATCTAAGTTAATATTATTTTGCTCATCCATGATTTGAATTTTTGAAGTGTAAGAAGATGGACTCATAGAGCCTAAATAACGCTCTAGTATAAAATCTTTTAAGTGTAATGCAAAAGGAAGCTTAATTTCTCTTGGTCCCCAATTGATAGTAAAATTTTTTCCCTGTAAGTTAAAATGCACTGCTTGTTTGTTTGTAAAATTTGGATTTAAGATTATTTGTGTATTTGCTTTTTGATAATTAATATTTAATTTTAAGCTAGCAGGTGTGATAGAGTCTTTTTGTGGAGTGTATTTGATAGAGCTTATGATTAATTTTTCGCCATTTAAGTCAATAGTTTTTTCAAAATGCTTTTGAGTTAGCGTGGTAAAGCTAATAGGAAATTCAAAACTAGCATTAGCATCAAAATCAGTAATTTTTATAAATTCTTCTCTAGTAACTATGGTACTCGAGCTTTGATTTTCTCTTATATGCATTCCACCTTCTAAGCCAAAATATCTAGTAAGTCCAGCACTGATTAAAATCACTATAAAAGATAAATGTAAAAGCAAGATAGAGTATTTTTTCTTTTGAAAAAGCTTGTTATAAAATATCACTCCGATTAAATTTAAACCTAGTAATAAATGCAACATATCAAACCAAGCATTATTATAAATCAAAGCTTTAGCTGCGCTAATACCAAAATCATTTTCTATAAAGGTTGCCACAGCACAAGCTATAGCATATATACTCATTAGTAAAAAACTCATTGCAAAAGAAAAAAAATACTGCATTTTTAACCTTTAAATATTATTTTCTTTATAAAAATGTATGAGTTTTTGTGCTATGGTTGCTTCGTCTAAATTTTGATTTTCTTTTTGATTTAAAAACTCCATTGTAGCGCTTAGTCTTTTTGCGCTAATAAAACCAGGATAATTTAGCAAAGTTTGGCTATTTTTGTTTAAAATTACAATAGTAGGGGTGGCTACTATATCATAAATACTAGAAAGTTCAGCTGTACTTAAGTCACTTTTATGGTTTTTATAAAATGTATGAATTTTTTTATAGCTTATATTTATATAATATGAGCTGTATTTGTCTTTTATAAGTTCTTGTATTTTTATATCATTTTTAATTTCTTCTTTTAATTTATCACAATATAAGCAGTGATTTGCGCTAAAAATGATTAAAATGTTTTTATCATCACTTTTTATATTTGTATTATCTTTAAATAAATAGGCTATTTCTTCATAAGATTTTTTATCTAAATCATTTGCTTTTTGTAAATTTTCTTTAGAAAATTGTGTACCGCTTGAGATTAAATTAGAATCAAGTTTTTCTTCATTAGAACAAGCTATAAAAAAAATACTTAAAAAACTAAGTGAGAGTATTGTTTTAAACATTTAAAATCCTTGAAAAAATTAGAAAAAGTCCTTATTCGCTATTATAGCGAATAAGGTTATAAGATAGTGTTAAAGAAAGTATAAAGCATTAAAAATAAAAATACTAAGCCAGTGATTAGCATTGCAAATCCTGCAAGTTTAGCTAGCCATTGATATGCTTTGAAGTTACTTTTATTTTCATATAAAGTGCTTAATTTTCCACTTTCTTTTAAGCGTTTATACCATACATTTCTTTCTTGTTTAATCTCTTCTTCGCTAATACTTCCTGAAAAAATCACCATATCCATAGGGAAGCGATCTGCTCTAAAATGCGTATTAAAGAAGTGAATTGCAAAAATAAATCCTGTAGCAAGTAAAGCTTCATCAGAGTGAAGTAGGGTTGCTAAGTTGATTGCTTCACCTGGTAAAAATTTACCAAAGAAAGCAGGAAACCATAAAATAAGCCCTGAAATACCAATGATAAACATACCCCAAAATACTGCTAGATAGTCAAATTTTTCCCAATAAGTCCAGCGGTCAAATTGCGGTCTTGGTCCGAAACCAAAGAACCATTTAAAATGATCTTTCATATTTTTAAAATCCTGCCAATTTGGCATTAAAGAATCAGGCCCAAAAGTAGCTTTTAAAACTTTCATAAAGCTTATTTTGCCAGTTATTGGATCCCTTGCTACATCACGGCGTTTCCAATTTACGATGATGATTTCTCCAATGTGAGAGAAAAATACTGCAAACATTACTATGGCTGAAATATGATGTATGGTTGCTGCGTTAATGATATCTCCACCCATTAAATCAATCATAGGTTTAGCCCATGCTGAATCATAGAATTTTTGCGGTAAGCCTGAGAATGCAAGACCCAAAAAGCTAGCTGCCATAAAAAAATGCTGAATTCTATGGAAAGTGCTAAATCTTCTTACTCTTACTTTATCTTCATGTGCCGCTTTTCTTGCTTCTTTCCATTCTTTAGGATATTTTATACGCATAGTAATTAAACGCAAGCACCAAAGTATAGTATGGGCTCCAAAGAAAACAAATACAGAAATGACCAAAATAGTCATGAATATATAAGCACCATGTAATCCAGGATATTTTTCACCATCGCTATGATCAGCATGTGCCATCCAATTTACGAAATTTTCATTTGCATTTGGATGGCATGATTTACAAGTTTGAACACGGTTAATTGGCGAGAGGGTTGAGCTTCTTTCACTTGATTTTAAAATATTGTGTTTGCCATGACAATCAGAACAAGTAGCAACACTTGGAGTTTCACCCGGTGTACTTAATATCATGCCTTTACCATGGAAAGTCATATGAAAAGTTGCACTTTTTTGTTTATGGCATTGTGCGCATTTTTGATCGACTAATTGTTTTTGTGAATAAATTCCTGAATGTTTTGGGGTAATATGAATAGAGTGACAAGTCGCACAAGATGGTTTTTCTTTTTTCTTTTGCATATCTTGAGCGGGTAAGAACTTTTCTACTCCATGAGCGCTTTTTGCTAAAGCATTGCTTGCTTTTTCATGACAAGTTGCACATTTTTGATTGATTAAGTTTTTATTTGCTGCAATATCAGCTCTAATGCCTTTACCTTTTTGAGCATGACAATCACGACAAGATGGGGTATTGCTAAATTTAAATCTTGAGTGGATAGTGTCTTTAAATTCGATAATTTCTTTAGCTTTTTCCCATTTAACTGTGTCTATTTTTTCAACTTTTCTACCTGAAGTTACCCATGATTCTATACCATCAAGCATTACAACAGAGTTTTTATAGCCAAGTTCTATAGCAACTGCAGCTGCTTGAGAAGCTTCAAATCTAAAACGATTTAAACCATAAAATACTAAATTTGCATTTTTATCATTAGGTAATAAATTTTGCCAATTTTCCACATAGGTTGATATGGAATTAGGTATATAACCATTAGCTTGTCTATCTTGCTCTGAATTGACATCAAAAAAATAAGTATTGTTTTGATCTAGCATTTCTTGAGCTTGTGCTAAGCTAATGCTTTTTACACCTTCTATTGAGCCTATTTCTCCATTAGCCTCAGCAAAAATAAATCCTGATGGCATAAAAAGAGTAAAAAGCACAATAAAAAGTCGAGTAATTAAATTTTTCAAGACTAGCTCCTTATTTTAAGGAAGAATTTTTCATTCTTCCTTTGTTTTTATTTACCATTTAGGATATTTTGTGCTTCTTGGATATAAATTAAAGCTTCTTCTATGATTTTCTTAGAATAAGCAGGTCCATGAACACCCCAAGAACCATCTTTTTCTAGTCTATCAGCTATGGCTTGAGCTTGATTAGTTAGGCTTAATACTTTTGATTTTTGCTCTATTGAAAGTTTATTTTTTTCAGCAAAAGTTTTATCAATATTTGCTATGCCTTTTCTAATTTTCTCATAGCCTTCTTTAACAGGGTTTTGCCACTGCATTACTTTATCATAAATCATTTCTTGATTGCTAAAGTGAAGTTTTTCAGGTAAGGTTGATTGCACAGGACTATGACAACCACTTGCACCAGGACCCATTAGGTTAATATCACTAAAACTAGTTCTACCACAACTCCACATTAAATCAAGGAAAAATCTACCTTCATCATCTCTAGCTATGGTCCAGCCACCAACTTTAGGCGATCTTTCTTTGCCTTCTGGTGGATTAAGTGTTTTTGCGGTTTTATCTACTTTGATATTCCAAATATGTGAAGCTCTAACATTATCAAATCCACCTTTATCAGGGTTTTGAACTGCTCCAAAGTTTTCACAACTCATCATGTTTGGCATGTGACAAGCTGTACAGTTATCTTTTGCGTGAATTCCACCTTTTTTGAAAAAGCTTGCTTGAGTTTCATGACAATCTTTGCAAGTTTTTTTAAGTTTTGTTTTAGTATAACCGCTTTTCCAATCATTAAAAGTTACTTCATGCGGATCATGACAAGTATTACATCTCATACCCTTATCGTAGTGTGCTGAAGAATACATTTGAGCACCTTCTGTTCCACACGCAGGGCAACTTGATTTAAAATATGCGTTGAAAGGTTTTCTAGGATTGATTTTAGCATCGGTTTCATTATATGAAAATCTTTGATGACATCTTTCACAATTTGATGGCATGCCTGCACCTCTTGCTCCATAAAGATGTGCTCCAGCCCCATGGCATTCCTCGCAAGTAATACCTTTTGAGATGGTATGTTTTTGAAGTTCTTTTGGATTACCCAGTGCTTTGTAAAATTCTTCCTTGCTTTTAAAGTCAAATTTAAAAGTATGACAGGTTTCACAATACGCAGTAGCAGGTTGGAAAACCGCTTTTTCTTTATAGGTTGCAGCATAAGAGTTTGTTCCCCATACTTGAGAGCCATTTCCTCCAAAATCTTCCATTTTAGTAGGAAAACCAGGTGCAAATACAGCTATTTTTTGTGCCATTTCAGGGGTTAAAAACTCACTCCAAAGTCTTGAAAATTGATTGCCTCCAGCGGTTAATTTACCACTTAAATCACTCAAATTTCCATCTTCAACATGGTAAGTTCCACGCACAAGCCATCTATCTATAAAACCATATTTTGTTCTTGGTGTTCCAATGAGAGCATAAACATCATTTGGATAAATTCCATCGGGTAAAATAGTAGCTTGAGAATTATACATAGGTTTTTTCAAACCTTCAGCTCCACCAACTTCTTCCATTTCATGTGGAAAACGCACGGTTTTTGCATGACGAGAGCGCTCCCAAGAAGCATATTGAGCAGGATGGCATTCGCCACATTTTTTTGGACCCACAAATTTGTTTGGAAAATCCAAAAAAGATTCATAAGGCAAACGATAGGTAATAGAGGCTTGCTTTAAATCATGCTCGGCAGCAAATTTAGCTCCATTTTGATTTACAACCCAATTTTCAGTTCTATCACTATGGGTAAATTTACCCACTAAACGCCCTTCTTTTTCATATTTAAAAATAGGGTGATTTTTATAAAGATAATCAAAAAATGCATCTTCTTGAGCCACATAACCATCAAGGGTTCTAGGCTCTGAAGAAGCAAAAGCTTGTGTAGTCAAACTAATGCCCAATGCTAAACAAGCATAAGTGGCGACTTTAGCTAGTTTATGTTTCATAACTTCCCTTTCATGTAGTTTTGTTAAAAGATAAAAACACTCTTATTTATTATCTATTAACTTTTAAAACATAATTTTGACTATTTTTTAATAAAAATTAACTTAAAAATATAATTTATTAACTTTTTATTAATTTAAATAATAAAAATTATCATATAGAAAAAGAAGTTATTTGCTAAATATTAAATTCTACTAATAGTCCCTACTACCTTACCTACAATTAAAAAGTCTCCATTTTGATAATGAACATCCGCATAACTTAGGTTAAAAGAGTGTAAATAAACTCCGCCTTTATTGCTTTTAAAAATTTGTTTGATAAATAAACCATCTCTGGTATTTACTGCAAAAACTCCACCTTCTTTAAAGCTTTTGCTTTTATCTACTAAACACAAAGAATCATCTTTGATTTCAGGCTCCATGCTATCGCCTATACATGGGATGATATCACAATCTTTAGAGCCAAAAAAATCACTTAGTTTTTCATCTATAATCACTTCTGAAAAACTTACATTATCATTTAAAGCTCCACCTCCCATAGAAGCATTAACATCATAATATTTTAAAACATTATAGTTTAGATCAAGTGTTGGAGTATTACTCTCAAGGGAATCTTCATAAAAAAACGCATTGATATTAATATTTCTCTCATTTAAAAAATGAAGTATTTGTTTATAAGGTATAGAATTTCTAAATTTCATACTATAAAAAGTATCAGGATTGATATTTAGCATCTTAGCTACATCAGAATCTTTGGCGTTTTTTATTCCTTCTTTTTGGAGTATAAATTTTAATTTATCAGTAATTTCATTCATTTGCATAAAAATCCTTTTAAATAAAAAGTATTTTAGCAAATTTACTTTTATTTTGCAAGAATTCTTTTAAATTAAAAGATATTTAGCTTCCAAATTTATGGAAGCTAAAAATTATTTATTAGTCAGACTTTTGATGTATTGATCTACCATATATAAGCCATTACCATTATCGCTTATGAGTTTGATTTTATCTACTATACCTCTAAAAAGCGCTTCCTCTTCGTGTTGTTCGCTTACATACCATTGTAGAAAATTAAAAGTAGAATAATCTTTACTTGAAAGCATAAAATCTACAAGATTATTAATAGAAGCAGTGATACTTTGCTCATGCTCAAAAGTTTTTTCAAATACATCAAGCAATGATTTAAAATCACTATCAGGTTTTTTAACTTCTTTTAATTCTACTTTAGAATCAGTTTCATTTAAATAAGTGATGAGTTTTCTAGCATGATCACTTTCTTCTCTTGCATGCTCGAACAAAAACGCCCCTGCACCATCAAAACTATGCTCATAGCACCATGAACTCATACTCAAATACAAATTTGCTGCATACATTTCTTTATTAATTTGCTCATTTAATAAAGCTACTACTTCTTTTGAAAGCATTTTCTCTCCTTTAAGTGTTATTGCTTTATTATATTAATATAGTTTTATTAAAAAGATATTAATAATAAAAAAATTATTTTGTATTTTTTATACTAAAAGAAAAAACACTGCCTTTTTGTGGGTTAGATTGAATTTTTAAAGAACTTTTGTGTAAAGTGAGTATTTTTTTAACTAAAAACAATCCTAGTCCAAAAGAATTGTTTTGGCTAGTATTGATTTTATAAAATTTTTTTGTGATTAATTTTAAATATTTTTCCTCTATGCCTATGCCTTGATCTTGTATAGTAAATTCTTGGTTTTTAACTTCAATAAAAATATCTTTTTGACTATATTTTAGTGCATTGCTAATGAGATTAATAATAACTTGCTCAATGAGAAAAGAATCTGCTTTTATGAAAGTTTGCTCTCCTTGAATTTTAATCCTGCTTTCATTAAAATTTTCAACAATATTTTTACTTAAAGCATATAAATCAAAATTTTCTTCATTTAAAGATGTTATATTTAAATTAAAAACAAAATTTAGTTTGTGTGTTAGTTGGTTGATTTTTACACTTTGCTTGTGAATTTTTTCAAGCATAAATTTTCTCATAGTTTCATCATTATGTTCTTTTTCTAAAGATTGCAAACTTAAATTTATAACACTTAAAGGATTTTTTAACTCATGTGAAATAGCGCTGATTAAATTTGAAAGTTGAGTGTTTTTCATTTTAATTTTTTTGGCTTGTTTTTTATTTTGTAATTCTTTCTCATAAAATAACTTTTTTATTTTTAATAATCTTAAATTTAAAGAATTTAAATCATAAAAAAAGTTCTTTGTAAAATGAAATTCTGATTGACTCTTTATATTTTTAATAAACAAAAGTAATTCTTGAAAGTATTTTTTAAAAAAGTTAAATATAAAAATATATATTGCAGTTAATACTGCTAAAAAAAGTAAAAAAATCAAAATATTTTTTATCCAAAAATCTTGTATTTTTGCGTTTATTTTTGGATAAACAATGATGATGTATTTATATCCTTCATATTGATAAGCTTTATAATAAATTTCTTTATTATTAAAAAATTCATGTGTAAAATCTGCATTAAATTGATTTTTAAAAAAATCAAAATCATCTAAAGATGAGATGGTTTTTCCATCTTTTTTGATGATAAAATCTGCTCTTGTTTGTTGAGAAAATTCTTGAATGTTGTTTGTATTGAGTGTTTTTATAATGCTAAATTTTAATGTATCATTCAAGGTTTTTAATTTTTGCTCATAAGTGCTTTTTATAGTGTTGTTTATATATTGCTCATTAACAAAATAAAACAATCCTATAAAAAATATACAAAAACATATAAAAAATAAAGCAAAAAAATTTCTGATTTTTAACACAATTTATAACCCACCGAGCGCACTGAAATGATATTTTCTTTAATTTGTGGAATTTTTTGTTTTAATCTTAAAATAGCCGTATTGATTGTCTTATCGCTTGTTGTGTCATTTTTCCATACCTGCTCACTTAAAAATTGACGGCTTAGAAGTTGATTTTTGTGATTAAAAAAACACTTGAGTAATTCTACATCTAGGGTTGATAAATTTTCAAATGTATTTGTTTGATAAATTAATTTTCTTTCTTCTATATATAAAGTAAAATCTTGATAAGAAATTTGTTCTTTTGGAGTTTTATTTCTTTTAGTTACGGCTTTGATTCTAAATAAAAGTTCATTAAAATCAAAAGGTTTGCATATATAATCATCACAGCCTTGCTCAAAACCTTCTAAAATATCTTTTTGTAAAGTCTTTGCACTAAGAAAAATCACAGGCTCCATATAACCTTTTTTTCTTAATTGTTTTATCATCTCTACACTATCGCCACTTGGTAAATTTCTATCCATGATGATTAAGTCTATTTCATTTGTATCTAGAAAGGTTTCTAAGTCAAAAAAATCAAAATAATTATAAATTTTTATATTTTCTTGACTAAGTCTTAAACTAATTAACTCATTTAAATCTTTATCATCTTCTATCAAAATAACATTTAGCATATAAAATTATATCAAAAAATACATGTATCCAAAATGTTTCCAAGTTTTTTTAAATTTTCATTACTTTTTTAAAACAAGGAGAAAAAATGAAAAAACTTTTGGCTTTAAGTGTGGCTACCTTTGTTAGTTTAAACGCAGCAGAATTAAAAATAGCAGGTTCATCTACTGTCTATCCTTTTACTTCTTTTGTTGCTGAAGAGTATGCTTCTATAAAAAATACAAAAACACCTATAGTTGAAAGTCTTGGCACAGGCGGTGGTTTTAAAGTGTTTTGCGAGGGAATTACTGATATTTCTAATGCTTCAAGAGCAATCAAGCCAAGTGAATTTGAAACTTGTAAAAAATCAGGTGTGAGTGATATAGTCGGGATTATGATAGGTTATGATGGCATAGTTTTAGCTCAAAATAAAATCAATGCTCCATTAAATATAAGCTTACATGAGTTATTTTTAGCTTTGGCCAAAGAAATTCCACAAGATGGAAAATTAGTCCCAAATCCTTATACAAATTGGCAACAAATCAATAAAAATCTACCAAATAGAAAAATTACAATCTATGGCCCTCCATCAAGTTCAGGAACAAGAGATAGTATAGAAGAACTTGTAATGGTAGATATTTCTAAAAAAATTCCTGAATATAAAGGTGCATATAAAACTATACGCCAAGATGGAGCATTTATACCAAGTGGAGAAAACGATAATTTAATTGTTTCAAAACTTTCTGTTGATAAAGAAGCTTTTGGGCTTTTTGGATACGGATTTTTAGCTAGCAATGATGATAAGATTAATGCAGTTGATATTGATGGTGTAAAAGCTGATGAGAAAAATATTTCCGAAGGAAAATATAAACTAGCTCGTTCTTTGTTTATATATATGAATGCTAAGAAAAATCCAGAAGTATTTGAATTTGCAAAAATTTATATGAGTGATGATTTAGCTAAAAGCGGAGCAGAATTAGAAAAAATAGGATTAGTTCCTTTGGATGAAAAAACTTTAAAACAAACCCAAAAACATATAGAAGAAAAAGGTTTATTAACTGATGAGCTTGTTAAAGCAGGGAAAGTTTTTTAATTTTTAGGATGAAAAATTGATAAAAGAAAAAATAATAAAATTAACGCTTTTTCTTTGTGCTTTTATTAGCGTAGTAGTAAGCTTTGCTATTATGCTAACTATTTTAATAGAGGCATTAAAATTTTTTCAAAAAGAAAGCGTATTTACTTTTTTATTCTCAAGTCAGTGGGCAGCAGATGCTGCATTTGTAGGTGCTGATGGAAGTAGCAAGCATGGGGTTTTTGGTGCTTTGAGTTTATTTTGGGGAACTTTTTATATTTCATTAATAGCAATGCTAACAGCCTTACCTTTAGGTGTAATGTGTGCTATTTATCTTGGAGTATTTGCAGGTAAAAAATCTAAAAACTATTTAAAACCTATTTTAGAAATCATAGCAGGAATTCCTACTGTAGTTTTTGGATTTTTCGCAGCCATAGTGGTAGCTCCTTTTATAGTGTGGTTTTTTTCTCTTTTTGGTATAGAAGCTAGTTTTCAAAGTGCCCTAGGTGCAGGTTTTATCATGGGTATTATGATAGTTCCTATAGTGGCTTCACTCTCACAAGATTGCATTGAAGCTGTAAGTTTAAAAAGGATAAACGGAGCTTATGCTTTAGGTATGACTAAAAAAGAAGTCGTTTTTGCAGTAATTTTACCAGAAGCAATGCCAGGTATAGTTGCAGCTTGTCTTTTAGGACTTTCAAGAGCTTTAGGTGAAACAATGATTGTTGTTATGGCTGCTTCATTGCGTCCAAATTTAACAATGAATTTTTTAGAAGATATGACAACAGTGACTGTAAAAATAGTAGAAGCATTAAGCGGTGATCAAGCTTTTGATAGTTCTTTAGCTTTAAGTGCATTTTCTTTAGGGCTTGTGCTTTTTATTATTACATTAATCATTAATATTTTTAGCGTTTATTTGATAAATCGCTTCCATAAAAGGAAAAATTTATGAAAAAACTTTTTAAACAAAGAAAAAAAGCTTCAAAAAATTTCAAAAGATTCTGTAAAATGGGGCTTTATATAAACCTTATTTTTCTTTGTATTTTTTTATCAAGCGTAGGATATCTTGGGATAGGAGCTTTTAAGCAAACTTACATTTATGCCCAGGCTGATAGAAATAGCCCTTCATATGAGCTTTTATCGCGTGCTGAACAAAGGAAAATAAGAACAGGTCAAATCAAAGAAAAATCTTGGCTTTTAGCAAATTCTGAAGTTGATCAATATATGAAAAAAAACTACAATAAACTAAGCGATGAACAAAAAACTTTAGTTGATGAATTAGTTCAAAAGCAAGAAATCAAACTAAGTTTTAACACAAATTTTTTCCTTAATGGAGATTCTAAATCACCTGAAAATTCAGGAATCTTTGCTTCTGTGGTTGGAACTTTACTTGTGATGATAGTATGTATGGTTGTAAGCATCCCAATAGGAGTTGGAGCAGCTATTTATTTAGAAGAATTTGCTCCGCAAAATGTATTTACGCATTTTATAGAAGTGTGTATTAATAACCTTGCAAGTATTCCTAGTATTTTATTTGGACTTTTAGGACTTGGAGTGTTTATTAATCTTTTTGGGATGCCTCGTTCTAGTGCTTTAGTTGGAGGATTAACTTTGGCTATTATGAGCTTACCTATTATTATTGTTTCAACTAAAGCTGCCTTAAAAAGTGTGGATGTTAATATGAAAAATGCAGCATATGCTTTAGGCATGACTAAAATTCAAATGATAAAAGGCATTATGCTACCTTTGGCAATGCCTATGATTTTAACAGGTTCTATTTTAACTTTAGCTCAAGCTATTGGCGAAACCGCACCTTTGATGATTATAGGTATGATAGCTTTTATACCTGATGTGGCAAATAGTGTTTTTGCGCCAACAAGTGTTTTACCTGCTCAAATTTTTTCATGGTCAGCTATGCCAGAGCGTGCATTTTTAGAAAGAACAGCAGCAGGGATTATAGTGCTTTTATCTCTTTTGGTAATTTTAAATTTAGCAGCAATACTTTTAAGAAGATATTTTCAAGGAAAATTAAAATGATAGCAAAAACAACAAATCTAAATTTATTTTATGGTAAAAAACAAGCTTTATTTGATATTAATATGGAAATTCAAAAAAATAAAATCACAGCTTTAATAGGTGCTTCAGGCTGTGGAAAATCCACATTTTTGCGTTGTTTTAATAGGATGAATGACAAAATAGCAAAAATCGATGGTCTTGTTGAGATTGATGGAAAAGATGTTAAAAATCAAGATTTAGTCGTGCTTAGAAAAAAAGTTGGAATGGTATTTCAACAACCTAATGTTTTTGTAAAAAGCATTTATGATAATATTTCTTATGCTCCAAAACTCCATGGGATGATTAAAAACAAAGATGAAGAAGATGCTTTAGTGGAAGATTGTCTTAAAAAAGTAGGGCTTTTTGAGGAGGTAAAGGACAAACTAAAACAAAATGCTCTAGCACTTTCAGGTGGTCAGCAACAACGCCTTTGTATTGCAAGAGCTTTGGCCATAAAGCCAAAATTATTACTTTTAGATGAACCAACTTCAGCGCTTGATCCCATATCTTCAAGCGTTATAGAAGAGCTTATTAAAGAATTAAGTCATAATCTTTCTATGATCATGGTAACGCATAACATGCAACAAGGTAAGCGCGTGGCTGATTATACTGCATTTTTTCATCTAGGCAAACTTGTAGAATTTGGAGAGAGCAAGGAATTTTTTGAAAATCCTAAAGAAGAAAAAACAAAAGCTTATTTAAATGGAGCTTTTGGATAATTTTTATTTATTTAGAAATTTTGATGATATAATTAATCAAAATTTCTAAAAGGCTTAGCATGCTCATAAATCAAACCTATTTCATAGACTCTTGTGATGATGTAGAATTAAATATAAAAAGAGAAAGTAAATTAGAATATAGAATCACTTATGATGATAGTAAGCAAATGAAAGCTATTGTTTTTATCATAGGTGGATATGGAGCAAATGCAAATATACATTTTCTAGAAAGTTATAGAAAATTTATAGCTAAAAAATTTGATGTAGTAGCTGTAAATGTATTTTATCATTGTTTTTGCCAAAGAGTTTCTGATGTGGACAAATATAGCGCAACTACTACTTTTATGGAAGATGATTTACCTTTTTTGAAAGAAGTTTTAGAAAATTTCAAAATTCCATCAAGTAAATTAGATACCAATAATGCCCATATGCATTATGATTATTTATATAATACTATCACCAATTTAAAAGAGAAAAAATTATTAGATGTAAATTATCGAGTTAGTCTTTCGCGTTCTTTTATCCCACCCAACAATGAGTATAATAATTTTGCCATTATGCCTGCAATCGATCATATCAATGCCTTAAAAGATATAATGAAAAATTATCCTCAATTTAAATCTTTACCTAAAATTTACGGGGGAGGATCATATGGTGGCTTAGTGGCATTAATGTGTGCTAAAATAGCTCCTTGGTATGTAGATGGAGTGATAGATAATTCAGGTGCTGCATTGCCTCCATTGCATTATATTGTAGGCAGAGATATTCAAGGATACGACCATATACTTAAAACATCAAATACTATATTATATGGAATCATTAAAACCCATTGGACACGCAAAAACCCAAACTCACCTTATTATTTTGCTGATGAAAATTATTTAATAAGAGCTTTACTTAATAAAGATCATTTGATCTTACAAGCTCAAAAGAATAAAAATATTATTTATACAAGTTATCATAGTGCTAAAGATGATGCAACTCCAGTTGAATATAAAATTTCTATGATAGAAATTTTA